>NZ_JBWKFL010000004.1:399337-502404 GCF_056434305.1 Streptomyces sp. NPDC044061 | reverse complement strand
GTGCCAGTTGTTCTGCCAAGGGCATGGCTGGTTGGCTACGTTCGGGAGGGATAACCGCTGAAAGCATCTAAGCGGGAAGCCTGCTTCGAGATGAGTATTCCCACCTCCTTGAGAGGGTAAGGCTCCCAGTAGACGACTGGGTTGATAGGCCAGATATGGAAGCCCGGTAACGGGTGGAGTTGACTGGTACTAATAGGCCGAGGGCTTGTCCTCAGACGCTCGCGTTCACTGTGTTGGTTCTGAAACCACGACCACGTCGCCTTTCGGGGCGTTTCGGTTGAGAGTTTCATAGTGTTTCGGTGGTCATAGCGTGAGGGAAACGCCCGGTTACATTCCGAACCCGGAAGCTAAGCCTCACAGCGCCGATGGTACTGCAGGGGGGACCCTGTGGGAGAGTAGGACGCCGCCGAACAATCTTTGGGAAAACCCCCGCATCGAAAGATGCGGGGGTTTTCTGCGTTCTGGAGCTTTTCCCCCCGAGGGGGTGGCAGCGGCGGATCAGAGTCGGCCGGCTGCCTTCAGAGCGAGGTACGCATCCGCCAGAGCCGGGGCCAGGTCGTCCGGTGTCGCGTCGACAACCGTCACCCCATGGCGGCGGAGCTGTTCCGCCGTGCGCTGGCGTTCACTCTGGGCCTGTGCCGCCGCGGCGGCCTCGTACACCGAGTCCGCGTTCCCCCTGGCTTTCGCCATCTGGGCGACGTGCGGGTCGGCCACCGAGGCGACGAGCACCGTGTGGCGCTGGGTGAGCTGCGGCAGCACGGGCAGGAGGCCCTGCTCGACGGGCGCCGCGTCGAGCGTCGTGAGCAGCACGATCAGGGATCGTCGAGGAGCGGTACGGAGAGCCGTCGCCGTGAGGCCACGGGCGTCGGTCTCCACGAGCTCCGGTTCGAGCGTGGCCATCGCGTTGACCAAGGACGGCAGGACATCGCCGGCGGAGCGGCCCTGGACGAGGGCACGTACCCGGCGGTCGTAGGCGAGCAGATCCACGCGGTCGCCGGCGCGGGAGGCGAGCGCCGCGAGGAGCAGGGCCGCGTCCAGGGAGGCGTCGAGGCGTGGCACGTCGCCGACGCGGCCGGCCGAGGTTCGTCCGGTGTCGAGGACCAGCAGGATGTGGCGGTCGCGCTCGGGTCGCCAGGTGCGGACGGCCACCGTGGACTGGCGGGCGGTCGCGCGCCAGTCGATGGAACGGGTGTCGTCGCCGGGGACGTACTCGCGCAGGCTGTCGAACTCGGTGCCCTCACCGCGGGTCAGCACGCTGGTGCGTCCGTCCAGTTCGCGCAGCCGGGCGAGTCTGGACGGCAGGTGCTTGCGGCTGGTGAACGGGGGCAGGACCCGTACCGTCCAGGGCACCTTGTGGGCACCCTGGCGGGAGAAGAGGCCGAGCGGACCGTAGGACCGGATTGTCACGCGGTCGGCCTGGCGGTCACCGCGGCGGGTGGGGCGCAGCCGGGTCGTGACGCGTCGGCGTTCGGCGGCCGGGACGGTGACGCGGTGCCGGGAGCCCTCGATCTCGGTGCCGGGCTGCCAGCTGCTGGGCTGCCATGCGTCCCGTAGGCGGGCCCGCAGCAGGCGCCTGGACGGATTCGTGATCGTGAGTGTGACGTCGGCGGTCTCGCCGAGGCGTGCGGAGGTGTCGCCGGAGCGGGACAGGACGAGACGTCGTACGGGTGCCGCGAGTGCGAAGTCGCAGGCGCAGGCCAGGGCGAGCGGGCCGTTGACCGCGAGGATGCCCGTCCAGCCGGGTTCCAGGATGCCGACGGGGATGGAGCCGAGGGCCGCGACGAGGGCGGCGCGTCCGGTGAGCGCCATCAGCGGGGGACCGGGACGTGGGCGAGGATCGCGTTGATGACGGAGTCGGCGGTGACGCCCTCCATCTCGGCCTCGGGGCGCAGCTGGACGCGGTGGCGCAGGGTGGGCAGGGCGAGGGCCTTCACGTCGTCGGGGATGACGTAGTCGCGGCCCGTCAGCCAGGCCCAGGCGCGCGAGGTGGCGAGGAGGGCGGTGGCACCACGCGGGGAGACGCCGAGGGTGAGGGAGGGCGACTCGCGGGTGGCGCGGCAGATGTCCACGACGTAGGCCGTGATCTCGGGGGAGACGGTCGTCTTGGCGACTGCCGCGCGGGCCGCCTCGAGGTCGGCCGGGCCGGCGACCGGGCGTAGGCCTGCGGCGTGCAGGTCGCGCGGGTTGAAGCCCGAGGCGTGGCGGGTGAGGACGTCGATCTCGTCCTGGCGTGAGGGCAGAGGGATCGTCAGCTTGAGCAGGAACCGGTCCAGTTGGGCCTCGGGGAGAGGGTAGGTGCCCTCGTACTCGACGGGGTTCTGGGTCGCGGCGACCAGGAACGGGTCCGGGAGGGGGCGCGGGGTGCCGTCGACCGTGACCTGGCGTTCCTCCATGGCTTCCAGGAGAGATGACTGGGTCTTGGGCGGGGTGCGGTTGATCTCGTCCGCGAGGAGCAGATTGGTGAAGACCGGGCCGGGCTGGAAGGAGAACTCGGCGGTGCGGGTGTCGTAGACGAGTGAGCCGGTGACGTCGCTCGGCATCAGGTCGGGCGTGAACTGGACGCGCTTGGTGTCGAGTTCGAGCGTGGAGGCCAGTGCGCGGACGAGCAGCGTCTTGGCGACTCCGGGGACGCCCTCGAGGAGGACGTGTCCGCGGCACAGGAGGGCGACGACGAGGCCGGTCACGGCGGGGTCCTGGCCGACCACGGCTTTGGCGATCTCGGCGCGCAGGGCTTCCAGGGAGGCTCGGGCGCTGCCCGCGTCCCCGGTGTTCCCGGCGTTGTCAGTGGTCGGGTCCATCATGGACGGCGTACCTCTCTTTCGAGGGCGTCGAGTTGGTCGGTGAGTGCGATGAGCGCGGCGTCGTCGCCGGGCGGCGGTCCGAAGAGGAGGGAGTGCAGGGCCTGTCCGTCGCCGTGGAGGTGGGCGGACAGGGCGGGGAGCAGGGCTTCGGGCGAGTGCGCCTGGGCGACGGGGACGCCGACGAGGGGGGCGAGGCGCGTGCGGGTGGTGGAGCGAAGAGCGGTGGCCGCGCGGTCGCGGGCGTTGGCCTTGCGGTAGAGGCGGGCGCGGCCTTCGACGGTTTCGGAGGCGCGGATCGCGACGGGGAGTTTTTCGGGCACGAGGGGGCCGAAGCGGCGTGCCCGCCAGAAGGCGGCGAGGGCCGCGGCGATGAACAGCTGCAGGGTGCCCCAGAGCCAGCCCGAGGGGAGCAGGTCGAGGAAGCTCTTCTGTTCGCCGTTGCCGGTGGCGGAAGTGTCGGCGAGCGAGGGGAGATACCAGACCAGATGGGGGCGGGAGCCGAGGAGTTGAAGGGCGAGCGAGGCGTTGCCCTGCTTGTCGAGTCGCTTGTTGTAGAGGATGTCGGGCGCGCCGAGCACGACGGTGTCGCCGCTCCCGGAGGTCGCCGGGAGGCGGAGCAGGGTGGCGAGGCGCTGGCTCGGGTAGCAGGAGTCGGCGTCGAGGTGGGTGGTGGTGTAGCGGATGCCGCCGGTGTCGGCGCTGCCCGCGCGCCGGGCTTCGGGCAGGGTGCAGCCGGGATCGAGCGTCGAGTCGGAGCTGGTGGCGGGGTCCGCGGTGACCCCGGGGGCGAGTCGCTCGACGGACCAGCTGCCGGCGGCGACGAGGACGGTGCGTCCGCCGGAGTGCGCCGTCGCGGAGTGCAGCACGGTCTGCTGACGGTGGGTCAGCAGGTCGGGGACGGCTACGACGAGAGTGGTGTCCGGGCCGGCGGCGGCGCGTGCCGCGCCGAGCGTGGTGACGACGCGCGTGGAGACGCCCCGGTCGGCGAGGAGTTCGGCGACGGCACGGCTGCCGTAGGGGTCCGCGGAGCGCGGGTCGAGTTCGCCGTGCCGGGTCTGGGAGCGGGCGGCGGCCATCGCGACGGCCGCGACCAGGATCAGCACGACGGCGAGTGCGATGCCTCGCGTGCGGGTCCAGACCTGGCGGGTGGTGGGCGCGGTGGAGGTGGTCGGCAGCGTGACCTCGGTGGTCATTCGGCGGCCCCCTGGCGGGCGTTGTGGTCCGCGCCGGTGAAGCTGTTCGTGAGTACCGGCCGGGTGCGCTCCAGGTCGCGGTCGAGTTCGGCGATGCGCAGGTACGACTGCTGGCTCGCCCTGCGCCCGCCGTATGTGACGTCGTCGAATTCGCCGGCGGCGGCGCGCAGTCGGTCCGTGTGCGAGGGGAGGCTGCGGCCGGCCTCGGCGGCCGCTTCGTCGGCGGTGCGGCCGGGCCGGGAGTCGAGCAGGGTCCGCTCCTCCAGGGAGCGGACGATGGCCCGCATGCGTTCCTGGACGGCCTGGTTCCAGTGGCCCTGGGCGGCATGTGCCTCGCTGGCCGCGCGATGTTCGGCGGCGCTGCGGGGGCGGTCGTCGAACAGGGCCGGGGCGGAGACCGGTTCGCGACGCGGAGCGCCCAGGCGCCACCACAGGGCGGCCAGGACGGCGACGACGAACAGGACGACGACGAGCAGCCCGAACGTGCCGCCCGGTGTCGCCGAGGCGGCGGAGTTGAGCAGCCGGTCGAGCCAGTTCCAGAAGGCGTTCAGGGCGCGCTGGAGCAGGCTGGGGTCGTTCTCGTGGTACATCCGCTTGGACAGTTCGCGGCGTGCCGCCTCCCGTGCGGGACCGCGCGGAATGGTCACCGGCGGCCCGTCGCCCGAGCCGCCGATCGCGAGGACGGTCGTGTGGGCCGCGCCCAGGAGGCCGTGTACGGCCGATCCGGCGGTGCCCGGCAGGGCCGGTGCCGCCGCGAGAACTCCCCCCGTCAGGCTCACCGCATCAGCTCCCCGGGACGGGGCCGGGGGCGGTGGTGGCGTGGGTCTGGACACCGGCGGCGCGGGCCAGTTCGAGGTCGAGGGCCTCGCGGCGGATGCGCTGGTCGATGTACAGGAGCACGGTGACGCCCGCGTTGATCGGGAGCGTGATCATGGAGCCGATCACCGAGCCGATGCCGCTGATGATCAGGAAGGTCCAGCCGGTGTTCTGGGCGTCGGTGGCCAGGAAACCCGCCGTGCCGTCGCCGCTGACGGCGCCCGCGATGAGGGCGAAGGGGATCACGACGAGCGACGAGACGATGTTGGAGATGATCCCGGCGAGCAGCTGGATGCCGAGGACGCGCCACCAGGAGCCGCGTACCAGCTTCGTGGAGCGGCTCATGGACTTCACGATGCTCTGCCGTTCCAGCATCAGTGCGGGGGAGGCCAGCGAGAAGCGGACCGTCAGCCACGCCATGACGACGAGGGCGGCGAGGAGGCCGAGGACGAGCAGCGCGATGCCGGCTCCCTCGCTCCCGCCGGCGATGGCGACGATGGTGCCGGGAAGCGCGCCGCAGAGCATCACGCCGACGGAGATGAGGCCCAGCAGAAAGAGCAGACCGAACAGTTTCGGTACCTGCGGGCGGGCGTCCCGCCAGGCCTCGCCCGCGCTGACCGGCCTGCCGAGCACGGCGCGGCTGGTGACGGTCGTGAGCAGGGCGGTGGCGACTATGGTGCCCACGACGGTGACCACGGCCACGACACCGGCGCCCGCCATGACCGCCCCGAAGGCCCGGAGTACCTCGTCGGCCGAGGCGCTGGGGTCGTTGAGGGCGCTGGTGGTCGCGGTGTCCTTCAGGATGAAGCCCTGCAGGAGGAGCACGCTGAGCTCGGTGAGGACCGCGACGGTCAGGGAGATGCCGAGGACCGTGCGCCAGTAGGTGCGCATGGTGGAGACGGCGCCGTCGAGGATCTCGCCGACGCCGAGCGGCCGCAGCGGGATGACGCCGGGCTTGGCGGCGGGCGGGGGACCGCCCCAGCCGCCGCCCCAGGCTCCGTGGCCGCCGGGGGTGCCGTAGCCGGGAGTGCCGTAACCGCCAGGGGTGCCGTAACCGCCGGGAGTGCCGCCGTAGCCGCCGGGTCCGCCGGGTTGTCCGCCGCCCCAGCCCGGACCGGGCGGTGGGGGCGGTGGGGCCTGTCCGGGGCTCGGGGGACCCGTGGGAGCGGACCACTGGCCGGGTGGCGGCTGCTCGTTGGACCACTTCGGGCCCGGGCCCTGAGGGTCCGTTCCGGGCTGCGCGGCCGGTTCGGCGGGGGCGGGACGGTCAGTGGGCTCGGCGGGGCCGGACGCGCCGGGTTCCCGCCCGTCGGACGACGGGTCGGATCCGGGCGAGGCCCAGCCCGGAGTGTCAGTCATCGAAGCTCCTTCACGATGCCCGTCCGCGGTCGCGGTGGCAGGTTGGCAGACATCGTGCCATGGGGTGGTGACCATGTGACCGGGCGCGGTAGGGGCTGGACTCCTTCAATTGTCCGCGGGATCCGGGGCAGACTGACCGCATGGCTGATCAGTACGCGCAACCCGGCGAGGACAAGCGGCCGACCGAGATACCTGTGCTCCGATGGGAGGAACCACCCGAAGGTCCCGTACTGGTCCTTCTCGACCAGACGAGGCTCCCGGCCGAGGAGGTCGAGCTGGTGTGCACGGACGCGCCTGCGCTGGTGGAGGCGATCCGGTCGCTCGCCGTCCGCGGGGCACCGGTGCTCGGCATCGCGGGGGCGTACGGCGTCGCGCTCGCCGCCGCGCGGGGCTTCGACGTGGAGGAGGCCGCCCGGGCGCTCGAGGGTGCCCGGCCCACCGCGGTGAACCTGTCCGTCGGAGTGCGCAGGGCCGAGGCCGCCTACGGGGTGGCGTTCGCCAGGACCGGCGATCCGACCGCGGCGGCGACGGCGGCGCTGGCCGCGGCACGGACGCTGCACCGGGAGGATGCCGAGGCCAGCGCACGGATGGCCGCTCATGGCCTGGCGCTGCTGGACGAGCTGCTGCCGGGGGGCGGGCACCGGATCCTGACCCACTGCAACTCCGGATCGCTGGTGTCGGGCGGGGAGGGCACGGCGTTCGCGGTGGCACTCGCCGCGCACCGGATGGGCCAGTTGCGGCGGCTCTGGGTGGACGAGACGCGTCCGCTGCTGCAGGGCGCTCGGCTGACGTCGTACGAGGCGGCCCGCCACGGTATGGCGTACACCTTGCTCACCGACAACGCGGCCGGCTCGCTGTTCGCGGCTGGAGAGGTCGACGCGGTGCTGATCGGCGCGGACCGGATAGCGGCCGACGGCTCGGTGGCGAACAAGGTGGGGAGCTATCCGCTCGCGGTGCTCGCGCGGTACCACCATGTGCCGTTCATCGTGGTGGCACCGCTGACGACGGTGGATCCCGGGACTCCGGACGGGGCGTCCATCGAGGTCGAGCAGCGCCCCGGGTTCGAGGTGACCGAGATTCCGGCTCCCCAGGTGCCGACGACGGGGCCGGGCGGCGGGATTCCGGTGGCACCGCTGGGGACCCAGGCGTACAACCCGGCGTTCGACGTGACGCCGCCCGAGCTGGTGACGGCGATCGTGACCGAGGAGGGTGCCGTTTCGCCGGTGACCGCCGAGGCTCTCGCGGAGCTGTCCGCCGGCACCCGCCGGACGGCGCCCAGCTGATGCGGCGATGCCGCGTCCGTCGGCGAACACGGCCCCTCTCCTCGCGCTGAGGCGCGGAGGAAGGGGCCGTGTCGGCGGGTGCGACCGCCCGGGCCGGGTCCGGGGGCAGACAGTGACGGCTCCGTACGACTAT
Source organism: Streptomyces sp. NPDC044061 (assembly GCF_056434305.1). Classification (NCBI taxonomy): domain Bacteria; kingdom Bacillati; phylum Actinomycetota; class Actinomycetes; order Kitasatosporales; family Streptomycetaceae; genus Streptomyces; species Streptomyces sp. NPDC044061. Next base: position 494,819 of record NZ_JBWKFL010000004.1, on the reverse strand, counting down.
CGTCACAGGCCAGTGACCTGCCTCACCTGCGCCTCTGTCGTCGTTACGAGAATGGGATGATGTCGTTTATGAAGGGACGAGTCCTTGTCGTCGACGACGACACCGCACTGGCCGAGATGCTCGGCATCGTGCTGCGTGGTGAAGGTTTTGAGCCGTCTTTCGTGTCCGACGGCGACAAGGCGCTGGCCGCTTTCCGTGAGACCAAGCCCGACCTGGTGCTGCTCGACCTGATGCTGCCCGGCCGGGACGGCATCGAGGTGTGCCGCCTGATCAGGGCGGAGTCCGGGGTGCCGATCGTAATGCTCACGGCCAAGAGCGACACCGTCGACGTCGTGGTGGGCCTGGAGTCGGGCGCAGACGACTACATCGTGAAGCCGTTCAAGCCGAAGGAGCTGGTGGCCCGGATCCGGGCGCGGCTCAGGAGGTCCGAGGAGCCGGCGCCGGAACAGCTCACCATCGGTGACCTGGTGATCGACGTGGCCGGGCACTCGGTGAAGCGGGACGGGCAGTCGATCGCCCTGACCCCGCTGGAGTTCGACCTGCTGGTCGCGCTGGCCCGCAAGCCGTGGCAGGTGTTCACCCGCGAGGTGCTGCTCGAGCAGGTGTGGGGCTACCGGCACGCCGCCGACACCCGCCTGGTCAACGTGCACGTCCAGCGGCTGCGCTCCAAGGTCGAGAAGGACCCGGAGCGGCCGGAGATCGTGGTGACCGTACGTGGTGTCGGTTACAAGGCCGGACCGAGCTGACGTGTCCGGGGACAGCGCCGCTTCGGCTCCCGGCCGGTCCGGGGCGAGTCCGGGGCGGTCTGTCGGCCGGAAGGCGGCGGGTTCGCGCTGGGGACGCCTCTTCGAGGGCGGGCTGCTGCAGGGAGGAGTCCAGGGCAGCCCGGTCGTCCGGCTGTTCATGCGCTGGGTGCGGCGTCCGCTGCTGCCCGTCATGCGGCTGTGGCGGCGCAACATCCAGCTGAGGGTCGTCGCCACGACCCTGCTGATGTCGCTGGGCGTCGTCCTGCTGCTGGGTTTCGTAGTGATCGGGCAGGTGCGCAACGGCCTGCTGGACGCGAAGGTGAAGGCGTCGCAGAGCCAGGCCACCGGTGGGTTCGCGGTGGCCAAGCAGAAGGCCGACGAGGCTGCCGCCGGTACGGGTACCGGCACCGGTGACGGCACCGCCGACGCCGACGGGCGGCCGTCGCAGAACGTCATCCCGTGGATGAGTGACCTCGTGGAGTCGCTCTCCAGCGGTGGCGCCGGCGCCTTCGACGTCGTGACCCTGCCCGTGGGCGACGACAGCGGCGGCGGGCGCAGCCCCCGCGGCTCAGGAAAGGTCGACCCTTCCTCCAGTGTGCCCGCGGCCCTGCGGGACCGGATCAACAGCAGTACGACGGCCGCCCAGAGCTACACGCGGATCGTCTATTCCACCGGCAAGGAGTCCCAGCCGGCGCTGGTCATCGGCAAGCAGGTCAACGACCCCAACAGCCACCCGTACGAGCTGTACTACCTCTTCCCGCTCACCCAGGAGGAGAAGTCCCTCAGCCTGGTCAAGGGCACGCTGGCGACCGCCGGGCTCTTCGTCGTCGTACTCCTGGGCGCGATCGCCTGGCTGGTGGTGCGGCAGGTCGTCACGCCGGTGCGGATGGCGGCCGGGATCGCGGAACGGCTGTCCGCGGGGGTCCTGCAGGAGCGGATGAAGGTCACCGGCGAGGACGACATCGCGCGTCTGGGCGAGGCCTTCAACAAGATGGCGCAGAACCTCCAGCTGAAGATCCAGCAGCTGGAGGACCTGTCGCGGATGCAGCGGCGGTTCGTCTCCGACGTCTCGCACGAGCTGCGCACCCCGCTGACCACCGTGCGGATGGCGGCCGACGTCATCCACGAGGCCCGCGAGGACTTCGATCCGGTGACCGCCCGGTCGGCCGAGCTGCTCGCCGACCAGCTGGACCGGTTCGAGTCGCTGCTCGCGGACCTGCTGGAGATCAGCCGCTTCGACGCGGGCGCCGCGGCGCTGGAGGCCGAGCCGATAGACCTCAGGGAGGTCGTGCGGCGGGTGGTCGGCGGTGCCGAGCCGCTCGCCGAGCGCAAGGGCACCCGCATACGTGTCGTCGGCGACCAGCAGCCCGTCGTCGCCGAGGCCGACGCCCGGCGTGTGGAGCGCGTCCTGCGCAATCTCGTCGTCAACGCCGTCGAGCACGGCGAGGGCAAGGACGTCATCGTCAAGCTCGCCGCCGCGGGCGGCGCGGTCGCCGTCGCGGTGCGGGACTACGGCGTCGGGCTCAAGCCCGGCGAGGCGACCCGTGTCTTCAGCCGCTTCTGGCGGGCCGACCCGGCACGCGCGCGTACCACCGGCGGTACGGGCCTCGGGCTTTCGATCGCCCTGGAGGACGCCCGGCTGCACGGTGGCTGGCTGCAGGCCTGGGGCGAGCCGGGCGGCGGCTCGCAGTTCCGGCTGACGCTGCCGCGGACCGCGGACGAACCGCTGCGCGGCTCGCCGATACCGCTGGAGCCCAAGGACTCGCGGCGCAACCGCGGACTCGACGACGCCGGCCTGCCCCGTGGCGGCGAGGAGAAGCGGGCGACCGTTCCGGTGCAGCCGGGCAGTGGCCAGGTGTCGCCGCTGCCCGCGCGTTCCCCGCGTCTGGCCTCCGTCAGCCCCGCCGCCGACCCGACGGCACTGCCCGGCAACGGCAACGGCGCGCGCGTCGTTCCGCGGCCGTCCGGCGCCGCACGGCGCCCCGACGACAGGAGCGCGGCCGGTCCGGCACCCGACCCGCGCACGGGCCGTTCCGAGACGGCCGGAAGCGAGGACTCGACCGAGTCAGGGGAGGCATTTCGTGGGCGCTGACCGCGAGGGGGGCGTCCGGCGCACGCTGGGACGCGCGGTGGCCTACTCGGCCCTGGGGGTCGTTCTGCTGGCGGGGTGCGCCTCGATGCCCGACAGCGGCGATCTGCGGGACGTCGAGTCCACGCCCCGGCAGGACACCGGGGTGCGCGTGTTCGCCATGCCGCCCGCCGAGGACGCCCAGGCGCCCGAGATCATGCAGGGCTTCCTGGAGGCCCTGACCAGCGACGATCCTCAGTACGACACCGCGCGCAAGTACCTGACCGCCGACGCCGCGCGCCGCTGGCGGCCGGAGGAGTCGGCGACCGTGCTCGCGAACGGGCCGAGCGTCGTGACCGGCAACCAGCCGGGAGGCCAGGCCACGTCCGACAGCCTCACCTTCACCCTGACGGGCAGCAAAGTGGCCACCGTCGACGCACAGCAGGCGTACGCGCCGGCCGACGGGGACTACCGCAAGAAGGTGCACCTCACGAAGGACGCCAAGTCCGGGCAGTGGCGCATCGACGCGCTGCCCCCGGGCGTCGTCATGGGCCAGTCGGACTTCCAGCGCAACTACACGTCCGTCAACAAGTACTACTTCGCCTCCGGCACGGCGGTCGGGGCGACCGGGCAGCCGGTGGCGGTCGCCGACCCGGTGTTCGTCCGCAGCAAGGTGGACCCGATGACCCAGGTGGTGCGGTCGCTGCTGAGCGGCCCCACGAGGTGGCTCAGGCCGGTGGTCAGGTCCAGCTTCCCGACCGGTACGGCCCTGCAGAAGGGCGTGTCGGGGCTGGCGCCGGACGACCAGAACCGGCTGACGGTGCCGTTGAACGCCAAGGTCGCCCGGGCGGGGTCGACCAAGTGCATGGAGATGGCGACCCAGTTGCTGTTCACGCTGCGGAACCTGACGCCGACGCTGGAGTCGGTCGAGCTGCTGGGGCCCGGCGGGCACCGGCTGTGCGACCTGCCCGGGGAGCGTGCCGACACCGCCGCCTGGCACGCCTCGGCCCAGCGACCCGACTACCTGTACTTCCTCGACGGCAAGCACCGGCTCGTGCGGTTGCCGACCGGGAGCCCGGGGACCAGCGCCATTCCGGTGCCGGGCCCGCTGGGCGAGGGCGCCAAGCTGCTGCAGTCGGTGGCCGTCTCGCGGGACGAGCACACCGTGGCCGGCGTCGGCGCCGACGGCAAGGCGCTTTACGTCACCTCGCTGGCGTCGGACGCGTCGGTCGGGGACCCGGTGGTCAGCAGCCAGGGGGCGACCGAGACCGACCGGCTGACCACTCCGAGCTGGGACGCCCACGGCGACCTGTGGGTGGCCGACCGTGATCCTCGTGATCCGAAGCTGTACGTCCTGGAGCAGGGCGGCGGCAAGCCGGTGCGGGTCACCATCCCGGACCTGCCCGGACGCATCCGGGACGTGCGGGTGGCGGCCGACGGGGTGCGGGTGGCGCTGGTCGTGGAGAAGGACGGCAGGCAGTCCCTGCTCATCGGCCGGATCGAGCGCGACGACAAGTCGGGGGAGCGTCCCGGAGTCGTCGAGCCGCGCCCGGCCGCCCCCGATCTGGAGCAGGTCACCGCCATGTCCTGGGCGGGGGACAGCCGGCTGGTCGTGGTCGGCCTCGAGCAGGGGGGCGTGCACCAGATGCGGTACGTCCAGGTCGACGGCTCCACTCTGGACGGTCCGGCGCCCGCGGCGCTGTCGGGCGTGAAGGCGATCGCCGCGTCCGAGGACGAGCGGGTCCCGCTGGTGGCCTATTCGGAGGACGGGATCGTTCGACTGCCGTCCGGGGCGCAGTGGCAGAAGGTCGACAAGGACGGGACGGCGCCGATCTATCCGGGCTGAGGCCGTCATCGCGCCGACGGTTGTGGTGGCCGGGGGTCCACGCCCGGGCGGATGGCCGTACGGCCCTCACTCGTGCGGGTGATGAGCGGCGGGTGTGGCTCCGCGCTGTCCACAGGGCGTTTTCCACAGGGGTGGCAGGTGGTGCCGGGCGTCGGCACAGTGGTGGGCATGCGGGGCTGGTGGCACGACCTCACCGACCTGGTGCTGCCGGCCGAATGCGCGGGCTGCGGCGCACCTCGTACGGACCTGTGTCCGCGGTGCCGTGCAGCTCTGGGCGGAGCCGTGCCGCGCCGGGTGCGGCCCACGCCGGAGCCGCCCGGGCTGCCGGTGGTGCACGCGGCGGCTCCGTACGCGGGGGAGGTGCGGGCCCTTCTCCTCGCCCACAAGGAGCGCGGCGCGCTGCCGCTCGCGGCAGCACTGGGCACGGCCCTGGCGGGGGCCGTGCGCGCGGGCCTCGGGCCCGACGGGTCCGGTGACGTGTCGGCGGTACGGCGTGTGGCCGGGACCGTGCTGCTCGTTCCCGTGCCCTCCGCCCGGTGGGCCGTGCGGGCGCGCGGGCACGATCCGGTGCGGCGGATGGCGCTCGCGGCGGCCGGGGAGCTGCGGCGCACCGGCACGCCGGTCCGGGTGGCCGCCGTGCTGCGGCAGCGGCGGTCCGTGGCGGACCAGGCGGGGCTCGACGCCCGCGGGCGCCTGGCGAACCTCGCGGGTGCGCTGGAGGTGACGGCGGGCGGGGCTCGTCTGCTCGCCGGTGGCCGGGTCGTGGTCGTCGACGACCTGATCACGACGGGCGCGAGCCTCGCGGAGGCGGCACGGGCCCTGCGGGAGGCGGCGGTATCCCGCCGTGATGGCGTATCGGCCGTGTACACGGCCGCAAGTCGGGAAGGAAGGGGGGAACGACCGAGCGGTGCACGACCGGAGAGGGGGAACTCGGTGCATGGTGCACCTGAAAAGGCGGTGCCGAACGCCATAGGAGAGCCGCTTCGAGCCGCTGTGATCGGCGCTCCGCGGGATTCTTTCGAAATAAACAGGAACTGAGCGCTGACTTGCATCGTTGCAGGTAGCGAGTGCTTCAATTCACCTGAACGGAGGTACGCGGCAGTAGAGGGTGACGACATCCGTCCGGGCGAGATATGTTCGGTTGTGAGGAAAGGTGCAGGCCACGCCTCGCATATCCGAATGCCGTGCTGCGGGTTTTCCGCTATCACCCGCGCCGGTGGGGTGGAGATCTTGCCCATGGGGGAGGAGGAGGTGGAAGTCACCGAGTCCGAGGTCCCGGGGCTCACCGGGACCTGGTGCAAAAGGGAGATGCTCCGCCGATGGAGCGGAGCGATCCGGGAACGGAGTTCTGCGTGGACATCGTCGTCAAAGGCCGCAAGACCGAGGTGCCCGAGCGGTTCCGCAAGCACGTGGCCGAGAAGCTGAAGCTGGAGAAGATCCAGAGGCTCGATGCCAAGGTGATCAGCCTCGACGTCGAGGTGTCCAAGGAGCCCAACCCGCGTCAGGCCGACCGCTGTGACCGAGTGGAGATCACGCTCCGCTCCCGCGGTCCGGTGATCCGGGCGGAGGCGGCGGCCAGCGATCCGTACGCGGCACTCGACCTGGCGGCCGAGAAGCTGGACGCCCGGCTGCGCAAGCAGCACGACAAGCGTTTCTCGCGACGCGGCGCACGACGGATCTCGGCGGCCGAGGTTCCCGACCACGTCCCGGGCGCGGCGACGCTCAACGGCAACGGCCTACCCGTCCACGAAGAGGAGACGGACGGAGTGCCGACCAAGAAGATCGGCTCGCTGGAGGTCAAGGGCGAAGGGCCCCTGATCGTCCGCGAGAAGACCCACGTCGCCTCCCCGATGAGCCTCGACCAGGCCCTCTACGAGATGGAACTGGTCGGCCACGACTTCTACCTGTTCGTCGACTCCGAGACCAAGGAGCCGAGCGTCGTCTACCGGCGACACGCCTACGACTACGGCGTCATCCACCTCAGCACGGACCCGATGGTCACTGAGGCGCAGCCCCCGGCGGCAGGGGGCACGCTGGGCGGCTGACCGCCCGGCCGAAGCTGAGCCCGTGCCCCTGGAAGCGCGTGTGCGCCCCCAGGGGCACCGGTGTGCGACCACTTCGCGCCCCGCACGTCACCTGCGTGTCGTCCGGGCATGGAATCATGACCGTACCGGCCCAACCGGTGGGCCGCTGCCTTGGGTTGGCGATGGCACAGGACCACAGGCCACAGCCTCAGGGGGAGGAACGATGGCGGACACCTTCGGACCGATGCGGGACGCCGACGACGGCGACGGTGTCATCGGCGTGAGTCCGGACACGGGCTCTTCGCGTCAGGAGCCGATCAGAGTCCTGGTCGTGGACGATCACGCCCTCTTCCGCCGCGGCCTGGAGATCGTGCTCGCGGCCGAGGAGGACATCCAGGTCGTCGGCGAGGCGGGCGACGGCGCGGAGGCGGTGGACAAGGCCGCGGACCTGCTGCCCGACATCGTGCTGATGGACGTGCGGATGCCCAAGCGCGGCGGGATCGAGGCCTGCACCTCCATCAAGGAGGTCGCCCCCAGCGCGAAGATCATCATGCTGACGATCAGCGACGAAGAGGCCGACCTCTACGACGCCATCAAGGCGGGCGCGACCGGATACCTGCTCAAGGAGATCTCCACCGACGAGGTGGCCACCGCCATCCGCGCCGTGGCCGACGGGCAGTCGCAGATCAGCCCCTCCATGGCGTCGAAGCTCCTCACCGAGTTCAAGTCGATGATCCAGCGCACCGACGAGCGCCGGCTGGTGCCCGCGCCCCGGCTGACCGACCGCGAGCTGGAGGTCCTCAAGCTCGTCGCCACGGGCATGAACAACCGGGACATCGCCAAGGAGCTGTTCATCTCCGAGAACACCGTGAAGAACCACGTCCGCAACATCCTGGAGAAGCTGCAGCTGCACTCCAGGATGGAGGCGGTGGTCTACGCGATGCGGGAGAAGATCCTCGAGATCCGCTAGGCCCTAGCCGAGCAGGAGGGCGAGTTCCCTGGTGAGGGGCTCGCGGAGTTCGGGCGCGTCCACGCGTTCCACACGGACGTCTGTGCAGTCCACCCAGGTCGCCGCCTCTGTCAGGGCCTGCGCCACCGCCTGGACCGCCTTCGGGCCGTCCAGGGTGACCTGCCTGGCCACCAGCGTGTGGCCCTCGCGGGCCGGGTCGACGCGGCCGACCAGGCGGCCGCCGGCCAGCACCGGCATCGCGAAGTAGCCGTGGACCCGCTTCGGCTTGGGGACGTAGGCCTCCAGACGATGGCTGAAGCCGAAGATCCGCTCCGTGCGCGCCCGCTCCCAGATCAGGGAGTCGAACGGGGACAGCAGCGTCGTGCGGTGCCGGCCGCGCGGCGGTGCGGCGAGGGCAGCCGGGTCCGCCCAGGCCGGCTTGGACCAGCCCTCCACCTCGACCGGCACCAGACCCGAGTCGGCGATCACCGCGTCGACCTGCTCGCCCTTGAGGCGGTGGTAGTCGGCGATGTCCGCGCGCGTGCCGACGCCGAGGGACTCACCGGCGAGCCGGACCAGACGGCGCACGCACTCGGTGTCGTCCAGCTCGTCGTGCAGCAGCGCGTCCGGGATGGCGCGCTCGGCCAGGTCGTACACCCGCTTCCAGCCGCGGCGCTCGACGCACACCACCTCGCCGTACATGAGCGCGCGCTCCACGGCGACCTTGGTGCCGGACCAGTCCCACCAGTCGCTGGTCTTCTTCGCGCCGCCCAGCTCCGTCGCGGTCAGCGGGCCCTCCGCGCGCAGCTGCTTGACGACCTGGTCGTACACGCCGTCCGGGAGCTGGTGGTTCCAGTGCGGGCGGTCGCGGTAGGCGCGGCGGCGGAAGGCGAAGTGGGGCCACTCCTCGACCGGGAGGATGCACGCCGCGTGCGACCAGTACTCGAAGGCGTGGGTGTCGCGCCAGTACGCGGCCTCGACGGTCTTGCGGCCGACCGCGCCGAGTCGGGCGTACGGCACCAGCTCGTGCGAGCGGGCCAGGACCGAGATGGTGTCCAGCTGGACCGCGCCGAGGTGGCGGAGCACCCCGCGGACACCGGAGCGCCGGTCGGGCGTACCGAGGAAGCCCTGGGCCCGAAGGGCGACACGCCGGGCGTCGTCCGCGGTGAGCGTGGTGGTGGGGCGCGGAAGGGTCGTCATGTGTCGGACGATAGAGCGTGGCACTGACAGCGCGGGACGACCTGCGGTTTCGTCCTGCTGGTCAGATCCGGGCGGGCAGATACGGCGCCGTCGACGGCAGGCCCAGGTCCGACGGGAGCAGGGAACCCACCCAGCAGTCCCGGCGTACCCCCTTGTTGTTGATGGCCGAGCGCAGGGTGCCCTCGATGGTGAATCCGGCGCGCTCCGCCACCGCGCGGGAGGCGTGGTTGCCGACCTCGGCCCGCCATTCGACACGGTCGACGCCGACCTCGGTGAAGATCCACCGGCAGGCGGTGAGCACGGCCTCGGTGACGTAGCCGCGGCCGCGATGTTCCTTGGCCGACCAGAAGCCGACCTCGGCCACGCCGAGCGCGCGCATCGTCAGGCCGAGCATCCCGGCCAGCGCTTCGCCCGCCGGAAACACGCCGAAGGTGAACATCGAACCCTCGGACCAGCCGTCGGGGACCATCTGCTCCGTGAAGCCACGGGCGTGCTCGGGCAGATAGGGCGAGGGGATCGTGGTCCAGCGCTGGATGTCCGGGTCCTGGGCGGCCTCGTACACCGCCTCGGTGTCGCCGGGGCCGACGGTGCGCAGAACGAGACGGTCGGTGGTCAGCGTGACGGGTTCCATCGGCCGATTCTGGTCGTGTGACGCCCGCGGCGCCAGCGGGTTTCGCGGTGAGTGAGCGGGTGATCACGATTCGCTCAATCACTCGCGGCATGCGGCACTATCCGTGTGTCCCGTCCGTTGGACCGAGTGAAGCAGCCGTCGGGCCGCCGGGCCTCCCGGCGCAGCCAGGTCCTCGCATACGATGGCCGTTGCTCAGTACGTCAAAGGAAAACCGACCGTCCCAGGCCCGACCGGCAAGGAGACCAGCCCCCGTGTCCGTCCTCTCGAAGATCATGCGTGCAGGCGAAGGCAAGATCCTGCGCAAGCTGCACCGCATCGCGGACCAGGTCAACTCCATCGAAGAGGACTTCGTCGACCTCTCCGACGCCGAGCTGCGGGCCCTCACCGAGGAGTACAAGCAGCGCTACGCCGATGGTGAGAGCCTGGACGACCTGCTCCCCGAGGCGTTCGCCACCGTCCGCGAGGCCGCCAAGCGCGTCCTCGGCCAGCGGCACTACGACGTGCAGATGATGGGTGGCGCCGCCCTCCACCTCGGCTATGTCGCCGAGATGAAGACCGGTGAGGGCAAGACCCTCGTCGGCACGCTGCCCGCGTACCTGAACGCCCTCTCCGGAGACGGCGTCCACCTCATCACGGTCAACGACTACCTGGCCGAGCGCGACTCCGAGATGATGGGCCGCGTCCACAAGTTCCTGGGCCTGAACGTCGGCTGCATCCTCGCCAACATGACCCCGGCCCAGCGCCGTGAGCAGTACGCGTGCGACATCACCTACGGCACGAACAACGAGTTCGGCTTCGACTACCTGCGCGACAACATGGCGTGGTCGCAGGACGAGCTGGTGCAGCGCGGCCACAACTTCGCCATCGTCGACGAGGTCGACTCCATCCTGGTCGACGAGGCCCGTACGCCGCTGATCATCTCCGGCCCGGCCGACCAGGCCACCAAGTGGTACGGCGACTTCGCCAAGCTGGTCATCCGCCTGAAGAAGGGCGAGGCGGGCAACCCGCTCAAGGGCCTCGAGGAGACCGGCGACTACGACGTCGACGAGAAGAAGCGCACGGTCGCCATCCACGAGAGCGGTGTCTCCAAGGTCGAGGACTGGCTGGGCATCGACAACCTCTACGAGTCGGTGAACACCCCGCTGGTGGGCTACCTGAACAACGCCATCAAGGCCAAGGAGCTCTTCAAGAAGGACAAGGACTACGTCGTCATCGACGGCGAGGTCATGATCGTCGACGAGCACACCGGCCGTATCCTCGCCGGCCGCCGCTACAACGAGGGCATGCACCAGGCGATCGAGGCGAAGGAAGGGGTGGACATCAAGGACGAGAACCAGACGCTCGCCACGATCACCCTGCAGAACTTCTTCCGCCTCTACAAGAAGCTCTCCGGCATGACCGGTACGGCCATGACCGAGGCCGCCGAGTTCCACCAGATCTACAAGCTCGGCGTGGTCCCGATCCCGACCAACAAGCCGATGATCCGCAAGGACCAGTCGGATCTGATCTACCGCACCGAGGTGGCCAAGTTCGAGGCGGTCGTCGACGACATCGCCGAGAAGCACGAGAAGGGCCAGCCGATCCTCGTCGGCACGACGTCCGTCGAGAAGTCGGAGTATCTGTCCCAGCAGCTCAGCAAGCGCGGCATCCAGCACGAGGTGCTGAACGCCAAGCACCACGAGCGCGAGGCGTCGATCGTGGCCCAGGCCGGCCGCAAGGGCGCCGTGACCGTGGCGACCAACATGGCCGGCCGTGGTACGGACATCAAGCTCGGCGGCAACCCCGAGGACCTCGCCGAGGCGGAGCTGCGCCAGCACGGCCTCGACCCCGAGGAGCACATCGAGGAGTGGGCGCACGCCCTGCCCTCCGCCCTGGAGAAGGCCGAGCAGGCGGTCAAGGCCGAGAAGGAAGAGGTCGAGGACCTCGGCGGCCTGTACGTGCTGGGCACCGAGCGCCACGAGTCGCGGCGCATCGACAACCAGCTGCGCGGTCGTTCCGGCCGTCAGGGCGACCCGGGCGAGTCCCGCTTCTACCTCTCCCTCGGTGACGACCTGATGCGGCTGTTCAAGGCCCAGATGGTCGAGCGCGTGATGTCGATGGCCAACGTGCCCGACGACGTGCCGATCGAGAACAAGATGGTCACGCGCGCGATCGCGTCCGCTCAGTCGCAGGTCGAGCAGCAGAACTTCGAGACCCGTAAGAACGTCCTGAAGTACGACGAGGTGCTCAACCGGCAGCGCGAGGTCATCTACGGCGAGCGCCGCCGCGTCCTGGAGGGCGAGGACCTGCACGAGCAGGTGCAGCACTTCACGGACGACACCATCGACGCGTACGTGGGCGCGGAGACCGCCGACGGCTTCCCCGAGGACTGGGACCTGGACCGGCTGTGGGGCGCCTTCCGGCAGCTCTACCCGGTGAAGATCACTATCGAGGAGCTGGAGGAGGCGGCCGGTGACCGGGCCGGTCTGACCGCCGAGTTCATCTCCGAGTCCATCAAGGACGACATCCACGAGCAGTACGAGAGCCGGGAGACGCAGCTCGGCTCCGAGATCATGCGGGAGCTGGAGCGGCGGGTCGTGCTGTCGGTCCTCGACCGCAAGTGGCGCGAGCACCTCTACGAGATGGACTACCTCCAGGAGGGCATCGGCCTGCGCGCGATGGCGCAGAAGGACCCGCTGGTCGAGTACCAGCGCGAGGGCTTCGACATGTTCACCGCGATGATGGAGGGCATCAAGGAGGAGTCCGTCGGCTACCTGTTCAACCTGGAGGTCCAGGTCGAGCAGCAGGTCGAGGAGGTTCCGGTCGAGGAGGCCCAGCCGGTCGCGGAGGGTGTCCAGGACACCGTGCCGGCGCAGGCGGGCGCGCGTCCGGAGATCCGGGCCAAGGGGCTGGATGTCCCGCAGCGACGGGATCTGCACTTCTCCGCCCCCAGCGTGGACGGTGAGGGCGGCATCGTGGAGCGCGACCTCGAGGACGACGAGCCGATTCGCTCCGAGTCCGATGGACTGACGCGGGCGGAGCGTCGTCGGCAGGCGAAGGGCGGGCGGCGCCGCAAGAAGTAGCCTGAGGCGCTTCAGCGCTTGACTCGGGGCCGGGTTCCCTTTCGGGGCCCGGCCCTTTGCCATGCGCTGTTGGGGCGTTGCTGCGGCGCCCTGTGCTGCTGGGCGGGGACGGGGCCCGCTCGCCGCTCTGACGGCTGCCCGCAGCTACGCCGGCTGCGCCGGCCTCGGACCCAGTTCGATCGCTGTGCAGCGCCAGCGGTGGTCGGGGCCCTGTTCCAGGCGGAAGGCCATGGCGCGGAGCTGGTTGCCGGCGGCGATACGGGCGAAGACCTCCAGTGCGCCGGTGCGTGGGACGTAGTAGCCGATGTCGCGGACGACGGGGCGGGCTCCTCGGGTGCGCAGGGGGCCGCGTTCGGCGAGCCGGGCCAGTTCGTCGTAGGCGCGGCCCGCGGTGTACCGGAGCATCCAGTGGACGGGGCGCTGGCCGCTGAGGACGGCCAGCAGACGGTCGGCGAAGAGGTCGGTGGGGCGCGGCTGCGCCACGGCCGTCTCCGGCGCCGTACGGACCCTGCCGCGCACGGGGTTGCGTGGCGGTGTGCTGCCGGGACGGCGGGAGTCCTGGCGGGTCGGAGGACGGTGGCGCGGGCGGGGGTGCGCGGCGCGGCTCATGACCTTGTTCATGGGGGTCCCCGTTCGGCGGGCCCGGAACGTACCGGGCGGTAACTCGCTGGTGGGGATCTTGTACGGGTGCCGGGGCTGTCCTTGCAAGGAAGGCGGGGCGCGTGGCGAGGGCCCGGGAATGTTCACCTATCCGAGTGGTGCGGAGCCCCGGAAACCCCGTGGGCGAGCGGTGGGACCGGGTGAGGTGAGGGGCGGCGGGTGGACGCCGCGGGGGGTGTGGGCGGGGACCCGAAAGGGGACGGCCGCACGTATCCTGAAGGCCCGTCGGTGACCAGGAAAGAGCGGCCAGCCATGCGCGTCTACGTCCCCCTGACCCTTCCCGGTCTCGCCGAGGCGCACAAGACGGGTGAGCTGGGGACCGGCCCCTTCGTGGCGTACGCCGTCACGCCGGCGTTGCGCGAGTGGTACCTCTCGGACGACATCGAGGAGCTGGAGTACGCGGCGCTCAGCCGGGCCGCGCTCGCCTCCCTGCGGCTGCTGGCGGCCGATTCGGACGCGGTACGGCGCCGGGTTGTCGTCGCCGTCGACGTGCCCGACGGCACCGCCACGGCCGACCCGGACCGCGGGCTCGACCCGTCCGCGCTCGGCGAGGTGTCGGTGGCCGGTGCGGTGCGGCTCGCGAAGGCGGCGGCGGTGCACGTCGACGCCGACGACGCGGAGCGGGACGTGGCCGCCGCGGCCCAGGCGCTGGAGGCGGCCGACGGCGGGGACGACGACGCGCAGTTCGTCGTGGACGAGGCCGACGACCACGAGCTGCTGTGGTTCGCCACGCAGGAGATCCCCAGCCTGGTGGACCGGGTCTGACGGGGCGGTGTCCCCGCCCGGCCTGCTCGCCGACGTGATTGTCAGTGGGGGCGGGTACGGTCTTTGCATGGGGATGCACAAGAGCGCGCACATCGTCTGGGACTGGAACGGGACCCTGTTCCACGACAATGACGCGATCATCGGGGCGACGAACGCGGCCTTCGCCGAGCTGGGCCTGGCGCCGATCACGCTGGAGCAGTACCGGACGCTGTACTGCGTGCCGGTGCCGAAGTTCTACGAGCGGCTGCTGGGCCGGCTGCCCACGAACGCCGAGTGGGAGCTGATGGACGTGGTCTTCCACCGGTACTACGCGGAGCACCGGGTGCGCTGCGGGCTCACCGAGGGCGCGGCCGAGCTGCTCGCGCGGTGGCGGTCGACGGGGCACAGCCAGTCGCTGCTGAGCATGTACGGGCACGAGGAACTGGTGCCGCTGGTGCGGGGGTTCGGGATAGAGGCGCACTTCATACGCGTCGACGGGCGTACGGGGCCGTCCGGGGGCAGCAAGGCCGAACACATGGTGCGGCACCTGGAGGCGCTCACGGAGGCGGTGGAGCCCGCGCGCACCGTGGTGATCGGGGACGCGGCGGACGACGCGGTCGCCGCGCGGTACGTGGGGGCGCGGGCCGTGCTCTACACCGGGGGGTCGCACAGCCGGGCCAGCCTGGAGGAGGCCGGTGCGCCCGTGGTGGACACGCTGGCCGAGGCGGTGGCCGAGGCGCAGCGCCTGGCGGCGTAGCCGCGGGCCGGCGCGTGCGGCCCGGGGCCACCCGTGCGGCTCTCGCTCAGCTCACCGGCGCCTTCGCCCGCAACACCGTGAGGAACTCCCGCATCCACCCCGGATGGTCCGGCCAGGCACGGGCCGAGACCAGGGTGCCGTCGACCACCGTCTCGCTGTCCTCGAAGTGGGCTCCGGCGGACTGCATGTCCAGTTCCAGTGCCGGGTACGCCGTGACGCGGCGGCCGCGGAGGCTGTCGATCGCCGCGGTGAGCAGGGGACCGTGGCAGATCTGGGCGACCGGCTTGTCCGCGTCGAAGAACGCCTTGAGGATCTTGCGCAGTTCGGGGTCGTTGCGCAGGTACTCGGGAGCCCGGCCGCCGGGGATGACCAGGGCCGCGTACTGACCGGGGTCGACCTCGGAGAAGGCGAGGTCGGCGGGCCAGGTGTAGCCGGGCTTCTCGGTGTAGGTGTCGTAGCCGGGCTCGAAGTCGTGGACGACGAAACGGAGCGTCTTGCGGGTGGGGGCCGCGATGTCGACGTCGTAGCCTTCCTCGCGCAGGCGCTGGTAGGGATAGAGGACTTCCAGGGACTCCGCTGCGTCGCCGGTGATGATGAGGATCTTCGCGGGCATGTCGGCTCCTCCCGGGCGGCACTGTCCCCTCCGCGGGGGACGGGCACTGTTCAGGGGCAACGTGCCTCGGCAGGGCGCGCTTGCCAAGAGGGCCCGTCGCTTTCAGGGTGCGGCCCGGGGCGGCCCGGCGCGACCGGATGTGCCACCGGATGCGAACGACGCGTGACCGGGATACGCCACCCGGCCCCGCGACGCCGCTGTGCAGAACGTCAAACTTCACCCCCCTGTTTTGTACACATACGGCTCATGACGGGCCCCGGGTGAGGAGCGATAGCCTTGTGGCGTGATCAGCGCGATATCTCGCGGGAGCGATGCTGCTCCTGCCCTGCGCCCGGGTTGCACGGAACATCTCCGTGACCGGGCGGCGGTCGCTGGTCTTCACGCGCGGGACGGGGGCGCGGAAGCCCCCAGGACGCCGACGGCGGCCCGGGACGGGGCGGTGCCGAGAGCAGCGTCACATCCGACAGGCGTGCCGAGAATGGCCGAATACCCCCCGCTCGTCTCACCTCGCGGCATAGCGTCGGATCGGACCGGAGACCCCGGGCCGTGGCGTCGAGCCGGAGGGAAAGAGACCGAATTTCCTTCTACGTCACGCAACGGCGCGCGACAGGAGCCAGAGGACAATGCAGACCAAGCTGGACGAAGCCAAGGCCGAGCTGCTCGAACGGGCCGCCCGGGTAGCTGAGAACAGTCCGGTCGGGGGGCACCTACCGACCGGGACGACGGGCGAGGGCGCGGCCGGCATCCCCGACAGCGAAGCCGTGCTCGCGTTCCTCCAGCGTTACTACCTGCACACCGCCCCGGAGGACCTCGCAGACCGCGACCCGGTCGACGTGTTCAGCGCCGCGGTCTCGCACTACCGGCTGGCCGAGACCCGTCCGCAGGGCACCGCGAACGTCCGGGTGCACACCCCGACCGTCGAGGAGAACGGGTGGACCTGCAGCCACACCGTGGTGGAGGTCGTCACCGACGACATGCCCTTCCTCGTCGACTCGGTCACCAATGAGCTGACCCGGCAGGGGCGTGGCATCCACGTCGTCATCCACCCGCAGTTCGTCGTGCGGCGCGACCTCACCGGCAAGCTCATCGAGGTCCTGCCGACCTCGCCCACCGGCGACCTGCCGCACGACGCGCACATCGAGTCCTGGATCCACGTCGAGATCGACCGGGAGACCGACCGCGCCGACCTGAAGCAGATCACCGCCGACCTGCTGCGCGTGCTGTCCGACGTCCGCGAGGCCGTCGAGGACTGGGAGAAGATGCGGGACGCGGCGGCCCGGATCGCCGACGACCTGCAGAGCGAGCCCGTGCCGGCCGACCTCCCCGGCCCGGAGGTCGAGGAGGCCCGCGAGCTGCTGCGCTGGCTGGCCACCGACCACTTCACCTTCCTCGGCTACCGCGAGTACCAGCTGCGCGACGACGACACGCTCGCCGCCGTGCCCGGCACCGGTCTCGGCATACTGCGTTCGGACCCGCACCACGCCGAGGACGACCAGCACCCGGTCAGCCCCTCCTTCGAGCGGCTGCCGGCCGACGCCCGCGCCAAGGCCCGCGAGCACAAGCTGCTCGTGCTGACCAAGGCCAACAGCCGGGCCACCGTGCACCGGCCGTCGTACCTGGACTACATCGGCGTCAAGAAGTTCGACGCGGACGGCAACGTCGTCGGTGAGCGCCGCTTCCTCGGCCTGTTCTCCTCCGCCGCCTACACCGAGTCCGTGCGCCGGGTCCCGGTCATCCGCCGCAAGGTGGACGAGGTCCTCGAGCGCGCCGGGTTCTCGCCCAACAGCCACGACGGCCGCGACCTGCTCCAGATCCTGGAGACCTACCCGCGCGACGAGCTGTTCCAGACCCCGGCCGCCGAGCTGCAGGCGATCGCGACGAGCGTCCTCTACCTGCAGGAACGCCGGCGGCTCCGGCTGTACCTGCGTCAGGACGAGTACGGCCGCTACTACTCGGCCCTCGTCTACCTGCCGCGCGACCGCTACACCACCGGCGTGCGGCTGCGGATCATCGACATCCTGAAGGAGGAGCTCGGCGGCATCAGCGTCGACTTCACCGCCTGGAACACCGAGTCGATCCTGTCCCGGCTGCACTTCGTCGTCCGTGTCCCGCCGGGCACCGAGCTGCCCCAGCTGTCGGACGCCGACAAGGACCGCATCGAGGCCCGCCTGGTCGAGGCCGCCCGCTCCTGGACGGACGCGTTCGCCGAGGCGCTGACCGCGGAGCTGGGCGAGGAGCGCGCCGCCGAGCTGCTGCGCCGCTACAACAACGCCTTCCCCGAGGGCTACAAGGCCGACCACTCCCCGCGTGCCGCGGTCGCCGACCTCGTCCACCTGGAGCAGCTGAGCGAGGACAAGGCCTTCTCGCTCAGCCTGTACGAGCCGGTCGGTGCCGCGCCCGAGGAGCGCCGCTTCAAGATCTACCAGAAGGGCGGCACGGTCTCCCTGTCCCACGTGCTGCCGGTGCTGAGCCGCCTCGGCGTCGAGGTCACCGACGAGCGGCCGTACGAGCTGCGCTGCGCGGACCGCACGACCGCCTGGATCTACGACTTCGGCCTGCGCATGCCGAAGTCGGCGAGCGTCGGCGGGGACCTGGGCGACGACGCCCGTGAGCGGTTCCAGGAGGCGTTCGCCGCCACCTGGACCGGCAAGGCGGAGAACGACGGCTTCAACTCCCTCGTCCTCAGCGCCGGGCTGACCTGGCGGCAGGCCATGGTGCTGCGCGCGTACGCCAAGTACCTGCGGCAGGCCGGCTCCACCTTCAGCCAGGACTACATGGAGGACACCCTCCGCAACAACGTCCACACCACCCGGCTCCTCGTCTCCCTGTTCGAGGCGCGGATGTCGCCGGACCGGCAGAAGGCCGGTCTCGAGATCGTGGACGCCCTGCTGGAGGAGCTGGACGCGGCCCTGGACCAGGTGGCCAGCCTGGACGAGGACCGCATCCTGCGGTCCTTCCTGACCGTCATCAAGGCGACCCTGCGCACGAACTTCTTCCAGGAGGCGCTCGGCGGCCGGCCGCACGAGTACGTGTCCATGAAGTTCGACCCGCAGGCCATCCCGGACCTGCCCGCGCCGCGCCCGGCGTACGAGATCTGGGTGTACTCGCCGCGGGTCGAGGGCGTGCACCTGCGCTTCGGCAAGGTCGCCCGAGGCGGTCTGCGCTGGTCCGACCGGCGTGAGGACTTCCGCACGGAGATCCTCGGCCTGGTCAAGGCGCAGATGGTGAAGAACACCGTCATCGTGCCGGTGGGCGCCAAGGGCGGCTTCGTCGCCAAGCAGCTGCCGGACCCGAGCGTCGACCGCGACGCCTGGCTGACCGAGGGCATCGCCAGCTACAAGACGTTCATCTCGGCGCTGCTGGACATCACCGACAACATGGTGGCCGGCGAGGTCGTGCCGCCGCAGGACGTGGTGCGGCACGACGGGGACGACACCTACCTGGTGGTCGCGGCCGACAAGGGCACCGCGACGTTCTCCGACATCGCCAACGAGGTCGCGAACAAGTACAACTTCTGGCTGGGCGACGCCTTCGCCTCCGGTGGCTCGGCCGGTTACGACCACAAGGGCATGGGCATCACCGCGCGCGGCGCCTGGGAGTCCGTGAAGCGGCACTTCCGCGAGCTGGGCGTGGACACGCAGACCGAGGACTTCACGGTCGTCGGCATCGGTGACATGTCCGGTGACGTGTTCGGCAACGGCATGCTGCTCTCCGAGCACATCCGCCTGGTCGCCGCCTTCGACCACCGGCACATCTTCATCGACCCCACCCCGGACGCGGCCACCTCCTACGCCGAGCGCCGCCGCCTGTTCGAGCTGCCCCGCTCCAGCTGGGCCGACTACAACACGGAGCTGGTGTCGGCGGGCGGCGGGATCTTCCCGCGCACCGCCAAGGCGATTCCGCTCAACGCGCACATCCGTGAGGCCCTGGGCATCGAGGAGAAGATCTCCAAGATGACCCCGGCCGACCTGATGAAGGCGATCCTCCATGCGCCGGTCGACCTGCTGTGGAACGGTGGCATCGGCACGTACGTGAAGTCGTCGGCGGAGTCCAACGCCGACGTCGGCGACAAGGCCAACGACGCCATTCGCGTCGACGGCGCCGACCTGCGCGTCAGCGTGGTCGGCGAGGGCGGCAACCTGGGCCTGACCCAGCTCGGCCGCATCGAGTTCGCGACGCACGGCGGGAAGATCAACACCGACGCGATCGACAACAGCGCCGGCGTGGACACCTCCGACCACGAGGTGAACATCAAGATCCTGCTGAACGGCCTGGTCACGGACGGCGACATGACCGTCAAGCAGCGCAACAAGCTGCTCGCCGAGATGACCGACGAGGTCGGCGCGCTGGTCCTGCGCAACAACTACGCGCAGAACACGGCGCTCGCCAACGCGCTGTCCCAGGCCAAGGACATGCTCCACGCCCAGCAGCGGTTCATCCGCCACCTGAGCCGCGAGGGCCACCTGGACCGGGCGCTGGAGTTCCTGCCCACCGACCGCCAGATCCGCGAGCGCCTCGGCCACGGCCAGGGCCTGACGGGCCCGGAGACGGCCGTCGTGCTGGCGTACACGAAGATCACGGTGGCCGAGGAACTGCTGCACACCTCGCTGCCGGACGACCCGTACCTGCGCGGCCTGCTGCACGCCTACTTCCCGACGGCGCTGCGCGAGCGGTTCGCGGACGCCGTGGACAGCCACCCGCTGCGCCGCGAGATCACCACGACCGTGCTGGTCAACGACACGGTCAACACCGGTGGTACGACGTATCTGCACCGGCTGCGCGAGGAGACCGGCGCCTCCCTCGAGGAGATCGTCCGCGCCCAGACCGTGGCCCGCACGATCTTCCGCTCGGCGCCGGTGTGGGACGCGGTCGAGGAGCTGGACAACAAGGTCGAAGCGGCCGTCCAGACCCGCATCCGGCTGCACTCGCGCCGCCTCGTGGAGCGCGGCACGCGCTGGCTGCTGAACAACCGGCCGCAGCCGCTGCAGCTCGCGGAGACCGTCGAGTTCTTCGCCGAGCGGGTCGAGCAGGTCTGGCAGCAGCTGCCGAAGCTGCTGCGCGGCGCGGACCTGGAGTGGTACCAGCACGTCTACGACGAGCTGTCCGCGGCCGGCGTCCCGGACGAGCTCGCCACCCGCGTGGCCGGCTTCTCCTCCGCCTTCCCGGCGCTCGACATCGTCTCGGTGGCCGACCGCATGGCCAAGGAGCCGCTGGACGTCGCCGAGGTCTACTACGACCTCGCCGACCGCCTCGGCATCACCCAGCTCATGGACCGCATCATCGAGCTGCCCCGCGCCGACCGCTGGCAGTCCATGGCCCGCGCCTCCATCCGCGAGGACCTGTACGCGGCCCACGCGGCACTCACCGCGGACGTCCTCGCGGCCGGCAACGGCACCTCGACGCCCGAGCAGCGGTTCACGACGTGGGAGCAGAAGAACGTGGCGATCCTGTCCCGGGCGCGCACCACCCTGGAGGAGATCCGCGGTTCGGACTCCTTCGACCTCGCCAACCTGTCGGTGGCGATGCGGACGATGCGGACGCTGCTGCGCACGCATTCGTAGCCGTACGGCGACGAGGGCGCCCCGGGCCGGTCCAGGCCCGGGGCGCCTTTGTTCTTGCCGACCCTTAGCCGAAAACGTGCGGTGAATTTACCGTTTCCTGCTAATCGGTGCGTTTCGGATAAGGTCGGGGCTGTGACAGTGAACCTCACCGAGACCCGCCCGACGGAAGTGCTCGCGCCGGCTCCGGCCCGGCCGGTCACGCGCGTGGTGCTGGAAGCCGTGAAATTCGGAGTCGTCGGCGGCAGCGGTGTCCTCGTCAATTTCCTCGTGTTCAACCTGCTGCTGCACGGCCTGCGTTGGCCGGCGATGACCGCGACGGTCCTGGCCAGTTGTATCGCGATGGCGACGAATTACCTCGGCTTCCGCTATTTCGCCTATCGCGACCGCGCCTCGCGCACCCGCCGCCAGATCGTCTTGTTCTTCGCCTTCAGCTGTCTCGGTGTGGTGCTGGAAAGCGGCTTGTTCTGGGCGGGTTATCACGGGCTCGGGCTGCACGGCGCGTTCGAGTCGAATGGAGTGAAGGCGCTGTCGATCGTGCTCGCCTCCGCCTTCCGTTTCCTCGTCTACCGCACCTGGGTGTTCCAGCAGGATGCGCGCCGCGCCGCCTAGCGGCGCGAGCGCCGGCCGGGCGCTGCCGCAGGCCGCCGCCGCGCTCGTCCTGCTGCTGATGGTCCTGGTGATCGTCCGTCTGCCGTGGGCGGGCGATCTCGGCATGCACGCGGCGACCGTGCAACGGCTGCGGCACAGCCTGCTGCACCCCGGGAACCCGCTGGTCGACGCGGACACGCCGAGCCCGTACTACTCGCCGTGGATGCTGCTGCTGGGCTGTCTCGCCCGGATCACCAGCCTGTCGGTGTTCGACGTGCTGCGGATCGGCGCGCTCGTCGGGCTGGGACTGCTGTTCAGCGGCGTCTGGCGGTACGTCCGCACGCTCAGCGCCCACCGTGCCGCGCCCGCCCTGGCGATCCTGTGCCTGGTCCTCCTGTGGGGTCCGCTGCTGTTCAACTGGAGCGGCTTCCTCGGCCTCAACTCCCTGGCGCTGACGGTGTCGTACCCCAGCGTGTTCGCCCTCGGCCTCTCCTTCCACTTCTGGGCCTGGCTCAGCGGGGCGCTGCGCGGGGAGAGCGGCTGGGGGGTGTGGCTGGGTCTGGGTCTTCTGTGGGGGCTGATCCTGCTGTGCCACCAGTTCACGGGGGTGGTGGCCTCGCTCGGCGCGCTGGCCACGGTGATCGCCGCACGGCCTGGGCGTGCGCTGCTGCTGCGGCTCGGCGCCGGGCTGTTGCCGGCCGTGGCGCTGCTGTGGCTCTGGCCGTACTACGACTTCTTCGCGCTCTTCTCCGCGGGCGCGGATCTCGAGGCGATCCACCGGCCGCTGTACGAGCACCTGGCCGGGCGGTTCGGGCTGGTGCTGCTGGGGGTCGTGGCGCTGGGTGTGCGTCTGCGACGGGACCGCTGGGACCCCCTGGTGCTCTTCTTCGCGCTCGGTGTGCTGGTGTTCGCCGCGGGCGGACTGACCGGGCACTACTCGTGGGGGCGCGCCCTGCCGGCCGTGCTGATCCCCGCGCAGCTCGCGGCCGCGCTGGAGGTCGTGTCGGTGGGGAAGCGGGCGGTGCGGGTGGGCTGGGCGTGTGCGCTGGGCGCCGCGCTGGCCGTGGGGGCGTGGGCGCAGGCGGGGACGCTCGGGTATGTGGTCGGGCGGGACGCGCTGCCCGGAGCGGTGGCGGCCAAGTACCGGCCGCCGTGGGTCGGGTATCAGTGGATCACGCCGTGGGTGAAGTACGGGGACGTGGTCATGGCCCGTACGTTTCCGTCCCGGCAGATCCCCGCGTACGGGCCGTACACCGTGGCTCCTGGGTATCCCGATGTGTTCCTGCCGGATGCGGCGGGGCGGGACGCGGCGGTGCGGCGGTACTTCGCGGCGGATACCTCCGGTGGATTGCGGCGGGACATACTGCGGCGGTACGGGGTGCGGTGGGTCGTGGGCGGCAAGGGGTCGGCCGAGCCGTGGCTGAGGCAGGTCGCCACCGGCCCGGGCGGGCAGGTGCTGTACCAAGTGGAGCACTGACCGGTGCTGTTGCCGGGCGCGGGCGCGGGGCCGCCGCGCCCACCCGTGCCGCCCTGGGGGTACCGCCCAGGCCCTTGAGGCACTGGGGGGAGGCACGATCGCCCGCAGTTGTGCAGGGCAGCCGTTGAGGCGGGCGGTGCCGCGGTTCCCCAGGCGCGCGGGGAACCGCGTGGCCGGCCCCCGCGCACCCGCACCCGGAAACGGTCAGGTACCTACTTCAGCACACTCGCCACAAGCCGCGCAGCGCTCCGTACCTTGGGGCGGGCCATCTTGCGGACCACCGGGCGGATGACTCGGGCCGTGACTCCCACCGGGCGCCAGCGGACCTGCAGGCGGCCGGGGTTGCGGCCCTCCGGTTCGATGGTGACGTCGTGCGGGGTGGCGCCGGAGCGGTACTCCACGCGTGCGGTGAGGGACGGGAAGTCCAAGGGAGCCAGGAGCAGCCCCGAGTGGGCGAGGCCCTGCTGACCCAGGCGCAGCAGCGGATGGCGTACGCCGTCGAAGCCCTGCACGGGAAGTGGCGCCGTCGCCAGGTCGAGACGGACGCGGCCCTCGAAGATGCCCGGGCGGACCGGGTCCAGCCGGAACGGGACCGTCAGCCGGCGCCGGCCGGGGGCCAGCACCAGACTCGCGCGCTGAGGGCCCACCGGGAGCCGCAGCCCGGGGTCGTACGTCCGGATCGCGAGGGTGACACAGGCCCCGGGGCCCGGGGTCAGTTCGGTGATCTCGTGGCGGAACTGCGCGGTGGGGAACGGCCTGGTGTCCAGCTCCAGGTCGGAGACGTCCAGTTCGCGGCGGGCCCGGTCGGAGGAGGGGACGATGTCGCCCCAGTAGCCGGCGCCGGAGTCGTCGGTGGTGACGTGCCTCGGTGCCACGCCGTGAGCCAGGCCGCGTGCCGCCAGCCGGGCGTCGGACAGGCGGCCGTCGCGCAGGAGTTGCAGCACCACCCGTTCCGGGCGCGGCAGGCGGGTGAACGCGCCGTCCGCGAGCGTCTCCAGATACGGGTTCATGGTCTCGGCGAAGGCCTCCAGCCACTCGGCGTCCCGGTAGGGCAGGTCGCCCGCGTACATCCGGAAGTCGTGCTTGAGGAACTTGTAGTCCTTCTCCTCCCGCAGCGCCGCGTGCCCGTTCTCCACCAGGAAGTCGTCGATGAGGCGCTGCACGTGCACCCGGTCGCGGACGTTGGAGATCTTGTGCCGCTGGTTGGAGATGGAGGCGGAGGCGGCGGTCGCGAAGGGCTCGATGTACCAGACGTACACCGGGTCCGGAATGATCGTGAACGCCTTCGCCAGGCAGTACGCCTGTGCCGAGAACAGCTGGTCCTCGTAGTGGATGCCCTCGGGGAAGCGGAGCTGGTGGCGGTCGAGGAACGCGCGGGCGTACATCTTGCTGGTCGACAGGTGCTCGAAGAGCAGCCGCGGGTCGGCCTCGATGCCGTCGAGCGTGCGCTGCTCGGTGACCAGGTGCGGCATCCAGGTCGAGCGCCGCCCGTTGTCCACCCGTACCCGCCGTACCGCGCCCATGGTGAAGTCCACCTCGCGCTCGCGGTGCGCGGCCAGCAGCAACTCGACGGCCCGCGGCGGTAGTTCGTCGTCGCTGTCCAGAAACATCAGGTACGGCGCCCGGGCGATCTCGATGGCCCGGTTGCGCGGGGCGCTGCAGCCGCCGCTGTTCTCCGGCAGGCGCAGATAGCGGATGCGCTGGTCCTGGGCGGCCAACTTCCGTGCCACCTCGGGGGTTTCGTCGGTGGAGTGGTCGTCGCTGATGACGATCTCGATGTTGGCGTGGGTCTGGGCGCGCAGGGAAGCGACCGCCCGGGGCAGCCGGGCCGCGTCGTTGAAGACGATGACCGTGACCGTCACGTCGGGGGTCGTCATGCCGTGGCCTCCTCGGGGGTCGGGGCGGGGGTGCGATCCTCGAGCGGGATCACCGGCGGCAGCGCCTCCTCGGGTTCGCCGAGGAAGACCCGTCGTACCACCCGTTCGGCGGCGCGCCCGTCGTCGTACTCGCAGAACCGGCGGCGGAAGGCGGCCCGTGCCTTCGCCGCGCTCTCGTCGCGCCAGGCACCGGAGGTGAAGATCTCCGCCAGTTCGTCCTGGCTGCGGGCGACCCGGCCCGGTGCCTCGGCCATCAGGTCGAAGTAGACGCCTCGGGTGGTCCGGTAGGTCTCCCAGTCGTCGGCGTAGACGACGATCGGGCGGTCCAGGTTGGCGTAGTCGAACATGATCGACGAGTAGTCCGTGACCAGCGCGTCGGCGGCCAGGCAGAGTTCCTCGACCGGGTCGTAGGAGGAGACGTCGATGATCCGGCCGGAACGGCGCAGCCCCGTCAGCGGGGAGGCGGCGCCGCCGTAGAAGTAGTGCGCGCGGACCAGCAGGACGGTGTCCTCGCCGAGGCGGTCGGCGAGGGCGGCCAGGTCGAGGCGGGGGGTGAAGCCGGCCTCGTAGTCGCGGTGGGTGGGGGCGTAGAGGACGGCGGTTCTGCCGGGGGCGATGCCGAGGCGCTCGCGGGCCGCGCGGACGTCGGCCGCCGTGGCGGTGTAGAAGACGTCGTTGCGCGGATAGCCGTAGTCCAGGGAGGTGTAGCGGGCCGGGTAGGCGCGCTCCCACATCCGGGTGGTGTGGCTGTTGGCGCTGACGCTGTAGTCCCACTTGTCGACGCGGGCCAGCAGGGCGGCGAAGTCCAGGCCCTTGGCGGCGGCCGGGTGGTCCATCTGGTCCAGTCCCATGCGCTTGAGCGGGGTGCCGTGGTGGGTCTGGAGGTGGATCGCGTCCGGGCGTTTGACCACCGCGTTGGGGAAGTTGACGTTGTTCGTCAGGTACTTGGCGGTGGCCAGTGTCTCCCAGTAGCGGCGGGTCCCGGGGATCACGTGGTCCGTGCCCGGTGGCAGGAGGGCCGCGTTCTCCTTGTTCACCACCCACACCCTGTGGATGTGCGGGGCCAGTTCGGCGAGCTTGGCGGCGATCGCGGCCGGGTTGCAGGACACCCCGCGCTCCCAGTAGGAGGCGAAGACGGCCAGTTCGGGGTCGACCGGGCGGCTGAGCGCCCTGTGGTACTGCTGCTCGCGCAGCTTGGCGCCGACCTGCCGCTTCCGGGTCCGTACGGCCTTCCTGGCCGCGCGGCGGGTGCGGTTGGCGGCCTGAAAGGCGCGGTACTTGGTGTACGCGCCCTCTTCGAGCAGGGCGTGCCGGACGCCCTCGAGGCCCGCCGGGCGCTGGTGGTCGTCGGGGCGCCAGCGGACCGCCGCCAGCGAGGCCCGGCGGAAGAACTCGCGGGCCACCGGGTCGGGCAGGCTCTCCCCGGCGAAGGTGCGCACCAGGTCGCGGACCATCAGGTCGTACATGACGGTGCGGGCGGCGCGGCTGTCCTTGGCGAGCGGGAGCAGGGACTCGTAGCGGTCGATGAGCGCGAACCGGCCCTCGGGCGCGCGGGGCGGCAGACTCTCCGGGCGCAGCGTGCGGTGTTCGTACGCCACCTGGTTCAGGCAGGCGACCCGGTCGGCGTACAGCAGGGCCGCGTAGGCGGCGTGCGGCTCGTCGTCGGTGGTGAGCCGTTCCTCGTGCGCCCGCCAGAACCCGGCGCGCAGGGCGCGGGTGCCGAGCAGCGGGGTGAGCCGCAGCAGGTCGGCGGCGTCGCCGAGGGCTTGGACGGCGCGGCCGGCGCCGGCCAGGAAACGGCCGTCGCGGGAGGGGGCGGCGGCGGTCTGCCAGGTGGTGGTGACGTGGTCGAAGAGGAGGACGTCGACCGTGTCGTCCAGTTCGGCGGCCCGCTCGGCGATCAGCCGGGTCGCCCCGGCGGGCAGGCCGTCCTTGGCGTGCACGAAGTGCAGCCAGCGGCCGGACGCCCGCGCGGCCCCCGCCGTTCGGGCCGCCGCGTCACCGGTGCCCTCCGGCAGCGGCACCACGACCGTCTCGGGCGCGTGGCCCTCGGCCGTCTCCCGCGCCCAGTCGCCGACCGCTGCGACGATCACCTCGACGTCCGGGAGCGGGCGGGTCTCCAGCGCGTCGAGGAGTTCCGTCAGATGCCCCTGGGTGTTCGGTCCGTAGACGATGACGCTCAGTTGGGGCATCGCAGGGAACTCCTTCGACTCGTCGTCTCGAGGGGGACCTTTCTTAACATACTGTCACTAGATGGGTGAAAGGGATAACCTCGGCCGAGGTAAGAACAGCCTCAAGAGGGAAGCGGGACCTTCGGTGCTCCGGGGTCCGGCGCCGCCTTCTTGGCGGGCTTCTTCACCTTGTCGGTCTTGTCGCCGGTGAAGGCCTCGTACTCCTTCAGGACGTCCTCGGTCGGCCCGTCCATGCGCAGCTCGCCCCGCTCCAACCACAGCACCCGCTCGCAGGTGTCGCGGATCGACTTGTTGTTGTGACTGACCAGGAAGACCGTACCCGCGTGCCGGCGCAGCTCGCGGATCCGCTCCTCGGAGCGCTTCTGGAAGGAGCGGTCGCCGGTGGCGAGGGCCTCGTCGATCAGCAGCACGTCGTGGTCCTTGGCGGCCGCGATGGAGAAGCGCAGGCGGGCGGCCATGCCGGAGGAGTACGTCCGCATCGGGAGCGTGATGAAATCGCCCTTCTCGTTGATCCCGGAGAAGTCGACGATGTCCTGGTAACGCTCCTTGACCTGCTCCCGGGACATGCCCATGGCCAGGCCGCCGAGGTGGACGTTGCGCTCGCCGGTCAGGTCGTTCATCAGGGCCGCGTTGACGCCGAGCAGGGAGGGCTGGCCGTCGGTGTAGATGTGTCCGTTCTCCACCGGGAGCAGTCCGGCCACCGCCTTGAGGAGAGTCGACTTGCCGGAACCATTGGTTCCGATGAGTCCGATCGCTTCACCCTTATAGGCGACAAACGAAACGCTCTTCACCGCGTGCACCTTGCGTACGCCGGCCGCCTTCTCGGCCTGCTTGCGGCGCAGGATGCGGTTGAGGGCGGCGGTGGCGGTGCCGCGGCCGGCACCGGTGCCGTTCACCCGGTAGACGATGTCGACGCGGTCGGCGATGACGGTGGGGATGTTCTCGCCGGTCTTCTCGGGGGTCTGCTCAGCCACGGCCGTACGTCTCCTCAGCCTTCCAGAAGTAGATGAAGCCGCCGATGCCGGCGAGCACGGCCCAGCCGGTGGCCGCCACCCACACGTGCGGGGGCAGCTGGTGGGCGTGGAAGCTGTCGATCAGCGCGTACCGCATCAGGTCGATGTAGACCGCGGCCGGGTTGGTCTCCAGCAGGATGGTGACGATGTGCGGCAGATGGTCCTTCTTGGTGAGCTTGTCGATGCTCCACATCACGCCGGACACGTACATCCACGTGCGCAGCACGAACGGCATCAGCTGCGCGATGTCCGGGGTCTTCGCGCCCATCCGCGCCATGATCATCGACACGCCGATGTTGAACGTGAACTGCAGGACGAGGGCGGGGATCGCCAGCACCCAGGAGACGGCGACCGGCACGCCGAAGCAGAGCAGGATGACGATCAGCGCGGCCATCGAGAACAGCAGCTGCTGGAGCTGCTGGAGCGCGAAGGAGATCGGCAGGGCGGCGCGCGGGAAGTGCAGCGCGCGGACCAGGCCGAGGTTGCCGGAGATCGCGCGGGTGCCCGCCATGATCGAGCTCTGTGTGAAGGTCCAGATGAACACGCCCGTGACCAGGAACGGCACGTAGTCCGGCACGTTGTGCTTGGTGCCGAGCAGCACGCCGAAGATGAAGTAGTAGACCGCCGCGTTCAGCAGCGGGGTCATGACCTGCCAGACCTGGCCGAGCTTCGCCTGGCTGTACTGCGCGGTGAGTTTGGCGGTGGCGAAGGCGGTGATGAAGTGGCGCCGGTCCCACAGCTGGCGGACGTACTCCGGCAGGGAGGGGCGGGCGCCGCTGACCGAGAGACCGTGCCGGGCGGCCAGCGCCGCGAGGTCGTCGTCGGCCGGGACCTGGGTCGGGGGCGGTGTGTGGAGGACCTGGCTCACATCCGCTGCTTTCGCTCGTGGGGAGGGGGGTGCGTCCGGCTGCCGCCGGGTCTGTGCGGTCCCCGTCCGTCGCCCGGTGTTTCCTTACGCTTCTCTTCACGTTCTCTTACGTCGGGACGGGACCGTATCGTCGCATCGTGAGCGTAGAACCATCGACCGTCGGAACGCAACCGTTTCGTCGTAACGCCCTATGCTGGGTGGCATGACGACGAACGCCGACGAGGCCCCGAAGCGCGCGCGCCGACGGGCCCCCGCCGGGGCCGCCGTGCTCCGGGAGGACGTGACCGAGGCCATCCGCGCGGCCGTCTTCGAGGAACTGGCGGCCGTCGGGTACGCGCGGATGTCCATCGAGGGGATCGCGCGGCGGGCGGGCGTCGGCAAGACGGCGGTGTACCGGCGGTGGCGGTCCAAGCTGCATCTGGTGCTGGACGTGGTGTCCGCGATGGCGGTACTGGGGCTGCCGGTGCCGGACACGGGGTCCCTGGAGGGGGATCTGCGACTCCTGTACGAGGTGACGTCGCGCGCCCTGCGCCACCCCGTGGCCTCCCAGATCATTCCCGACCTCCAGGCGGAGGCGGCCCGCAACCCGGACATCGCGGAGGCGATGCAGAAGGCGCTGCGGGACGGCCAGGAAGGGGTCGCCAGCAAGATCGTGGCGGCGGCGGAGAAGCGGGGCGAGGTACGGGCCGGGGTCGACCCCGACCTGGCCCTGGACCTGATCTCCGGCCCCCTGTACTGGCGCTCGGTGGTGATCCGCTCCCCGAAGCTCCCCAAGGGCTACCTGGACGACCTGGCCCGGGCCGCGGCGGGCGCCCTCAAGGCGCTGTGAGGCCTTTCGGCCGACGGCGCCGCAGCACCCCAGGGGCGCGGGGAACTACGCGACCGGCCACGTACTACCCGCGGACGGCTCCCGGGCCGAGCAGCCGCTTCGCCAGTTCGATCAGTTCCCCGGCGCGCAGCACCCGTCCGCCGGAGCCCGGCAGGGGCACGTGCAGCGGTTCGGTCCACCGCTCCGGTATCGCGCCGATCCCGTACACCGCCCCGGCCAACGCCCCGGTGACCGCCGCCACCGTGTCCGTGTCGCCGCCGAGGCCGATCGCGGCGCGGACGGCCTCCTCGAAGCTCCCCGTCGATCGCAGGGCCCACACCGCCGAGCCCAGGCAGGGCCACACCGCGCCGTTGAACTCCGTGGCCAGGTCCGGATGCCACTCGGGGGTGAGGACGGTCGCGTAGCGGTCCCGGTGGCCGGGGTGGAGCGCCGTCAGGGTGTCCGGCACGGCGGTCAGCGGGTCGTCCCCGGACAGGGCGGCCCGGATCAGCTCGTGCAGGATCGCCGTGCCCTCCCATGCCGCGCGGTCGCCGTGGGTGAGCGCGGAGAGGCGGCGGGCAGCCCGCATGGTGGCCTGTCGGCCCTCGGGGGCGAAGTACACCGCCGAGGGGGCCGCCCGCATCAACGCGCCGTTCCCGGCCGCCCGTTGGCTGACCTGGAAGTGCAGGGCGGCCGCGGTGTCCCAGGGGTCGCCGCTGGTCAGTACCGCCTCCGTCTGCAGGCCGATGTCCTTCGGATCGGCCGCCGCCCAGCGCTGGAAGCGCCGGAACACGTCGGGCAGATCCAGGCCGACCCGCTCCAGCAGCGACTCGGCGACCAGGACCGCCATTTGCGTGTCGTCCGTCGCCTCGCCCGGCTCCCAGCCGCCGCCCCCGCACATCTCGCCACCGTGCCCGGGCCGCGGGAACCGGGCCGAGAAGGCGCCCTCCGGGCCGAACTCGAAGGGTGCCCCCAGGGCGTCACCGACGGCGGATCCGAGCACGGCGCCCACGGCGCGCTCGACGAGCGGGGGAGTGGTCATCCGCGGAGCCTACGACCGCGCCGCCTCCGGGTGCAGTCGTACCCAGCCCTCCCAGGCCGAGGCGATCATGTCCTGGACGTCGTGCTTGGCCTGCCAGCCCAGTTCGGTGGCGATGCGTTCGGCCGAGGCGACGACGCGGGCGGGGTCGCCGGGGCGGCGGGGAGTGACCGTCGGGGGGCGGTTGTAGCCGGTGACCGCGTTGATGTGGTCGATCATCTCGCGGACCGAGACGCCCTCGCCGCGGCCGATGTTGAGGGTCAGGTCGCGGCCGGGGGACGAGCGCAGGGCGCGGGCCACCGTCACATGGGCCTCGGCCAGGTCGACCACGTGGATGTAGTCGCGTACACAGGTGCCGTCGGGGGTCGGGTAGTCGTCGCCGAAGATGCGGGCGGACGCGCCCTCGGTGAGCTTCTCGAAGACCATCGGGACGATGTTGGCCACGCCCGTGTCGGCCAGGGCGGGAGTGGCCGCGCCCGCCACGTTGAAGTAGCGCAGCGAAGCCGTGGCGAGGCCCGTCGCCCGGCCCGTCGCCCGGACCAGCCACTCGCCGGCCAGCTTGGTCTCGCCATAGGGGGACATGGGGAGACAGGGCGTCTCCTCGGTCACGAGGTCCACGTCCGGCATGCCGTAGACCGCGGCGGAGGAGGAGAAGACGAAGGCGGGGATGTCCGCCTGCGTCACCGCCTCCAGCAGGACGCGCAGGCCCTCCACGTTCTCCCGGTAGTACTCCAGCGGGCGGTCCACGGACTCGCCCACCTGCTTCTTCGCCGCCAGGTGGACCACCCCGGTCACCTCGTGCTCGGCGAGGGTCCGCGCCACGTTCTCGGCGTCCAGGGTCGAGCCACGCACCAGCGGCACCTCGTCCGGCACCCGCTCCGCGACGCCCGTGGACAGGTCGTCGTAGACCACGGTCCGCTCGCCCGCCTCGGTCATGGCGCGCACGACGTGTGCCCCGATGTATCCGGCGCCGCCCGTGATCAGCCAGGTCATGTACGGCCGTCCCCTCGTCAGTCGGCCTGGTGGCCGGTGGCTTCGTTCTCCCCGTGGTTCTCAGTGAAGCAGGCGGCGCAGCCGTCCGCGGGCCACTGCCAGGACTCCGCGCATCCCGGCCGCCATGCGCAGTGCCAGCGCGCCGGAGTGGGTGGCGTACGGCTGGGCCAGCAGCACGCCGTGCCGGGCGCTCGCCGTGGCGTGCCGGCGCAGGCGGCCGGCGCCCGTGAGGGCGTGCGCCGTGACGTCCCGGGCCGTGCCGTCCGCGAAACGCACGGTCAGGCGCAGGTCCCAGGTGCCCGCGCCGAGCGCGGCCAGGTCGACCGGCACCTCCGCCGTCCACAGGTCCGCGCCCGAGGGCGTGAACGCCGACGACGCGCGCTGCACCGTGCGCTCGTGCTCCCGGGACTGCCACCGCACATCCACCTCCCGCGGCCCGGCCTCCGCCATCCGCCCGTACAGCTCGTGCAGCCGCAGGCGCAGCCGGGTGTCGCGCGCGCGTGGCCGCAGTTCCGCGTCCACCGCGAGGGGCAGGACCGCCGTGGGGCGGGTCAGGAGAGGGGCGAGGCCCACCTGGGGGAGGTCGGCGGACCAGACGGGTGTGCCGTCGGGAGTGCGGGCGTAGGGCGGGAGCAGCCGGGCCGGGCGGGCGGCCAGCTCCTTCAGGCGGGGGAGGTCGCACGGCTCGAGGGACTCCAGGACGACCCGCCCCAGCAGCCGGCCGGGCGCCGTCGGGTTCCGCTCCCAGTCGGCGGCGTCGTAGCGCGCGAGGTACTCCCGCGTGTGCGCCCACCACGCGCGCCGGTACCCCGCGTCACGCAACCCCAGCTCGCGCGCGTACATGCGCACCTCGTGGTCGAGGAACTTCGCCCGGGCCTCCCGCGCCAGCTCCTTCTGTCCGGCGCCCAGCAGGATGTCGTACGCCAGGGCGCACGCGCCGGTGCGCGCCTTCCAGTTGTCGATGCGCTCGCGGTCCAGGGAGAGCGACAACTGCTCGGCCGACCGGCGCACGTGCCAGACGTACACGCGCTCCGGCACGAGGGCGATGCGCGGCGTGGCGGCGAGCACGCGCGCGGTGAAGACGAAGTCCTCGTACAGGAAGCGCCCTTCGGGAAAGCGGATGCCGTGCTCGCGCAGGAAGCCGGTGCGGTACAGCTTGTTGACGCACAGCGTGTCGTGGACCAGGCGGGGGCGCTGGGCGGGGCGCGCGAGGACGGTGCGCGCCGTGTAGAGGGGGGCCTGCCAGGGCTGTTCGCGCCCGGACGGCAGTTCCCGGCGCACGCACAGGCCGCTCGCGACCTCGGCGCGCGCCTCCGTGGCCGCTGTCAGCAGCGCGTCCACCGCGCCGGGAGGCAGCACGTCGTCGCTGTCGAGGAACATCACGTACGGCATCGTCACCGCGTCGATCCCGGTGTTGCGCGGGCTGCCGCAGCCGCCGCTGTTGACGTCCCGGCGCAGCACCCGCAGTCTGGGCTCGTCGGCGGCCAGGCGGGCCAGCAGTTCGCCGGTGCCGTCTGTCGAGCAGTCGTCGACGGCGATCACCTCGCCGACGGCGGCTCCCTGGCCGAGCGCCGAGCGCACGGCGTCGGCCACGTGTTCGATGTCGTTGTAGCCGATCACGACGACACCGACCTGAGGCGTCGGACGCGGGTCTCGTGGGTCTGGATGCATGGGGTCCACGGGCCGGAGCGTAGGAATATTCGGTAATACCCTGTTAAGAGATGCTTAGCGCTCGATCTGGAATCCGGTCGGAATCCGGTCGCGGTTGCCTCGCGCGCACGGGCCTCGCGGACGGCGGCCGCGCGGAACGCCACAGCAGGACCAGGGACAGCGCCGCGGCGGCCGCCAGCAGGCCGTTGCGGGCCAGCATCAGCAGACAGCCGGTCCAGGTACCGGCGACCACGTCGCGGTAGAACATCGGGAACGCCACGGAACTCAGCGCGCACGCCGCGAGGATCAGCACCGCCACCGGGCGCTGGCTGGTGTGCCGCGAGGTCAGGCACACGGCGGCCAGCCCGAGCAGCCAGATCATGTACTGCGGGCTGATGACCCGGCTGGTGGCCGTGAACAGCAGCACCGCGGCCAGCGCGGCGTCGTACGGCGTGGCCGGGCTCCAGTGCCGGGCCCGCAGCCTCCACAGCACCAGCAGTGCGAACGCGGCCGCCGTGAGCGCGAGGGAGGCGGCGGCTACGGCGTGCACGTGCGGGCCGACCAGCTCGATCGCGCCGTACTGGTAGCGGGGCCGGCCGGACCAGCCCAGGTGCCGGGCCAGGTTGAGCGCCGTACCGCCGAACGACTCGATCTGCACGCCCCGGCCGCCCTGCTGCCACAGGAAGGCCAGCGGATTGTTGAACGACACCGCGAGGAGTGCGAAACAGCCGCCCCCGGCGGCCGCCGCCCACCCCCACGACCTCCGCGTCGTGGGCCCCCGGGGCGTGCCCAGCAGCACCAGCGCCGGCCACACCTTCACCAGCGCGCCCAGGCCTCCCAGAACACCGGCCGCGCGCGGGGAGCGCGCCAGGGTCAGCAGGGAGACCACGGCCAGCGCGGTCACCTGCACGTCGTACCGGGCGAGCGGCAGATGCAGCAGCAGCGGCAGACCGCCGGTCCACAGGGCAGCGCCGAGCAGACTGTGCCCGGGGCGTGTCCCCGCGCGGAACAGGGTCACCGCGATCAGTGCGTCCGCGGCCAGCGTCAGCACCACGAACGCCTGAAAGTACGTCAACCACGGCAGCAGGCCCGGCGCCAGCAGCACCGCGCCAGCGCCCGGGGGGTACTGCCAGGTGCTGTCGTGCGCCGGGAACGCGCCGCGGGAGAGGACGCCGTACCAGTGGAAGTAGAGCCGCCACACCTCGCGCGGCACCGAACCCCCGCCCAGCAGGGGCGAACTGTCGTGCGTGAGCAGCCACGTCATCAGGGCACGGGTGGCGAGCCATACGGCGGTGAGAGCGAGGACCGGGCCGGGGGTGACACGGAGACGGTTCATCGCGTGGGAGCCTAATCCGCGCGGATGGTGTTTTTGTGCTGATACGCCGTCAATCAACGACAAATATTGGCTAATCGCAAAAGATCGGGCCGTGGTGAACCTCAGGCCTCTTGTGAAACCGCGGTCGCGCAGGACGGCCGGAGCGCCGGCCGTTGCACCGATCGGCGTAACGCCCGGCGGGGTGGGCCCGGAGCCGTGGCGCGTTCGGCGGACTCTCGCCGTGTGCGTGCCCGCTCTGACGGCGTTCACGCTGGGGCTCTGGGGGCTGGACCGCGGCGGGATGTGGCGGGACGAGGCCGTCACCTTCCAGGTCGCGCGCCGCACGGTGCCGCAGATCTGGCGGCTGCTGCACCGCGTGGACGCGGTGCACGGCCTCTACTACCTCCTCATGCACGTCGTCCTCGCCGTCCGCCCCGGCGAGGTCGTCCTCAGGCTCCCGTCCGTGTGCGCGGCGGCGCTGACCGCGGGCCTCGTGGCCGCGCTCGGTACCCGGCTGGTCCGGCCGCGCACGGGACTGTGGGCCGGGCTGCTGTACGCGGTCACACCGATGGCGGGCCACTACGCGCAGGAGGGCCGGTCCTACGCGCTCGTCGCGGCCGGCGCCGCCGGCGCGACGCTGCTGTTCGTACGGGCCGTGCGGGGAGGTTCCTGGTGGGCCTACGGCCTCGTCCTCGGCCTCACCTGCTGGCTGCACGAGTTCGCGGTCCTGCTGCTGCTCGCCCACGCGCTCTCGCTGGCGTCGGCCCGGGTGGGGGCGCGGGTGTGGCGCGGCTGGGCGTGTACGGCGGGTGCGGTGGGACTGGCGCTGGTGCCGATGATCGTCGTCTCGCGTGCCCAGTCGGCACAGGTGGCGTGGTTGCGGGAGCCGACGCCCCAGACGGCGCTCGGCCTGCTGCGCACGTTCCTGGGACCGACGAACGGCGTGTACTGGCCGTGCCTCGGACTGGCCGTGATGGGGCTCGTGGAGTTGGTGGGGCGGCGAGGGGAGCTGACCTGCGCGGGGGTCGCCCTGCCGCTGGCGGTGGTGCCGCCGGTCGCGTTGATGCTGGTGTCGCAGCTCTCGCCGCTGTACGTCGACCGGTACGTGCTGTACGCCCTGTCGGGCGCACCGCTGCTGGTGGCGGCCGGGGCGGACCGGTTGGCGGTGTGGGCGGGACACCTGCGGGCCGGTGGCCGCGGTGTGTCCGCTCGCCATCATGTGGGGGCGGCCGGGGTGGAGCGGGTGGCGGGGGGCGTGGGGCGTCTGTGGGGTGGTGGGCGCGGTGTGGGTGACGGTGCGTCCGCTCGCCCTCGCGGCGTGTCGCCCACGCGCCCTCGGCTGCCGTCGGCCTCCGGCAGAAGCGGCTCCCTCGTGCTTCCGCTCGCCGGTGTCGTCGTCGTCCTCCTCGCCCTCGCCCAGCAGTTCCCGATCCTCCGCGACGACCGCGACCCGGCCCGCCGCCCCGACGACCTCGCGGCCGTCTCCCGGGTTGCCGGGCGGACCCTGCGGCCCGGGGGTGACGTGCTCTTCCTGCCGTCGCAGGCGCGCGGCACGGCGCTCACGTATCCGGGGGCGTTCCGCGGGGTGCGGGACGTGGCGCTGGCGGAGTCGGCGTCCGAGTCCGGAAGCCTGTACGGGCGGGAGGTCGATGCGCGGACCCTGTACCGCCGGGTGGACGGCCTCGAGCGGGTGTGGGTGGTGGCCGACCGGGATCTGCTCGCCGGGCGCTGGCGCGTGGGCAGCCCCACCGAGCAGGCCAAACTCGTGGTCCTCGCACGGGACTTCGTACTCGAACAGGAGGCCGTGCAGGGCGATGTGACCGTGCGGCTCTACGTCCGCCGGTCCACCGTCAGCCGCAGCCCTGAGCCTCTTCAAGCGCCGCCGAGTCCAGCGCCGAGGTGAGCCGGTCGAGGCGGTCCCGCAGCTCGCCGATCTCCGCCAGCTCGAAGCCCGTGGCCGCCGCGATGCGGCGCGGCACCTCGAGGGCCCGCTCGCGCAGCGCCGCGCCCTCCTCGGTCAGCCGCACCCGCACCGAGCGCTCGTCCTGCGCGCTGCGCTCACGCCGGACGAGACCGGCCCCCTCCAGCCGCTTGACCAGTGGGGACAGCGTGCCCGAGTCCAGGCGCAGCTGCTCGCCGAGCTTCTTGACCGGCAGATCGTCCCGCTCCCACAGCACCAGCATCACCAGGTACTGCGGGTAGGTGAGCCCGAGGTCCTTGAGGAGCACCCGGTAGACGCCGTTGAAGGCGCGGGACGCGGCG
This sequence comes from Streptomyces sp. NPDC044061, assembly GCF_056434305.1. Taxonomy (NCBI): domain Bacteria; kingdom Bacillati; phylum Actinomycetota; class Actinomycetes; order Kitasatosporales; family Streptomycetaceae; genus Streptomyces; species Streptomyces sp. NPDC044061. Next base: position 457,876 of record NZ_JBWKFL010000004.1, on the reverse strand, counting down.
TGCAGGGAGAAGCAGATCTGGCGGTCCAGGCGGAGCCAGTCCGTCTCGGGTGCGCCGGGGGTCGGCATGGCGGTCATGACCCCAGGATAGCTCTGGTGGGCCATTAAGTTGTACGCAACTTAATTGTGTGCTCTAATTGTGCTCACAACGAACCGCACACCCGAGAGGGATGGTCTTCCATGGACGCGCTGTACACCGCTGTCGCCACCGCCACCCACGGCCGCGACGGTCGTGCCGTCTCCTCCGACGGCAGGATCGACCTCAAGCTGGCCCCGCCGGTGGAGCTGGGCGGCAACGGCGAGGGCACCAACCCCGAGCAGCTCTTCGCCGCCGGCTACGCCGCCTGCTTCGGCAGTGCCCTCGGTCTCGTCGGCCGGCAGGCCAAGGTGGACGTCAGCGACGCGGCCGTGACCGCCGAGGTCGGCATCGGCAAGCAGGGCGAGGGCTTCGGCCTGAAGGTGACGCTGCGCGTCGAGCTGCCCGAAACCGTGGACGAGGCGACCGGTCGCAAGCTGGTCGAGACCGCCCACCAGGTCTGCCCGTACTCCAACGCCACCCGCGGCAACATCGAGGTCGACCTCGTCATCGAGTAGGACCCTGGGTCGCTGGTGACCTGCACGGCCTCACGTCGGGGCCAGCAGGTCACCTCCGACGTTCTGGCCGGGGATGCGCACGGCCCCCTGCCCGGCGGCGGGCATCGACTCGCCGAGCAGCAACGTCCGTACGACGCGCTCGGCGGCACGGCCGTCGTCGAACTCGCAGAACCGCTCCCGGAAGTCCGCCCGCAGCCGCGCCGCCTCCTCGTCCCGCCAGGCCCCGGAGGCGAAGAGCCAGGCCAGTTCCCGGTAGGAACGGGAGACATGGCCCGGCGCCTCCGCGGTGATGTCGAGGTAGGCGCCCCGGCTCGCGGCGTAGGCGTCCCAGTCGTCGGCGTGGACCACGATCGGCCGGTCCAGGTTGGCGTAGTCGAACATCAGGGCCGAGTAGTCGGTGACCAGCACGTCCGAGGCGAGCATCACCTCCTCGACGTGCTGCTCGTCCGTCGCGTCGACCACGACCCCGCGCCGGGCCAGCTCGGTCAGGCCCAGGCCCCGCGCCGGACCGGTCGCCAGCGTCGGGTGCAGCCGGACCACGAGCGTGCGTCCCTCGCCGAGGTCGGCCGCGAACCGGGCCAGATCGATCCGGTCCACGTGCCCACCGCGCCGGTAGTCCCGGCGGGTCGGCGCGTACAGCACCACCGTGTGGTCCTCCGGGATCCCGTGCCGCAGCCGGAAGGCGCCGCCGTCCCGGTCGCCCGCGCCGACCAGCACGTCGTTGCGCGGACTGCCGGTGCGCGCCGAGGCGAAGTGGCAGGGATAGGCCCGCTCCCACACCAGCTCCGAGTGGCGGTTGGCGACCAGACTGTGGTCCCAGCGGTCGGCCCGGCGCAGCATCTGCGGCACGTCGAAGCCGAGCCGGGCGCCGGGCTTGCCCAGCAGGTCGGCGCCCATGTACTTCAGCGGGGTGCCCTGGTGGGTGTGGATGTGCACGCTGCCGGGCCGCTTGGCCGGCGAACCGGGCCAGTTGACGTCGTTGACGAAGAACTTCGCCCGCGCGGTGAACTCCAGACAGCGCCGGGAGTCCACGACCACGTACTCCACACCCGGCGGCAGCTGTGCCGCGGTCTCCTCGTCCCGGACCACCCACACCCCGCGCAACTGCGGGGCGATCTCCAGGGCCTTGCGGTAGACGGCGGCCGGATCGCCCAGCAGGCCTCGGTGCCAGGACGCCGAGTACACCACCAGCCGCGCGTCCAGGGACCGGCGGGCGTGCAGTCCGGACCAGCCGCGCCTGGCCCGTCCGGCGGCCGACCGGCCCATCTGCACCGCCCGCCGCCCGGCCTCCCGCCCCGCCCGCTCGGCCTGCCGCTTCAGCCGGTACACCGCGTACGAGCCCTCCAGCAGGGCGACCTCGCCGTCCACCAGGGCGCCCACGGGCCGGTGCCTGCGGAACATCTCCGCCGTACGCCGGAAGAACTCGGCCTTGTCCCCCGGCGGCAGCCGGTCCGGCTTCTCGAGGATGTCCAGGCAGTGCTCGCCCATCTTGCGGTGCAGGTACGGCCGCCGGCTCGCCAGCTCCTCGTGCCGGTCCACGAAGGCGAAGACCCGCTCGTACTGGTCGTGGATGTCGAAGTGCTTGCGGCTGGTGGTGGACAGGATGTTGCCCTGCCTGCGCTGCCGGTAGTTCAGGCAGATCCGGTCCAGGGCGGCGATCCGCCGGGCGCTGAGCATGACCGGGAAGGTCCAGGGGGTGTCCTCGTAGTACCCGGGCGGGAACTCGAAGCCGTTCTCCTCGACGAAGTCGCGACGGTAGACCTTGTTCCACACCACCATCAGCAGGTCCAGGATCTCCGGCCGGTCGTCGACCGTGAAGGTGTCCGCGCCGGCCTCCGCGAGGACGTGCGCGAGCACGTTGCGCCGGGTGCCGCCCCACCAGTAGGTGCGCGCGTAGTCGAAGACCAGCACGTCCGGGTCCGCTGCCTCCGCCAGCCGGTCGGCGACGGCGCGCAGCGCGCCCGGGGTGAGGGTGTCGTCGCTGTCCAGGAAGAACAGGTAGTCGCCGGTGGCGTGCGGCAGCCCCGCATTGCGGGCCCGGCCGAGACCGACGTTCTCCGGCAGGTGCAGCACCTTCACGCGCGGGTCGCGGTCCGCGTACTCGTCCAGGATCGCGCCGCAGCCGTCCGGTGAGCAGTCGTCCACGGCGATCAGCTCGAGGTCGCCGAAGGACTGCAGCAGCACCGAGTCGAGGCACTCGCGCAGGAAACCCTGCACCTTGAAACAGGGGACGATGACACTGAAGCGGGGCACGGCGGGGTCAGCTCCTCACGAGGGTCGCGGCGGCGGGGGCGGGGATGCGCTCCGCGAGCGGGATCACCGGCGGGATCGACTCCGGCGGCTCGCCGAGCAGCACCCGCCGTACGACGCGTTCGGCGGCCCGCCCGTCGTCGAACTGGCAGAAGCGCTCACGGAAAGCGGCCCGCAGGTCCCTGGCCTCCGGGCCCGCGTACGAGCCGTCGCGGAAGACGCGGGCCAGCTCCTCGCAGGTGCGTGCGACCGGCCCCGGCGGCTCGGCCATCAGGTCGAAGTAGACGCCCCGGGTCTCCCGGTAGACCTCCCAGTCGTCGGCGTACACGACGATCGGCCGGTCCAGGTTGGCGTAGTCGAACATGATCGAGGAGTAGTCCGTGACCAGTGCGTCCGCCGCCAGGCACACGTCCTCCGAGGAGCGGTGCGCGGTCACGTCGATGATCCGGTCCGAGCCGTGGGAGCGCCCCCGGTCGTAGAAGTAGTGGGCGCGCAGCAGCACGACCACGTCCTCGCCGGCCGCCTCGCAGAACGCCTCCAGGTCGAGTCCTGCCTCGAATCCGGTGTGGTGGTCGCGGTGGGTCGGCGCGTACAGCACGGCCGTCCTGCCCTCGGGCACGCCCATCTCGCGCCGGATGCGGGCCACGTCCTCGGCGGTCGCCGTGCAGTAGACGTCGTTGCGGGGATAGCCGTACTCCAGATGCTCGTAGGAGCCGGGGAAGGCGCGCTCCCACATCCGGGTGGAGTGGCGGTTGGAGGAGAGGTTGAAGTCCCAGCGGTCCACGCGCCCCAGCAGCCTGGTGAAACTGCCGGTCTGAGCGGCCACCACCGGGTACGTCGACTGGTCCACGCCCATCGTCTTCAGCGGGGTGCCGTGCTGGGTCTGCAGATGCACACTGCCCGGCCGCTTGACGACGCCCTCGGCGAAGTTGGCGTTGTTGACCAGGTACGTGGCGCGGGCCAGCACCTCCCAGGAGCGGCGGGAGCCGATCACCGCGTATTCGACGTCCTTCGGCATCGCATGGGCCTGGTCGGCCTCGACCAGGAACACCGAGCGGATGTGCGGGGCCAGTTCGCGGGCCTTGGCGTGGATCGCGGCCGGGTTGCAGGCGTAACCGCGGCCCCAGTAGGCGCAGTACACGGCGAGCCGGGGGTCCAGGGGCCGGCGCAGGTCGCGGGCGTAGCGCAGCCGGGTGCGGAGCATGCGCGGGCGCGGCACGGCCTCACCGGCCCTGGCAGCCGCCCGGTTGGCGCCGCGCAGCGCGCGGAACGCGGTGTACGCGCCGGTCGCCAGCAGCCGGTGCTGCAGGCCGAGGCTGCCGCCCGGAGCCCGGTGACCGGCGGGCCGGTGCCGGCGGTACAGGCGGCCGGCCCGGCGGAAGAACGCCCGGTGCCCGGAGGGCAGCCGCTCCGGCCGGGACGCCGTCTTCAGCACCTGCGTGAACAGGTGCTCGAAGAGGGCCAGGGTCCGCTCGGCGGACAGCCCGCTCTCGGCCGCCCGGGTCAGCACCAGTTCCACCTGGTCCAGCAGCGAGTGCTGGTGCGGTCCCGGCAGGTTGAGCCGGCTGCCCTGCCGGCGTAGCCGGTGCCGCACGACGACCCGGCGCAGCACCGCGACCCGCTCGGCGGCGATGGTCGTCAGGCCGCCCCAGCCCACGTCCGTGAAGTGGCCGTCCGGGAAGGCGAGTCCGCGCTCGGTGAGGAAGGTGCGGCGGTAGACGGCGCTCCACGCCGGGAGCCGCACGCCGGTCAGCTCGCAGAACGCGTCCGGGGCGAAGGCCCCCCTCGGCGCCCTCGCCAGCAGCGGGGCCGCCGGGTTGGTCGGCTCGCCCTCCCACCAGGGCGTCCGTTCGTGCTCGACGTGGAGCACGTCGACACCGGCCGTCTCGGTCAGCCGGGCGTCCAGCGCCGCCAGCGCACCCGGCAGCAGCAGGTCGTCGCCGTCGAGGAACAGCACGTACGCGCCGGTCGCCGCCCGCATCCCGGCGTTGCGCGCCCCGCTCAGACCGGTGGACGGTGGTGAGTCGACCGGTGTCACCCGGGGGTCCCGCTCGGCGTATCCGGCGGCCACGGCGGCGGCCGGGGCGTCGGGAGCGTCACAGACCGGGATCAGCTCCAGGTCGCCGAAGGACTGGCCGAGGACCGAGTCCAGCGCCTGGGACAGCCGACCAGCGACCCCGTGGGACGGGACGATGATGCTGAAGCGGGGCATTCTGCTCTTTCTGTTGTCTTGCGGACGCGGCTGGGCCGTCCGGCGGGACGCCAGGTGGACGGCCGGACCGGAGTGGGCCGCGTCGTACTGAGGGGCATGGGAACTCCCGGTAGGGACAACGGTGTTCAGCGGCCCCCTGTGACGGGGAGGGGGCCGGAAGGCTGCGGCACGGTGGCCAGCGGGGATCGCGGAAGCGCGGAGGCCGCCGACGGCACCGGGCGGCGCTCGGCCAGGGGCACGACCGACGGCAGCCCCTGCGTCTCGCCCAGCACGACATGCCGTACGACGCGTTCGGCGGCGTGCCCGTCGTCGTACGGGCAGAACCGCTCCCGGAAGGCCGCCCGCAGCTGGGTGGAGCGCGAGCCGCGCCAGCGGCCCGAGGCGAAGACGTCGGTCAGCTCGTCCTCGGTGCGGGCGACCGCGCCCGGCGGGAAGGCGCGCAGGTCGAAGTAGGTGCCCCGGGCGGCCTCGTAGGCGTCCCAGTCCTCGGTGTGCACGACGATCGGCCGGTCCAGGTCGGCGTAGTCGAACATCAGCGACGAGTAGTCGGTGAGCAGCGCGTCCGAGGCCAGGCACAGGGACTCCACGCTCGGATGCCCCGAGACGTCGATGATCCGGGCGCCCTGCCCGAGGGAGCCGCCGTGCGCGTGGTGGGCGCGGGCGAGGATCACGAAGCGCGGGCCGAGCCGGCGCAGGACGCGCTCGAGGTCGAGCAGCGGACGCTGGGTGCGGCGGTGGTCGCGGTACGTCGGCGCGTACAGGACGGCGACCGAACCCTCCGGGATGCCCAGCGACTCGCGCAGCCGGGTCACGTCCGCCGAAGTGGCCTGCTGGAAGACGTCGTTGCGCGGCAGGCCGTACTCCAGCGTGGTGTAACGGCCCGGGTGGACCCGCTCCCAGGTCAGGGTGGAGTGCCGGTTGCCGGAGAGCACGTAGTCCCACTGGTCGACGCCGCGCAGCAGCTCCTCGAAGTCGGTGCCCCGGGCGGCCGCGGGGCGCTCCTGAAGGTCGAGGCCCATGTGCTTGAGCGGGGTTCCGTGCTGGGTCTGGACGAAGACCTGACCGGGACGCTTCTTCAGCCCTCGATCGAAGTCGGCGTTGTTCACCAGGTACTTGGAGCGGGCCAGCGCCGTCCAGTAGGCGGCCGTGCCGGGACGCAGCCGGCGCGGGCCCGGCGGGATCGCCTGCTGGTGCTCGGGGTGGGCGATCCAGGCGGTGCGGACGTGCGGGGCGTGCGTACGGAACGCCGCCTCCAGAGCGCCCGGGTTGCAGCCGTGGCCGCGCCCGCCGTGGGCGGCGAACACCGCCCGGTCGGACCGCAGCGGCAGGCGCAGCTGGATCCGGTAGTGCAACTGGAGCGCGGCGGCCCTGAGCGAGCGGGTGAGTTTCACCGCGGACTTCAGCGTGCGGCGGCGGGCGGCCGAGGCCAGGCGCAGGGCGCGGAAGGTGCGGTGCAGACCGAAGCGGACCAGGGTGTGCCGCAGCCGGGAGCGCGGCGGCACCCTGGTGCCCGGCACGCGGTGGCAGCGGTAGTGGGCGCGGGCCCGGCGCAGGAACTCGGCGCGGCTGCCGCGGGGCAGCCGGTCCCGCCGGGTGAAGATCGTGACGTAGTGGTCGATCATCCGGTGGAACAGCTCCGGCCGCCAGCGCGCGAGTTCGGGTCGCTGCTCGACGAAGGCGAAGACCCGGTCGTACTGCTCGAAGACGTCGAAGTGCCTGCGGCTGGTGGTGCGCAGGATGTTGCCCTGCCGGCGTTGCCGGTAGTGCACGCACACCCGGTCCAGGGTGGCGATCGACTCCGCCGCCATCAGGGCCGGGAAGGTCCAGGGGGTGTCCTCGTAGTAGCCGGGCGGGAAGGAGAAGCCCTGCTCCGCGACGTATTCGCGCCGGTAGGCCTTGTTCCAGGCGACCATCAGCACCCGCAGCAGCCCCGGGCGGTCCGCGAGCCGGAACGGTGCCGGACCCTCCTGGGACAGCGGGGCGGCGACCTGGTTGCGGACCGCCTCGCCGTTCCAGAAGGTGCGGGCGTAGTCGAAGACCAGGACGTCCGGCTCGCCGGTCTCCTTGATCCGGTCGGCGATCGCGCGCAGGGCGTCCGGGGTGAGGGTGTCGTCGCTGTCCAGGAAGACCAGGTAGTCGCCGGTCGCCTCCGCCATGCCCGCGTTGCGGGCGCGGCCCAGGCCCTGGTTCCGCGCCAGGTGTACGGCCTTCACCCGGGCGTCGCGGGCGGCGTACTCGTCGACGATCGCACCGCAGGCGTCCGGTGAGCAGTCGTCCACGGCGATCAGTTCGAGGTCGGGATACGACTGCGAGAGCACCGAGTCCAGGCACTCCGACAGGTACGCCTGGACCTTGTACGCGGGGACAATGACACTGAACCTGGGCAAGGCACATCCATGGGTCGGTCGGCGCGGGCGTTCTGCCCGGGAACGGCCGATGGAGTGACTTGGTTACGGTTCGTACGGCATGTGGGGGACATGAAGTGAACGGCAGGGGGCGGGCTCCTTAAAGCCCGCCCCTCGAAAAACGTCCGTTTTGCCGCTACTTGACCGCGCCCGCCATCACCCCGGACACGAACTGCCGCTGGAACGCGAAGAACACCGCGAGCGGGATCACCATCGAGATGAACGCGCCGGGTGCCAGCACGTCGATGTTGTTGCCGAACTGGCGTACCTGCGTCTGCAGGGCGACCGTGATCGGCTGCGAGCCGGACTTGGTGAACACCAGCGCGACCAGCATGTCGTTCCACACCCACAGGAACTGGAAGATGCCGAGGCTCGCGATCGCCGGCCCGCCGAGCGGCATCACCACCCGGGCGAACAGGCGCAGTTCGCCCGCGCCGTCGAGGCGGGCCGCCTCCAGCAGCTCGCGCGGGATCTCCGCGAAGAAGTTCCGCAGCAGGAACACCGCGAACGGCAGACCGAAGCCGACATGGAACAGGATCACCCCGAAGATCGTCCCGAACAGCCCGAGCTTGCCGAACAGTTCGGCGATCGGGATCAGCGCGACCTGTACCGGGACCACCAGGAGGCTGACCACGCCGAGGAACCACCAGTCCCGGCCGGGGAACTCCATCCACGCGAAGGCGTAGCCCGCGAGGGAGCCGATCACCACGACGAGGATCGTCGCCGGGACGGTGATCAGCACGGTGTTCAGCAGGGAGTTGGTGATGTCGGTGTTCTCCAGCAGCTTCTGGTAGCTCTCGAAGGTCAGCTGGGACGGCTTGCTGAACACCGTCCACCAGCCGCTCGCGCTCATGTCCTCCGGCGCGCGCAGGGAGGAGATGAGCAGACCGATGGTCGGCACCAGCCAGAACAGGCCGACCAGGATGAGGAAGACGCGGACCAGTCCGCCGCCGAGCTTCTCGGTGATCCTGGAGCCGAGCGACTGCCGGGCCTTCACCGTGGTGTCGGCCTCGGCCACCTTCCCGACGCTTGACGCGGCCGTCGTCATCGCCTGACCTCCCGCCTCAGCCGACGGATGTTGAACAGCATCACCGGGATCACCAGCAGCAGCAGGAACACCGCGATCGCGCTCGCGATGCCCGGCTGGCTCTCCGCGAAGCCCTTGCGGTACAGCTCCAGGGCCAGCACGTTCGCGTCGTCCTGCGAGGAGCCCGGCGCGATGATGTAGACGAGGTCGAACACCTTGAGCACGTTGATCATCAGCGTGACCGTGACCACCGCGAGAACCGGTGCGAGCAGCGGCACGGTGACCCGGCGGAACACCTGCCACTCGTTGGCGCCGTCCACGCGCGCGGCCTCCAGCAGCTCCCGGGGCACGCCCGCGAGCCCGGCCGCGATGAGCACCATCGCGAAGCCCGCCCACATCCACACGTACGAGCCGATGATGGCCGGGGTCACCAGCGCCGGACCGAGCCAGTCGACGCCGTTGTACGGCTCCTTGAAGTTGCTCGCGGGAAGCCTCAGCAGAGCTCCGTCGGCCTTCGCGGGCAGCGTGAAGGTACCGTCGCCGGCGGCCTTCGTGGAGGCCACCACCGAGCCGTCCTTCACCGCCTCGATCCGCATCCCGGCGTAGCCCAGCTCGGCCGGGTCGGGCACGCCGAGCCTGCCGACGCCCTTGCCGCGGGTGAAGTCCTGCCAGGTCGTGCCGGTGATCCTGCCCGGCTCGGGCTTGGCCGCCGCGGCCTTCTTCGCACTGTCCGGCATCTGGTCGGGAGCCACGCCGACGAGCGGCAGGGAGACGACCTGGCCGGTGTGCACGGGGGCCGACGTGATGAATCCGCCCGACTCGGCCTTGAGCGGCGACTCACGGCCCGGGTGTGCCTTCGGGAACGCCGACGACTGGGCGAAGGTGTCGTGGACGCCCACCCACACCGCGTTGGCGACGCCCTTGTCCGGGTCCTGGTCGTACACCAGCCGGAAGATGATCCCGGCCGCAAGCATCGAGATCGCCATCGGCATGAAGACGACCAGCTTGAACGCCGTGCCCCAGCGCACCCGTTCGGTGAGCACCGCGAAGATCAGGCCGAGCGCGGTGGACACCGTGGGCGCGAACACCACCCAGATGACGTTGTTCTTCAGCGCCGTACGGATGCCGTCGTCGGTGAACAGCGCCTTGTAGTTGTCGACCCCGGCGAAGCCGTCGCCCGAGGCGTTGTAGAAGCTGCGGACGATCGAGTACCCGATCGGGTAGACCACGAGCGCGCCCAGCAGCACCAGGGCGGGCAGCAGGAAGAGGACTGCCACCGTCCTGCGGGTGCCGGTCACGCTCTTGCGGCTCTTCGGAGCGGCCGGGCCCGGTGGGGCCCCGGCCGCCGCTGCCGACGCCATGGCCGGATCAGCCTCCGTTCCCGTACGCGGCCGCCGCGTCCTTCTCCAGCTTCGCCTGGGTGCCCGCGACGTCCTTCGGGTTCTTCAGGAAGTCCTGCAGGTCCTTCCACTCGCCCTTGCCGGGCGTGCCGCCGAAGGCCTGCGGGGCCTGGTCGGACATGTCGAAGCGGAAGTCGTCGCCGGAGGCGATCAGGGCCTTGGCGATCGTCTGCTGCACCGCGTTGGGGTACGACGAGTTCGGCACGTTCTTGTTCGGGGACAGGTAGCCGCCGAGCTTGGCCTGGATCGTCGCCGCGTCCGGGGAGGCCAGGAAGGTCGCCAGTGCCTGGGCGCCCTTGGAGTCCTTCAGGATCACGGCCGCGTCACCGCCGGAGACCACCGGCGCCGACGAGCCCACCGCCGGGAAGGGGAACACCTTCGCGTCCGTGCCCACCTTCGCCTTGGTGTCACCGATGTTGACCTGCGCGAAGTCTCCCTCGTAGACCATCGCGGCCTTCGGCTGGTCACCGCCGGTGAAGGTCTGGGTGACAGAGGCCGGGAACTCGGTCTGCAGGGCGCCGTCCGCGCCGCCCGCCACGTAGTCCTTCTTGCCCCAGACCTGGGCGAGCGTGGTCAGGGCCTGCTTCACCGACGGATCGGTCCACTTGATCTTGTGCTGGGCGAGCTGGTCGTACTTGTCCGGGCCCGCCTGGGACAGATAGACGTTCTCGAACCAGTCCGTCAGCGTCCAGCCGTCGGCACCGCCGACCGAGAACGGCGTGACACCGGAGTCGTACACCGCCTGCGCGGCGGTCAGCAGGTCCTGCCAGGTCTTCGGCTCCTTGGCGCCCGCATTCTCGAAGGCCTTGGCGTTGTACCAGATCAGCGACTTGTTGGCGGCCTTGTAGTAGACGCCGTACTGCTTGCCGTCGACCTTGCCGATGTCCTGCCAGCCCTGCGAGTAGTTCTTCTGCAGCTCCTTGAGCGCGTCCGCGCCAAGAGGCTTGGCCCACTTCTTGTCCACGGCCTGCTTGATCGCGCCCGGCTGGGGGAGCAGCGCCACGTCCGGCGGCTGACCGCCCGCGATCTTCGAGCCGAGGAAGTTGATGATCGGGTCCTGGGCGGGCACGAACGTCACCTTCGCGCCCGTGCGCTTCTCGAACTCGGCGAGGACCTTCTTGAAGTTCGCCTGTTCGGTGCCGGTCCAGACGGCGGCGACCTCCAGGTTCACGCCGTTCAGCTTCGGCAGGGCGACGGTGGAGCCGCTCTCGGTGGCCCCGCCGCTCGTGTCGCCGCTGCCCTTCTTGTCGTCGCTGCCGGAGCAGGCGGTGAGCGCGAGCGCTCCCGCGAGCAGCGCGGCGAGTGTGGTGACGGCCCTGTGTGTCCGGATGGTGTTGCTACGCATCACTTCCCCGTTCGTCGTTCTCCGTTGAACGTCAGAACACTGTCCCGTGCGCTCCGGTCTACGCCGGGGCGTACGGGAGCGGCAAGAGCGCCTGCGCCGTCCAGCGGTTCATCGTGACCGGCTCGTGATCAGGGAGGTATGCGTGCCCATGTCGAGGCTCTAGAGGAGCGAGGGCACCTCCGCCGCGGCGACCTCCCGGGCCGCGCGCTCCACCGCGCTCGCCAGCAGGGCCAGGTCGGTGGGGCCGTTGCCCAGTTCGCGCACGGGCCGGCGGGCCGGCGGATCGCCCATGCGCTGCCACTCCAGCGGCACGACCGTGGGCCGCTGGGTCGCCGTGCGCGGGATGCGTCCCGTCACCCGGCCGCCCTGGAATCCGACGGCCGCCCGCCCGTCCGCGTAGGTGAGCCTGCCCCGCCCCGGCGCCGGTTCGTCCGGCCCCGCCGACGGCGCGTCCAGGGCTATGCGCAGGGTGGCCTGCCGGGCCGGTTCCGTCTCCGCGGTACGGCCGCCCGTCCCGGCGGCGGCCACCAGGTGCACGCCGAGCCGCTCGCCCTCCCTGGCCACCGCCTCCAGGGCCCGCAGCACCGACCCCGCGGCCGGGCGGCCCGGGGAGCCGAGCGCGGGGGAGACCAGTGCGTCCAGATCGTCGACGACCACGACGAGCCGGGGCAGCGGCGGTGCCGCCTCGGTGCGCTGCCGTGCGGCGGCGCCGGGCCGCAGCCGCAGCGTCGAGCTGGGCGGCGTCTCTATGTCCCCGGCCCCGGTGGCGGCCGGCCGCCCGTTCGCGGTGCGCTGCGCGACGATACGGCCCGACACCTCATGCCCCGCGTGCCACTGGGCGAAGTCCGTGCGGCCCAGCAACTCCGCGCGCCGCTTCAGCTCGGCGCTCAACGACTGCGCGAACTCCCGCATGCGCACCGGGTCGTTGGCCATGAGGTGGGTCGTCACGTGGGGTATGTCCGTACAGACGCGCAGCCCCTCGCCGCGCCCCGCGCCCGTGCCGACGCCGTCCCGGCCGTCGATCAGCACCATGCCCAGCCGGTCGGGCCGCTCGGCGGCGGCCAGCGAGGCGACCACGGCCCGCAGCAGCTCGGTGCGGCCACTGCCGGCCGGCCCCTCGATCAGCAGATGCGGCCCGTCGGCCACCAGGTCGGCGGTGAGCGGGCCGCGCGTCCCGGCGCCCAGCACCGCCCGGGCCCGCCCGCCCAGCGACTCCGTGTCGTCGGCCGCGTCCGCCCAGCGTGCCATCAACGAGGCGGGGGTGGCCCGGGCCAGCCCCAGCTCGTCCAGCAGCCGCGCCGACTGCGGCAGCGGTACGGCCACGCGCGTGTGCCGCTCGCCGACCGGGCCGTCCGGCCGCAGCGGCGCGAGGGCCCGCGCGAACCGCTCCGCCCAGGCGGCGGAGACGGCGTCGACGGTGGCCGGGGCGCCCGGGCCGGCGGGCCCGCCGGGCGCGACCCGCATCAGCTGCAGCGCGCCGGCGACATCGCCACTGAGCAGGGCCACAGCCCCGCAGTGCCGGAAGGTGGGCGTGACGGCGCAGGCCGCCTCGTACGTCCGCGCCACGGGCGAGGCGGGAGTGGCGGCCGGGGTCTCGGCGAGGCAGACGACATGGATCCCGACCCGGGGCCCGGCCACGGCGAGCCGCGCCAGGCCCTCCTGCAGGGACGCCCCGCCGGGGTCCCCGTCCACGACGACGACGGTGTACGGCCCCGGGAAGCCGCCGCCCGCGTCGGGGTCGGTGTCCTCCCTGACCCAGGAGGGGCGGCGGGCCGGTGCGTTCCGGTGCGCGGAGGAGGGGGCGTCGGGACGCGTTCCGGGATCGGGCGTCTCGTCGGGCGCCGTACCGGGCGCCGGGTCCGCTCCGGCGCGGCCGCCCGCCGGGGCAGTCCGGTGAGCCGTGCCGTGGCCCGTCGACGCGTACTCCTCCACCCGGCGCAGGAGTTCCTCCGTGCGGGCCGCCGCCTGTTCCCGGTCGTGGGCCAGCAGCAGCCGGCAGTCCTGGCCGTGGCCCGGCCGGACGTGCGGGAGCCAGCCCAGCCAGGACCACTCGGCGGTGCGCTCCTCGACCGGGCGGGACCGGTCGGCGCTGATCAGCACGATCTCGAGCAGGTCGGGGGAGTGCAGCGCGGCCAGCTGTGCCAGCACCGCTCGGGCCAGCCCGGACAGCCGGGGTCGCGGACCGGCCAGGCCCAGCGCGCCCGCCTCCCGCAGCGCGGCGGTCACCGGCACGGCGGGCAGCACGCCCGAGCCGTCCGGTGTGCTCCGGTCGGCCGTGCCGAGCCGCACGGTCAGGGCCTCCGGATGACCCGGCTCCCGCTCCCACAGCCGGGGCCCGGGACCGAGCGCCGTCAGCAGCAGCGCGGCCGGGTCCGGCCAGGTCTCCGGCAGCTGCCGGACGTCGACGGCCCGGGTGCCGTGCGCGCCGGACTCCGTCGCGCCGTACGCCTCGCGCTCGGCCGCCGGCTGCTCCGCGCGCCCGCCGGCCAGCCGCCGCGCCCATGCGCCGAGTCCGCTCCTGCGGCGGCCGGTCTGAGGCACGTCGGTGCCCCGCAGGGGAGTGTCCTTGCGACCGCCGCCCGCCGCGTCCGGGCCGTAAGCGGCGGCGTCCGGCGCAGGGCCCTGGGCGGCCGTACCGGCGTACGCGCCCGCGGGCAGGCCGCCCGGGCCGGTGACGCCGTAGTGCCCCGCGTGCGTGTCGCCGTCGGGGGAAGCCGGACCGGGCAGGCCGGGGGCCGGGATGTCGCCGCCGGGCGCGCCCGCGGCGAACCCGCCGAACCCGCCCGCGTCCCGACTCTCGATCCCCGGCGCCTCGGCCTGACCGGGCACCGAGGGCTGTTCCCGGCGCCGGTGCTCCTGGGCCCCCGCGCCGCCGCCCGAGGCGCCCCAGCCCGCCGCGCCGTACGTGTGATGCGTCGACCCCGAGGGGCTGTCGGCACCCGCCACGCGCGCGTGGCCGGCGGCGCCGGAGTCCGCATCCGCCGCGACGGGTTCGGCGCCCGGCACCGGGCCGTCCGCGAAGCCGTCCGCCGTCTCCGGAGTGCCGGTGTCCCCGGCCCCGGGTGCGACCCGCACGCAGCCCTCTCCGTCCGGCACCGTCCGGACCCTGGCCCCGGGACCCCCGGACGGGGTGACCCGCAGGGCGGACTCGCCGATCCTCAGCAGCGCCCCCGCCGGGAACCGCACCGGGCGCTCGCCCAACCGCGTGCCGTCCAGGGCCGTGCCGTTCGTGGAGCCGAGGTCGGCAACCGACACGCGGCCCTCGGCGGCGACCGTGACCGCGCAGTGCAGACGGGAGACGTCCGGGTCGTCCAGCGGGACGTCGGCGTCGGCGGAGCGGCCGACGGTGATCCGGCCGCCGTGCAGCAGATGGACCCCGCCCGCGTCCGGACCCGCGACCACGTGCAGCTGGGTCGGCGCGTCGTCCAGCTCGGGATGCGGCTCGGGGGCCGCAGGCGTGCCCAGGGACAGCACGGCGCCGTCGACCAGGGGAGGCTCACCGAGGGTGCTGCGGCGGAGGTCCAGCCGCTCCGCGCCCGTGTACAGCACCACCGGGGCGCCGCCGGCGTCCCGGCCGGTGCCGCCCTCCCCGGTGACCGCCGCGGCCAGCGCCGACGCCACCGCGGCCAGGTCCGTACCCGCGGGCGCCGTCACCAGCACGTCGCGGCTCGCGGCGCGGCCCCGCTGCGTGGACGGGCCCAGCGGGTCTACGACGGTCAGCCGGATCTGCATCGCCGTCAGCGGTCCCTTCTGCCCGGGCGCGGACATCCCCCACCCCCGCACGAGCACGTCGGCCAGTACTGCACGCATCCTCGCACCTGCCACTGACAACACGCCCGCGCCCCGGGGTCAAGTGATCTTGATTGGTCAGCTCTGCCCCCAAAAGTGCCTGACCAGTAGCGCACCGACGATCAGTTGAGATCGGTCACGTCCGTCCCTGGGCAACCGGAAGACCGGAGCGAGCGTCTTTCCTTCGAACATCGACGGGAACGCTTACGTAGTGCCCTCGGGGGCGGCACTACAGTGGGTCGGAACACCGGAACACAGGCGAGCAGCTGCCCCAGCAAGCAGCCAAGCAAGCAGCAGGGAGCGCGTGACGTGCGGCCAGTCGGCAGCAAGTACCTGCTCGAGGAGCCGCTCGGACGCGGCGCCACGGGCACCGTCTGGCGTGCCCGCCAGCGCGAGACCGCGGGGGCCGAGGCGGCCGTGCCCGGCCAGCCCGGTGAGACGGTCGCGATCAAGGTCCTGAAGGAGGAGCTGGCGAGCGACCCGGACATCGTGATGCGGTTCCTGCGGGAACGCTCCGTCCTGCTCCGGCTCACCCACCCCAACATCGTCCGGGTCCGCGACCTGGTCGTCGAGGGCGATCTGCTGGCCCTGGTCATGGACCTCGTCGACGGTCCCGACCTGCACCGCTACCTGCGCGAGAACGGCCCCTTCACGCCGGTCGCCGCGGCCCTGATGACGGCGCAGATCGCCGACGCCCTCGCCGCTAGCCACGCCGACGGTGTCGTCCACCGCGACCTGAAGCCCGCGAACGTGCTGCTCCGGCAGCACGACGGCCAGATGCACCCGATGCTGACCGACTTCGGCATCGCCCGCCTCGCCGACTCCCCGGGCCTGACCCGTACCCACGAGTTCGTCGGCACGCCCGCGTACGTCGCGCCGGAGTCCGCCGAGGGCCGCCCGCAGACCTCCGCCGTCGACGTCTACGGGGCGGGCATCCTGCTGTACGAGCTGGTCACCGGCCGTCCGCCGTTCTCCGGCGGCAGCGCGCTCGAGGTCCTGCACCAGCACCTGAGCGCCGAGCCGCGCCGGCCCTCCACCGTCCCGGACCCGCTGTGGACGGTGATAGAGCGCTGCCTGCGCAAGAACCCCGGGGAACGGCCCAGCGCCGAGAACCTCGCGCGCGGGCTCCGGGTCGTGGCCGAGGGCGTGGGCGTGCACGCGAACGCCGCCCAGATCGCCGCCGCCGAGGGCGTCGGCGCCCTGCTGGCCCCCGACCCGGCCCCGGCCGCCGTCCCGGGCGTACCCGGTGCCGCCGACCCCACGCAGGTGCTGCCGACCAACGCGCCGCAGGGTGCGTACGGCCAGCACGATCCGAACGCGGCGACCAGCTTCCTGCCGCACACCGGTGGCCCCGTCGGCGCCGCCGACCCCACCGCGGTCCTGCCCACCACCGGTGCGGCCGACCCGACCGCCGTCATGCCGCCGATGCCCCAGGGGCAGCCCGGCGGACAGCCCGACCAGCCGCACCCCTGGCAGACCCAGCTGCGCGCCGCCCGGGACCGCAACGAGCAGACGCAGATCCAGTACATCGACCCCGACGAGGACCCGCTGCGCCGCCGCCCCCAGCGGCAGGTCGCCCGGCCGCAGCAGCCGCAGCGCCAGGCCCCGCAGGCGCGCCCGCAGCAGCCGCAGCCGCGCGGGCGGCAGCGCCCGCCCGCCGGGTACGGCTACCCGCAGCAGCAGCAGTACGCCCCGCCGCAGCAGCCGCAGCGGTACGCGCCCCCCGCCCCGGAGCCGCAGCGACCCGCGCGCGAGCCTCGGCCGGCGCGGCAGCGCAGTGCCAACCCGATGAAGATCCCCGGCCTCGGCTGCCTGAAGGGCTGCCTGTTCACGATCATCATCCTGGTCGTCGCGAGCTGGCTGGTCTGGGACCTGACCCCGCTGCACACCTGGGTCGGCCAGGGCAAGGGCTACTGGGACCAGC
The DNA here is from genome assembly GCF_056434305.1 of Streptomyces sp. NPDC044061. Lineage (NCBI taxonomy): Bacteria > Bacillati > Actinomycetota > Actinomycetes > Kitasatosporales > Streptomycetaceae > Streptomyces > Streptomyces sp. NPDC044061. The sequence goes on along the minus strand of NZ_JBWKFL010000004.1, from coordinate 440,931 downwards.
TGAGCGACTGGGCCGGGAAGGTCGGCCACTGGGTCAAGAAGCTGGACAGCTCCTCCGGCAGCGGCAACTGATCGCTGGTTTGGGGATTTGTCGACACCTGCCGGGTGATTTCCGTCTCCGCGGTGAAGGTTGGCTCTTCCGGCGCGTAGTTTTAGCGACAACACGCGTCGGTAGGAGCAGCCTTGGCACGGAAGATCGGCAGCCGGTACACCGCCCACCAGATCCTGGGGCGGGGCAGCGCCGGCACGGTGTGGCTGGGTGAGGGACCCGAGGGTCCCGTCGCCATCAAGCTGCTGCGCGAGGACCTCGCGTCCGACCAGGAACTCGTCGGGCGCTTCGTCCAGGAGCGCACCGCGCTGCTCGGCCTGGAGCACCCGCACGTCGTCTCGGTGCGCGATCTCGTGGTCGACGGAAACGACCTGGCCCTGGTCATGGACCTGGTGCGCGGCACCGATCTGCGCACCCGGCTCGAGCGTGAGCGGCGGCTGGCGCCCGAGGCGGCGGTGGCGATCGTCGCCGACGTCGCCGACGGCCTCGCGGCGGCCCATGCCGCCGGCGTGGTGCACCGGGACGTGAAGCCCGAGAACGTCCTGCTGGACATGCAGGGCCCGCTCGGCCCGGGCGGGGCCCACCCGGCGCTGCTCACCGACTTCGGCGTCGCCAAGCTGATCGACTCGCCGAAGCGGACGCGGGCCACGAAGATCATCGGCACGCCCGACTACCTCGCCCCGGAGATCGTCGAGGGCCTGCCGCCCCGCGCCGCCGTCGACATCTACGCCCTCGCGACGGTCCTGTACGAGCTGCTCGCGGGCTTCACGCCCTTCGGCGGCGGCCACCCCGGCGCGGTGCTGCGCCGGCACGTCACCGAGACCGTCGCACCGCTGCCCGGCATCCCCGACGAGCTGTGGCAGCTGATCGTGCAGTGCCTGGCGAAGGCACCCGCCTCCCGGCTGCGCGCCTCCGAGCTGGCGGCGCGGCTGCGCGAGCAGCTGCCCACGCTGGTGGGCATGCCGCCGCTGGACGTGGACGAGCCGGACGCCGAGTCCCCCGAGGAGGGCCCGGAGGAGGCGCCCGCGCCGGCCGCCTCGGGGGAGCCCGTACGGCGCCGTGGCGCGGTCTCCCTGGTGCCGGGGGCCAAGCCGGACTCCAACCGGGACACGCACACCTCCATGAGGGTGCCGGGCCCCGACGAGCTGGCCGGGGGAGCGCGGGGTACGGCGCGTGTCCCCCGGGCGTCCGGTGCGCCCCGCCCCGGCTCGGCCCGGCACCGCGCAGCGGCCCGGCGCCGCCGGATCACGCTGGGAGTGGCGGGAGTGGTCCTGGCCGCGGCCGTCGGCGTCGGCGCGTGGGCGGCGACCTCGGGAGATGACGACGAGACGCCCCGGGAGACCCACAGCACGTCGACGCCGTGACGTCCGGGCGCCGGCCCGCACCTATGGGCCCGCGGGGCCCGGCTGTGCGCACCCTGCTCTGGTCGCTCGGCGGAGCCGTTACGCTGGATGCGTGGCAGTCGTCGATGTATCCGAAGAGCTGAAGTCCCTCTCCTCGACCATGGAGTCGATCGAGGCCGTCCTGGACCTCGACAGGCTGAGGGCAGACATCGCCGTGCTCGAGGAGCAGGCGGCCGCGCCGTCCCTGTGGGACAACCCGGACGAGGCGCAGAAGATCACCAGCAAGCTCTCCCACCTCCAGGCCGAGGTCAGGAAGGCGGAGACGCTGCGTGGCCGGATCGACGATCTCGCGGTCCTCTTCGAGATGGCCGAGGAGGAGGACGACCCGGACACCCGCGCCGAGGCCGAGTCCGAGCTGACCGCGGTGAGGAAGTCGCTGGACGAGATGGAGGTCCGCACCCTCCTGTCCGGCGAGTACGACTCCCGTGAGGCGCTCGTCAACATCCGCGCCGAGGCCGGTGGCGTCGACGCCGCCGACTTCGCCGAGAAGCTGCAGCGCATGTACCTGCGCTGGGCCGAGCAGCGCGGCTACAAGACCGAGCTCATCGAGACGTCGTACGCCGAAGAGGCCGGCATCAAGTCGACCACCTTCTCCGTGCAGGTGCCGTACGCCTACGGCACCCTCTCCGTCGAGCAGGGCACGCACCGCCTGGTGCGCATCTCGCCCTTCGACAACCAGGGCCGCCGCCAGACCTCCTTCGCGGGTGTCGAGGTGCTCCCCGTCGTCGAGCAGTCCGACCACGTCGAGATCGACGAGTCCGACCTGCGGATCGACGTCTACCGGTCCTCCGGTCCCGGTGGTCAGGGCGTCAACACCACCGACTCCGCCGTCCGCATCACCCACCTCCCCACCGGGATCGTGGTCTCCTGCCAGAACGAGCGGTCGCAGATCCAGAACAAGGCCACCGCGATGAACGTCCTGCAGGCCAAGCTGCTCGAGCGGCGCCGGCAGGAGGAGCAGGCCAAGATGGACGCCCTCAAGGGCGACGGCGGCAACTCCTGGGGCAACCAGATGCGTTCGTACGTGCTGCACCCGTACCAGATGGTCAAGGACCTGCGGACCGAGCACGAAGTGGGCAACCCCGAGGCCGTGTTCAACGGAGAGATCGACGGTTTCCTGGAGGCCGGCATTCGCTGGCGCAAGCAGCAGGAGAAGTAACTTTGTCGACATGACAACTGCCGCCCTCGAGGCGGCAGTTGTCTTTTGTCTGGGTTTTACATCACACTCACAGGCGCCAAGTCCGGCAAACGTGACCACGGGTGGACATTGCGCGCGCAACGGCCTTGACGTTGCTTTGAAAAATCGGAAGGGTGAAGCGTGGCATGCGTATCTCTGGGGCGCATGTGAACCGGGGGAATTGACGCGAATCTCGTCACTGCTACCTCCGTCGATCACGGCACGCCCCACGCGCCGCCTCATTGACGACAGCTACTGGGGGTAGCAACCACATGACGAAGAAGACGCGGATCCGGGTCGCGCGGATAGCCGCCGGCGCCGTGATCGCGGCCGGCGCCTCGTTGACCGCCGCAGGCGCCGCCTCCGCCCTGGACCTCGGTGTCCAGGCCGGCCCGATCGAGATCGGTGTGACCGCGGACGGTGGTGACGACGCGGGCACGACCGACGGCGGCACCACCAGCGATGGTGGGGCCAACGTCGGCGTCACCGAAGGCGGCATCGGCGGCAGCGTCACCATCGGTGGCACCACGTCCGATGGTGGCACCACGGATGGTGGCACCACGACCGACGGTGGCACGACCACGGACGGTGGCACCACCACCGACGGTGGCACCACCACGGACGGTGGCACCACCACCGACGGCGGGACGACCACTACCGGTGGCACCACGACCGACGGTGGAACCACGGACGGTGGCACCACCACCGGTGGCGACGACAGCACCGGTGGCAACGGCAACTCGGGTGGCAACGGCAACTCCGGTGGCAACGGCAACTCGGGTGGCAACGGCAACTCCGGCGGCGGCAACGGCGGCTCCACCGGTGGCGGCTCCAGCACCTCCGGTGGCAACCACGACACGCCCCAGGGTGGCGGCAACGACAACGCCTCCCAGGAGGAGGGCTCCTCGGCCCTCACCGACACGGGCTCGGACACCACGCCCCAGGGCGGGGACAAGCAGCTCGCCGAGACCGGTGCCGGCCAGACCGCGTTCCTGATCGTCGGTGCCGCGACGATGATCGCCGGCGGCGTCGGCTTCCGCGTCCTGCCGCGTCTGGTGAGCGGCCGCGGCGGTGCCGCCGCCTGAGCGTAGCTCTCAGGTGACGCACCGCTCACAGAGCAAGCGCCGAAGGGCCCGGAGCATGGCGCTCCGGGCCCTTCCGGCGTCTCGTACGGTCGTCGCGTACGGTTTTCTCGAACGGTCTTCTTACGCGGTCTGATGCGCCAGCAGCGCCACCGCGGCGATCAACACCGCGAGCAGCGCGATCAGCGCCATGGGGTTCAGCCCCGTGAAGAAGCCCTCCTGCTGCAGTCGCTCGCGGTTGGCACGGCACACCGGGCACCGGCCCTCGCTCACCGGCGACGCGCAGTTCGCGCACACCAACCGGTCGTACGTCATGCGCTCGCCCTCCTTGCACCGGCCATCACACGTACAACGCACACGGGAACGAGAACGTTCCCCCTCCACTCTGCCAGGTTCCCCCGGAAAGGGCGCGGGCGCTCGGAGAACCCCGAAACCAGGACCGTACAAAAACGCACAAGCCTCGCCCAAGCAGGCCCGGACCCTGCGCTTGCGCACTCGGTTCGCGTATGGTCACGCTCATCTACCCCCGGCGACCCGTGGTGCATCCGTGATCCGATTCGACAACGTCTCCAAGGTCTACCCCAAGCAGACCCGCCCAGCCCTCCGGGATGTGTCCCTGGAAGTGGAGAAGGGCGAGTTCGTCTTCCTCGTGGGGTCCTCCGGCTCCGGAAAGTCCACCTTCCTGCGGCTCGTCCTCCGCGAGGAGCGGTGCAGCCACGGCCAGGTGCACGTCCTGGGCAAGGACCTCGCACGCCTCTCCAACTGGAAGGTGCCGCAGATGCGCCGCCAGCTCGGGACGGTCTTCCAGGACTTCCGCCTCCTGCCCAACAAGACGGTCGCCGAGAACGTGGCCTTCGCGCAGGAGGTGATCGGCAGGTCGCGCGGCGAGATCCGCAAGTCCGTGCCGCAGGTGCTCGACCTCGTCGGGCTCGGCGGCAAGGAGGACCGCATGCCGGGCGAGTTGTCCGGTGGTGAGCAGCAGCGCGTGGCCATCGCGCGGGCCTTCGTCAACCGGCCCAAGCTGCTGATCGCGGACGAGCCCACGGGCAACCTCGACCCGCAGACCTCCGTCGGCATCATGAAGCTGCTCGACCGCATCAACCGGACGGGCACCACCGTGATCATGGCGACGCACGACCAGAACATCGTGGACCAGATGCGCAAGCGCGTCATCGAGCTGGAGAAGGGCCGCCTCGTCCGCGACCAGGCCCGCGGCGTCTACGGCTACCAGCACTGACCGCACGAGATCCACGGAAAGGCTTAACCAGACGCCATGCGCGCCCAGTTCGTCCTGTCGGAGATCGGTGTCGGTCTCCGCCGCAATCTGACGATGACGTTCGCCGTCATCGTCTCCGTCGCCCTGTCCCTGGCCCTGTTCGGCGGCTCGCTGCTGATGAGCGACCAGGTGAGCACCATGAAGGGCTATTGGTACGACAAGGTCAACGTCTCGATCTTCCTGTGCAACAAGAGCGACGCACAGTCGGACGTCAACTGCGCCAAGGGCGCGGTGACCGAGGACCAGAAGAAGCAGATCCTCGTCGACCTGCACAAGATGCCCATCGTCGAGAAGGTCTCGTACGAGTCGCAGGACCTGGCCTACAAGCACTACAAGGAGCAGTTCGGCAACTCCCCGCTGGCCAGCTCGCTCACGCCGGACCAGATGCAGGAGTCCTACCGCATCAAGCTCAAGGACCCGCAGAAGTACCAGGTCATCGCGACCGCGTTCAACGGGCGCGACGGTGTGCAGTCGGTGCAGGACCAGAAGGGCATCCTGGACAACCTCTTCCAGCTGCTGAACCTGATGAACCGGGCGGCGCTCGGTGTGATGGCGCTGATGCTGCTCGTCGCGCTGCTGCTGATCGTCAACACCGTGCGTGTCTCGGCGTTCAGCCGTAGGCGCGAGACCGGGATCATGCGCCTGGTCGGTGCCTCGGGCTTCTACATCCAGGCGCCGTTCATCATGGAGGCCGCGGTCGCCGGCCTCATCGGCGGCGGCCTCGCCTGCATCTTCCTCGTCGTCGGGCGGTACTTCACGATCGACCACGGCATGGCCCTGTCCAACAAGCTCACGCTGATCAACTTCGTTGGCTGGGACGCGGTGTTGACCAAGCTGCCGCTGATCCTCGCGACCAGTGTCCTGATGCCTGCGCTTGCGGCGTTCTTCGCGCTGCGCAAGTACCTGAAGGTGTGACGCATGCCAAGAGGGCCGTACGGGCATCCGACCGTACGGCCCTTCGCGTTGTCCTAGACTCACCGCCATGTCCGGCCGCGACCTGTTCTGTCAGCCCCGCCGCTTCGGCCGCGGGGCCGCCCTGACATTGGTCTTCGCCGGTGTCCTGGTGGCCGGCGCCGCCACCGGCTCCTTCCCGGACACGGGCCAGCCGGGCCAGTCCGGTCGCAGGACCGCCGCCGGGACGGCCCGCACGGCTCCCCGGCACGAGGACGTGCGCAGGGCCGCCGCCGAGGCCATGGCCGACGGGAAGTCGCCGATGGAGGCCGCCGAACGCGCCGTCAGCCGCAGCGGGGACCGCTGGGGCGCCGTCTACTCCGAGGGCGAGTACCAGGAGTTCCGGGAGGCCCTCGACGGCCAGTACACGGGCGTCGGCCTGTGGGCGCGGCGCGAGGCGGACGGACGTATCGAGGTGACCCGGGTGCAGCCGGGCTCGCCCGCGGCCGACGCCGGGATCCGCACGGGCGACCGGCTGCGCAGCGTCGACGGCGGCAAGGTCGACGGGCGGCCGGTCACGGAGGTGGTCTCCTTACTCCGCGGGGACGCCGACGATGCGCCCGCCGGTACGACGGTCACGCTCGGCCTGCAGCGCGGCACGCACGCGTGGAGCGAGACCCTGCACCGGGCCCGGCTGTCCACGGACTCGGTGACCGTCCAAAGGCTGGCCGGCGGCGTCACGGTCGTCAGGATCGCCGCCTTCACCAAGGGCTCCGCGGACGCCGTCCGCGCGGCCGTCCGACAGGCCCCGGCCGGCATCGTGCTCGACCTGCGCGGCAACTCCGGCGGCCTGGTGACCGAGGCGGTGGACACCGCCTCCGCCTTCCTCGACGGCGGCCTGGTCGCCACCTACGACGTCGACGGCGCCCAGCGCGCCCTGCACGCCCACACCGGCGGCGACACCGCCAGACCCCTGGTCGCCCTGGTCGACGGGGGCACCATGAGCGCGGCCGAGATGCTCACCGGCGCCCTGCAGGACCGGGGCCGTGCGGTGGTGATCGGCTCCCGCACCTTCGGCAAGGGCTCCATCCAGATGCCGACCGAGCTGCCCGACGGCTCGGTGGCCGAACTGACCGTGGGCCACTACCGCACCCCCTCCGGCCACGCCGTGGACGGCCGGGGCATCACGCCCGATCTGGAGGCGGGGCCCGAGGCCCTGCGACGGGCGGAGACGGTGCTCACCGGGCTCGGTGACCCCTCGTAGCGGTTAATGCGCTTCCCTCCCACCCCCTCCGTGGTGCGAAAATGGTCGGCACTATGGCTAAGGAAAAAGGGCGCAAGCTGATCGCGCAGAACAAGAAGGCGCGGCACGACTACCTCATCCTCGACACGTACGAGGCCGGTCTCGTTCTGATGGGGACCGAGGTGAAGTCGCTGCGTCAGGGGCGGGCCTCGCTGGTCGACGGGTTCGTGCAACTGGACGGTCACGAAGCGTGGCTGCACAACGTGCACGTGCCCGAGTACAGCCAGGGCACCTGGACCAACCACAGCGCCCGCCGCAAGCGGAAGCTGCTGCTGCACCGCGACGAGATCGACAAGCTGGAGTCGAAGTCCCAGGAGACGGGTCACACGATCGTGCCCCTCGCCCTGTACTTCAAGGACGGCCGGGCCAAGGTCGAGATCGCGCTGGCGAAGGGCAAGAAGGAGTACGACAAGCGCCAGACCCTGCGGGAGAAGCAGGACCGCCGCGAGGCGGACCGGGCGATGTCGGCGATCCGGCGCAAGCAGCGGGGCTAGCGGGAATACGCTGGCATCCACCAGCGTTGGTCACGTACGATGGCACCTGCACTCCACAGCGGGTGCGGTGACTCCTCTCCGGAGGGGTTTGAAAAATCAACATGGGGATGATCGGTTTCGACAGCGGATGTCGAAGCAGGGGAAGCGTGTCGAGGAAGCGGCCATGATCTCGTAAACCACAGGCCGAAAACAATAATCGCCAACACCAAGCGCGATTCCTCCTCGTTCGCCCTCGCTGCCTAATCAGCAGCTAGCGAACTCTCATAGGAGTGTCAGCCCGGGGCTGTTCCCGACCCGGATCCTGGCATCAGCTAGGGGACTAAACCTTGATCCCGGTCGCGGGGTGAAGAGGGAAACCAAACAGTGACTGGGCCCGTCGGAGACTTGTCCGCATGATCTCCGGGGCCGAGAAAAGCGAAGCGGACTGCACACGGAGAAGCCCTGGTTCCGCACCGTTGGACGCGGGTTCGATTCCCGCCATCTCCACGACCTGAGGCTGAACCGCGCTCGCCAACCGCGCGAGCCTGGTTCAGTTCGTCGTACGTCTGGGGGGTGTGCCCCCCAGACACCCTCATCCCATGTGACCAAGGCCCTGCCGCTTCGCGCGGCGGGGCCTTTGCCGTGGGCGGTGTCCGGTCGCCCAGATCACCAGGGCCATGGTGGCCGCCACCGCCGGCACCGCGAACCCCCCGGCCGCCGATACGTGCTCCGCCGCCCAGCCCCCCGCCGCCGAACCGGCCGCGATCCCGGTGAGCAGCCCGGTCACCACCAGGCTCATCCCCTCGTTGAGCCGGTCGGCCGGGGTGCGTGCCTGCACCAGGGTCATCGCCGTCACCATCGTCGGGGCGGTCGCCATGCCCGCGAGGAGCAGCGCGCCCGCCAGGGCGGCGAGTGAACCGACGGTGCCGGCCGCCAGCCAGGGCAGGGTCATCAGCGCGGCCATCCCGAGCAGGCAGCGGGAGAGGCGGAGGCCGGCCGGCTTCAGGGCCCCGTAGAGCAGGCCCGCCGCGCACGAGCCCGCCGCCTGCAGCGCGAGGACGACGCCGGCCGCGGCCCGGTGCCCCTGCGCGTCGGCGTAGGCGATGGTGACGACCTCCATCGAACCGAACACCGCGCCGGTCGCCACGAAGCAGGCCAGCAGTGGCGGTATCCCGGGGCTCCGCAGCGGCGACGGCGCCTGCGAGCGGGCCCGCGGCGGCGGCTCGGTGGTCCGCTGGGCGGTGAACAGCAACATGCCGGCCAGTAGCAGTACGGCCCCGGCGAGCGTGCCCGCCTCCGGGAAGAACGTGCCGGTCAGGAAGGACGCCAGGACCGGGCCGAGCATGAAGCACAGCTCGTCGGCCGCCTGCTCGAAGGAGTTGGCGGTGTGCAGCGCGCGGGAGTCGTCGCGCAGCAGATGGGCCCAGCGGGCGCGGGACAGGCCGCCGACGTTCGGGGTCGCGGCGGTGGCCGCGTAGGCGGCGAACAAAGTCCAGTCCGGGGCGCCGTAGCGCACGCAGAGCAGCAGCGCGAGGCTGCCCAGCACGGCCGTCACGGTGGCCGGCACGGCGACCCTGGCCTGCCCGTACCGGTCGACGAGCCGTGCGATCCAGGGACCGGCCACCCCGGTCGCCGCGAGCCCGGTGGCGGTGACGGCGCCGGCGAGGGCGTACGAACCCCGGGACCCGGCGATCATCACGACCGCGCTCACCCCGAACATGCCCATCGGGAGGCGGGCGATGAGGTTACCGGCGGTGAAGGCGCGGGTGCCGGGGAGGGAGAACAGGCGACGATAGCCGGTGGATTGTGCGGTCTCAAGCCGTATTCGGCTGTCTTCGGTGGTCTGTTGCGGCATGACTCAACGTTCGCCCGGAGTGGATCACCGGGTCCAACACCTTCTCGCGACCGATTCACGCACCCTCGTTGTAAATTCCTCGCCATGCCCGCTCCCGCCTCCATAGAACCCCGGCTCCTGCGCGCCTTCCTCGCCGTCGCCGAGGAGCTGCACTTCACCCGCGCCGCGGCCCGTCTGTACGTCGCCCAGCAGGCGCTCAGCCGGGATGTGCGGCGGCTGGAGCGGGAGCTGGGCGCCGAGCTGTTCCTGCGGACCACCCGGCAGGTCGTGCTGACCGCGGACGGCGAGCGGCTGCTGCCGCACGCCCGGCGGGTCCTAGCCGCCCAGGACGACCTGCTCGCCGCCTTCGGGCAGGCCCGGCCGCTGCTGGTCGACCTCAACTCCGCGGGCCTGGTCACGGGCCGCCGCGTGCTGCACCGCGCCCGCGAACTCGCCCCCGACTGCGAGCTGATGGCCCGCTACGAGAGCGGCCTGACGGGAGCGGCCGCCGAGCTGCTGGCCGGACGGCTGGACGCCTCCTTCGGGCGTTTCGCCGGCCTGGACCCGGCCCTGCGGGCCGGACTGCGGCAGCAGCCCGTGCGCTACGAGCCGATGGCCGTGGTCCTGCCCGAGGACCACCCCCTGGCGGCTCTTCCGGAGGTGCCGCTGGCCGCGCTGGCCGGTGAGACGGTGTACGCGGGGGCCGGGAACCCGCGCACCCCGGAGTGGACCGACCTGGCCCTTCGCCTCTTCGAAGGACACGGCATCGAACTCGCCTCACCCCTTCCGCTGGCGGTCGGGGACGAGGAGTTCGAGCGGATCATGGCCAAGACCCGGAACCCGATTCTGGCCGTGGTGGACTTTCCGGCCATGCCCCGCACGGTGCTGCGGCCGCTCGTTGCTCCCGTCCCGCTCTCGCCCGTGTCGCTCGTCTGGCGAAAGGGGCTGGTCCATCCCGGACTCGACGCGCTCCGGAGGGCCGTGACGGAGATCGCGACGGCCGAAGGGTGGCTACGGCGACCTGCCGGCCGATGGATTCCAGCCATCGACGATGATGTGATGAGCGTCCCGAAGTGACACGTGGCAAACACGGAACCTCCGCGTGCGCTACATTCATGGCCTGAGCACGGTGTGGTAAAGGGGGCGCTCGGGCCAGGTGGGGGCCTGGTTCGGTCGACGGGTGCTCGGGTCGTATGCGCACCCAGAACTGTCCCGTGGGGGGATGTGCGCGCGTGAAAGACTGGCGAGAAGACGCCCAACCGGAATGGCCCGAGATCGCATCCGCGACCCGGAACGTGCCGGTGACGGGGGGCGACGCTCAGGCGTTCCCGGAGACCGGAGCCCTTCCGGGTGCCGGGGCCTTCCCGGAGACCGAGATACTCCCGGGCGGCGGCCGCGCCGGCCTGACCGGGGCCGACGAGACGGCCGTGCTCCCGCGGTCCCGGCACGGACGCAGACCGGCGGACTTCCGCCGGGCACCGGACTTCCGCCAGGCCCCCGCGCCGGACGCCGAGCGGACCGCCGTGCTGCCCTCCGCGCCGGCCGGTGACTTCGCCACCCCGGCCGCCGACGACGTCCCGCATCCCACCGGTGTCCTGCGCGACCCCTGGGGCCAGTCCGCCCCGGCACCCGCCGGTGCCACGACCGCGGACGCCACGCACGACCCCCACGAGGTGACGGTCCAGCTCGACGCCGTCCAGCTCGGCGACGTCCAGCTGAGCCCGGCCGCGGGTGCCCCGCGCGGCCCCGGCCGGGAGGACGGGCCGGTCTTCGTCGACGAGTCCGGCCGTCGCAGTCGTACCTTCCGACGCCTCGGCGTGCTCGTCGGCCTCGCCTGCGCCGTCTACGCCGTCGTCATCGTCGCCACGCTGCTGTCCGGCAGCTCGGACGCGCCCTGGATTCCGGTGCCGCGGAACGAGGACAAGCCGGCCAGCCAGGTGGACACCTCGCCGCTGCCCGCCGACTCCTCCGTCCAGCCCTCCGGCACCGGCAGCGCCTCGCCGGGCGCCACCCCGTCCGTGAGCGGCGGCGCGACCCCGGCGCCGGGCTCCTCCGCCCAGGCGCCCGGCAGCAGTTCGGGCGCGGGCGCCGGCAAACAGGGTGGCTCGGTCGACCCGCGGCCGACGGCCACCAGGTCCACCACCGGTTCGGGCGGCAGCGGCGGTTCGTCCACCGAGGCCAAGCCCTCCACCCCGTCGAGCAGTACGGAGACGGCTCCGAGCAGCCCGGCCGGCGGCTCGGCCGATCCCACCGAATCCTCGGCCGGTACCGGCGCCGGTCCCGGCGGCGGCTCGGCGGCCGACGGGCAACCGGCCGCGCCGAACGTCGCATTCGCCGAGGAGCCGGCCCCCGTCGCCTCCTCCCTCATCCCGTCCCCGGAGCACAACCTCTGATGGCATCCCGTACCCGCCGTCACGGTGCCGCACGCGGAGCCCGTGACGGCTCCCGGCGCCGACGCCTGCCCCTGCGCCTGCTGCTGCCGCTGCTCGTCCTCGTCGCCCTCATGGCGATGCTGATGCTGCGCGGCTACGTCCACAGCGAGATCCTCGCCGACCACCGCATCCGGCCCGAGGCCGCCACCGACAAGGTGCCGGAGAAGATCCTGGAGGGCGGCCCGGTGATCGACACCCGCAGCGGCCGCACCACCAGCATGGGCATCCCGGACCACCGCCTGGTCCTCACCTTCGACGACGGTCCCGACCCCACCTGGACCCCGAAGGTGCTCGACGTGCTGAAGAAGCACCACGCGCACGCCGTCTTCTTCGTCACGGGCACCATGACCTCCCGCTACCCCGAGCTGGTCAAGCGCATGGTGGACGAGGGCCACGAGGTCGGCCTGCACACCTTCAACCACCCCGACCTCTCCTACCAGTCCAAGAAGCGCATCGACTGGGAGCTGTCCACCAACCAGCTCGCCATCACCGGTGCCGCCGGCATCCGCACCTCGCTCTTCCGGCCGCCGTACTCCTCCTTCGCCGACGCCATGGACGACAAGTCCTGGCCGGTGACCCAGTACATCGGCACCCGCGGCTACATCACGGTCGTCAACAACACCGACAGCGAGGACTGGAAGAAGCCCGGCGTCGACGAGATCATCCGCCGCGCCACCCCGCACGGCGGCAAGGGCGCCATCGTCCTGATGCACGACTCCGGCGGCGACCGGCACCAGACCGTGCAGGCCCTCGACAGGTTCCTGCCGACGCTCCAGCGGCAGGGCTACACCTTCGACAACCTCACCGAGGCCCTGGAAGCACCCAGCGCCTCCACCGAGGTGACCGGGCTCGACCTGTGGAAGGGCAAGGCGTGGATCTTCCTGGTCTCCGCCTCGGACGACATCACCGGAGTGATGGTCGTCGGCCTCGCGGTGATCGGCGTGCTCGTCATCTCCCGCTTCGTCCTCATGCTCCTGCTGTCCGCGGCCCACGCCCGCCGGGTGCGCCGCAAGGGCTTCAGCTGGGGCCGTCCGGTGACCGAGCCGGTGTCGGTGCTGGTCCCGGCGTACAACGAGGCCAAGTGCATCGAGAACACCGTCCGTTCGCTGATGTCGAGCGAACACCCCGTCGAGGTGATCGTCATCGACGACGGCTCGAGCGACGGCACCGCCCGGATCGTGGAGGCGATGGGCCTGCCCGACGTGCGGGTCGTACGCCAGCTGAACGCGGGCAAGCCGGCGGCCCTCAACCGCGGTCTGGCCAACGCCCGGTACGACCTGATCGTGATGATGGACGGCGACACGGTCTTCGAACCGGCCACCGTCCGCGAGCTCGTCCAGCCCTTCGGCGACCCGCGCGTCGGCGCCGTCGCCGGCAACGCCAAGGTCGGCAACCGCGACTCGCTCATCGGCGCCTGGCAGCACATCGAGTACGTGATGGGCTTCAACCTCGACCGCCGCATGTACGACGTCCTGCGCTGCATGCCCACGATCCCGGGCGCGGTCGGTGCGTTCCGCAGGTCCGCCCTGGAGCGGGTCGGCGGCATGAGCGACGACACCCTCGCCGAGGACACCGACATCACCATGGCGATGCACCGCGACGGCTGGCGCGTGGTGTACGCCGAGAAGGCGCGGGCCTGGACCGAGGCCCCCGAGTCGGTGCAGCAGCTGTGGTCGCAGCGCTACCGCTGGTCCTACGGCACCATGCAGGCGATCTGGAAGCACCGGCGCTCCGTGCTGGAGCGGGGCCCCTCGGGCCGCTTCGGCCGCGTGGGACTGCCGCTGGTCTCCCTGTTCATGGTGGTGGCGCCGCTCCTGGCCCCGCTGATCGACGTGTTCCTGCTCTACGGCGTCGTGTTCGGCCCGACGCAGAAGACCATCGTGGCCTGGCTCGGCGTCCTCGCCATCCAGGCGGTCTGCGCGGCCTACGCCTTCCGCCTGGACAAGGAACGCATGACCCATCTCATCTCGCTGCCCCTGCAGCAGATCCTCTACCGCCAACTCATGTACGTCGTGCTGCTCCAGTCCTGGATCACGGCGCTCACCGGCGGCCGGCTGCGCTGGCAGAAGCTCCGGCGCACGGGCGTCGTCGAGGCACCCGGAGGCGCGGTGCCGACCCAGCGCAGGCGCTCGAGCAGCAGTGATCGGAGGCCCGTGGCATGACCCACGGATACACGACCGGGACACCGGAGTCGACGCCGTCCTACGGCATTCCCCAGCAGCGGGTCGCGGAGCCCGTCCCCGCGCCCGCCCCGGCACCGAAGAAGCCGGGCCGGGACCGGTACCTGGACCTCCTGCGCTCGATCGCACTGGTCCGCGTGGTGGTGTACCACCTGTTCGGCTGGGCCTGGCTGACGGTGCTCTTCCCCTCCATGGGCGTGATGTTCGCGCTGGCGGGCTCGCTGATGGCACGCTCCCTCAACCGTCCCCCGGTCGGCGTGATCAAGAGCAGGGTGCGCAGGCTGCTGCCCCCGCTGTGGGCGTTCAGCGCGGTGGCGCTGGCGCTGATGTTCGCGGGCGGCTGGAACCCGGTGAAGGACCCGGACAACGGCGGCACCTGGGGCCTGATCAAGCTGATCGACTACGTCGTTCCGGTCGGCGCCCCGCCCTTCCCCTGGCACATCGGCTCCAAGTCGGGCCTGCTGGAGGACACGTGGGCGGTGCAGGCGGCCGGTCCGCTGTGGTACCTGCGCGCGTACCTCTGGTTCGTGATCGCGTCCCCGCTCCTGCTCTGGGCGTTCCGCCGCTTCCCCTGGCCGACCGTGTTCGCCCCGCTGGCGCTGACGGCCGTCGTCGGCACGGGCGTCGTCACGATCCCCGGCGAGACGGGCAACGCGGTCTCGGACTTCGCGGTCTACGGCGGCTGCTGGGTCCTGGGCTTCGCCCACCACGAGGGTCTGCTGGCGAAGATCCCCCGCTATGTCGCGGTCTCCGTCTCGGCGCTGCTGATGGCCTTCGGCCTGTGGTGGGCCTCGGGCCATCTGGGCCCCGACGGCTGGGACCTCAACGACATCCCGCTGGCCCAGGCCTGCTGGTCCTTCGGGTTCGTCGTCATCCTGCTCCAGTACTCCCCGTCCTGGCAGGAGCTGCCGGGCAGGCTGGCCCGCTGGGACAGGCTGGTCACCCTCTCCAACAACCGCGCCGTCACGATCTACCTGTGGCACAACATGCTGATCATGGCCACGGTCCCGATCATCGACCAGGCGTACAACCTCCCCTTCATGCAGAGCGACCGCGCGGTGGCCGCACTCGACTCCACGTACATGCTGTGGATGTTCTTCCTGGTCTGGCCGCTGATCGGGCTGACCATCCTGGCCTTCGGCTGGATCGAGGACATCGCGGCGAAGCGGAGCCCCCGGCTGTGGCCGAACGGTGTGAGGCGGGGCGGGGGCCGGCGCAGGCCGGCCTGAGAGCGTCTGCCCTCACCAGCCGCCCCGCGCGCGAGTGAGAGCAACGTTCCCTTCCGGTCACCCACAGCCACAGGCAGGAAACGCGCCCTCCCTACCTTCGGGCTCAGTCCCTGATGAACAGACTGAGCACTCGGAGCACCGTGGAGGCGCGTCATGACAGCCCCAGCCCCAACCCGTCGTAGCGGCCGCTGGATCGAGCGCTGGGATCCGGAGGACGAGGCCTTCTGGAAGGCGACCGGGGAGAAGGTCGCCAACCGGAACCTCTGGTTCTCCGTGCTCTCCGAGCACATCGGGTTCTCGGTCTGGACCCTGTGGTCCGTACTCGTGCTCTTCATGGGGCCCGAGTACGGACTCACCCCCGCCGACAAGTTCCTGCTGACCTCCATGGTCACGCTCGTCGGCGCGGTCGTCCGGGTGCCCTACACCTTCGCCGTCGCCGTCTTCGGCGGACGGAACTGGACGATCGTCTCGGCCGCCCTGCTGCTCGTGCCGACCATCGCCGCCTTCGTGGTGATGGAGCCGGGGACGTCCTTCTCCACCTTCCTGTGGGTGGGCGTGCTGGCCGGCATCGGCGGCGGCAACTTCGCCTCCTCCATGACCAACATCAACGCCTTCTTCCCGCTGCGGAGGAAGGGGTGGGCGCTCGGGCTCAACGCGGGCGGCGGCAACATCGGTGTGCCCGTCATCCAGCTGGTCGCCCTCGCGATCATCGGGGCGAGCGGCGGGCCGCGCCTGCTGCTCGGGATCTACATCCCGCTGATCGTCGTCGCCGCCGGGCTCGCCGCGCTGTTCATGGACAACCTGGCCACGGTGAAGAACGACACCGGAGCCGCGAAGGACGCCGCCCGGGACGGCCACACCTGGATCATGGCCTTCCTCTACATCGGCACCTTCGGGTCCTTCATCGGGTACAGCTTCGCCTTCGGGCAGGTGCTGACGAACGAGTTCGGCCGCACCCCGCTGCAGGCCGCCTACCTCACCTTCGTCGGCCCGCTGCTCGGCTCCCTGATCCGGCCCGTCGGCGGCCGGCTCGCCGACCGGTTCGGCGGGGCCCGCATCACCCTGTGGAACTACGTCGGCATGGCCACCGCCACCGCCGTACTCGTCGTGGCCAGCATGCAGAAGTCGCTGCCGCTGTTCGTGTCGGTCTTCGTCGTGCTGTTCGTGCTCAGCGGGCTCGGCAACGGGTCGACGTACAAGATGATCCCGGGGATCTTCCAGGCCAAGGCGGTCGCCAAGGGGCTCGGCGGCGAGGAGGCGGCGGCCTACGGCCGGCGGCTCTCCGGTGCCGCCATGGGGCTCATCGGAGCCGTCGGCGCGCTCGGCGGAGTCGGCATCAACCTCGCCTTCCGCCAGTCCTTCCTCTCCTACGGCTCCGGCACCGGCGCCTTCGTCGCGTTCCTCGCCTTCTACGGCGCCTGCTTCGCGGTGACCTGGGCCGTATACCTTCGCCGCCCGGCCAGGCAGGTTCAGGCCAAGACCGCTTCGGAGGCGAAGCCGCAGCTCAGCTACGCCGAAGTGTGACGTAACACCGCGGACATCAACCCGAACCGAGCCTGTCACGCACCGTTGACAGGCTCGTTCGGTATGCGGGCCAGGTAGGAGAGCCATGTACGACGAACAGCAGCAACCCGAGCAGGGGCCCCTCGCGGGCTTCACCGTGGGCGTCACCGCCGCGCGCCGCGCCGACGAACTGGGCGCGCTGCTCCAGCGGCGCGGTGCCTCCGTGCTGCACGCGCCCGCCCTGCGCATCGTGCCCCTCGCCGACGACGGCGAACTGCTCGCCGCCACCAAGGAGCTCATCGACCAGGTGCCGGACGTCGTGGTGGCCACCACCGCCATCGGCTTCCGGGGATGGATCGAGGCCGCCGACGGCTGGGGACTCGGGGAACAGCTGCTGAACCGCCTGCGCGGGGTGGAGCTGCTGGCCCGCGGTCCCAAGGTGAAGGGCGCCGTCCGGGCCGCCGGGCTCACGGAGGAGTGGTCGCCGTCCAGCGAGTCCATGGCCGAGGTGCTCGACCGGCTGCTGGAGGAGGGCGTCGACGGGCGCCGGATCGCCGTACAGCTGCACGGGGAGCCGCTGCCCGGGTTCGTCGAGGCGCTGCGGGCCGGGGGCGCGGAGGTCGTCCCGGTGCCGGTGTACCGCTGGATGCCGCCGGAGGACATCGCGCCCGTCGACCGGCTGCTGGACGCCGTCGTCTCGCGCGGGGTGGACGCGCTCACCTTCACCAGCGCGCCGGCCGCCGCGTCGCTGCTGTCGCGGGCCGAGGACCGGGGACTGCTCGGCGAGGTGCTGGTCGCGCTCGGCCATGACGTGCTGCCCGCCTGCGTGGGTCCCGTCACCGCGCTTCCGCTGCAGGCCAGGGGCGTGGACACGGTACAGCCGGAGCGCTTCCGGCTCGGGCCGCTCGTGCAGCTGCTGTGCCAGGAACTGCCCGGTAGGGCCAGGGCGTTGCCGATCGCCGGGCACCGGGTGGAGATCCGGGGGCACGCGGTCGTGGTGGACGGCGAACTGAAGCCGGTGCCGCCGGCGGGGATGTCACTGCTGCGGGCGCTTTCGCGCCGGCCGGGATGGGTGGTGGCCCGGGCCGAGCTGCTGCGCGCGCTGCCCGGCGCCGGACGGGACGAGCACGCGGTGGAGACCGCCATGGCGCGGTTGCGCACGGCTCTCGGCGCGCCGAAGCTGATCCAGACCGTGGTCAAGCGGGGGTACCGGCTGGCGCTGGACCCGGCCGCGGACGCGAAGTACGCGGACGTGTAAGGGCTTTCCGCGACTACGCGCCAGCGCGCCGCCCCGCCGTCGACGCCCGTACCAGGCACCCCAGCGCCACCGTCGACAACACCGCCCGTGCGACGTTCCACGCCACCCAGGGGCCCTCGAAGTGCTCCCGCAGGGCCGCGGGATCACCCCTGCCCGCCAGGTCGTCGTTGAGCGGGACGTTGAAGGCCACCGTGACGAGGAAGGCGAGCGCGTACGCGGCGAGTGCCGCCCACACCCACCGGCCTCCCGCCGCACCGCGCAGCTGCCACGCCGACACCCCCGTCAGCGCCAGCGCCCCCATGAAGCTCAGGAAGAACACCGGGTTCTGGATCACCTCGTTGATGTCGCGCATGACCTCGACGTACGTCCGGTCGTCGCTGCGGGCCAGCGCCGGCATCACCGCGCAGGCGAAGACGTAGAAGACCCCGGCGATCAGGCCCATCGCGACCGTGGCCGCGCCCAGCACGACCCTGCTGCTTCTCGTTTCTGTCATGCCCTCAAGCCAACCGGAGGCCCTCCGCCCCGGACATGGCCGAGGCGCGCGGGCGCATACGCGCGCGTCCAGGCCGGTACGAGGGGTTCCGGCGGCCCGCCGGGCCGTGCACTGTGAAGGGGAGCGACGGAACGGTTCCCCTGTCCTAGGCGGTGACAGGCACATGGCACTGGGTACGGCCACGGTCCCCTGCGAGCTGCGGTTCGACGCCGGGCGGATCTGTCTGGATCTCCTCGCGACCACGCACCCGGCCGAACGGCTCGACGCCGTCCGGCCGTTGCGTGCGTGGATCACCGGGTCGGGGCTCGTGCCGCCCGGCACCCCGCTGGGCCACGCCGACGCCTCCTGGCTGACCGGGTTCCGGGAACTGCGCGGGCACGTCGGCCAGTTGGTGCGCGGCGAGCACACGGCGGACCCGGGGCCGTACGATCGTGCCCTCGGTCGGCTCAACGAGGTCGCCCGGGCCGCGCCCCCGCCTCCGTGCGCGGTGCGCGGCGAGGACGGCGTCCTGGTACGGCGGTTGGCGCGGGCGCCCGAGTGTGCGGGGCTGCTCGCCGTCGTGGCGCGTGACGCCGTGGAGCTGCTCACCGACCCCGTGGCGCGGGCTGCCGTCCGGGAGTGCGAGGGGGACAACTGCCCCCTCGTGTACTTGGACACGTCCCGGGGCCGCAGGAGGCGCTGGTGTTCCAGCGAGGTCTGCGGCAACCGGGAACGGGTGGCCCGGCACCGGCGGCGGGCGGCCCTCGCCCGGGCCTGAGTGTCCGGTACGGGGCTTTGGTCGGACAAGCGCCGGATAGGGTCCGGCAGCGCCCACGTGCCGGCCGGAGTGATTTCGGCAACACCCGGTTTGCGGGTCCTTTCGCACGGGCAGCCCGGCCACCCCCGGCGATGTGCCGGAAATGTAAAGATCGCGTGGTGGGAATGTGCGCCCATGTCCCGCTCGTCACGTCACTGACAAGAAAACTGTCACGCCACTTTGAACATCACGCCGCCCCTGTCCGTACGGGTGGGCGAGCGACCGACTGGGGGAACCCCCGGACACCGGAGGTGGGCGTGCGCAAGGATGCGGCCGTGGCCAATGAACGTGGATCGAGGGCCCGACATCGCATGTCCTCACAGCCCTCGGAACCGGATGAGGAGCTGATGCGTGCGCTGTACCGCGAGCACGCCGGACCTCTGCTTGCGTATGTCCTCAGGCTGGTCGCCGGAGACCGGCAGCGCGCCGAGGACGTCGTGCAGGAAACGCTCATCCGTGCCTGGAAGAACGCCGGTCAGCTCAATCGGGCGACCGGTTCGGTACGCCCCTGGCTGGTGACGGTCGCGCGCCGCATCGTCATCGACGGCCACCGCAGCCGGCAGGCCCGGCCGCAGGAGGTCGATCCGTCGCCGCTGGAGGTCATCCCCGCGGAGGACGAGATCGACAAGGCGCTGTGGCTGATGACGCTGTCGGACGCGCTCGACGACCTGACCCCGGCCCACCGGGAGGTCCTCGTCGAGACGTACTTCAAGGGGCGTACGGTCAACGAGGCGGCCGAGACGCTGGGCATCCCGAGCGGCACGGTCCGTTCCCGGGTGTTCTACGCCCTGCGATCGATGAAGCTGGCACTGGAGGAGCGGGGGGTGACGGCGTGATGAGTGGATACGGGGGATTCGGAGCGAGCGGTACGGGTATGTCTGGTCCCATGCAGGGGTCCCCGGTGCCGAACGAGCACGAAACCGTCGGTGCCTACGCCCTCGGGATTCTCGACGACGCCGAGGCAACCGCTTTCGAGGCCCATCTGGCCGGCTGTGAGTGGTGCGCCCAGCAGCTGGACGAGCTGGCCGGGATGGAGCCGATGCTGGCCGCCCTCGCGGACCTGCCGGGTTCCGGCAGCACACCCGCGATCGGCGAGTCGCTGTCCGCCAAGCCGAGTCCACGCCTGGTGGAGAAGCTGGTCGACGAGGTCTCCGAGCGTCGTGCGCAGAAGCGGCGCAAGGGCTTCTACCTGGTCGCGGCCGCCGCCGCGCTGATCATCGGCGGCCCGGTGGCCGTCATGGCGGCCAACAGCGGCGGTGACACCGGGCAGACCGCAACACCGCTGGCGGCCACGGCCCAGACGACCTTCGACCAGCTGCCGGACAAGGTCTCGGGCACGGACGGCGGGACCGGCGCCAGCGCGACCGTCGCCATGGGAGAGAAGGACTGGGGCACCTCGGCGGTTCTCCAGCTCAAGGGCGTCAAGGGGCCGCTCAAGTGCTCCCTGATCGCCGTCGCCAAGAACGGCGAGCGCCAGACGCTGGGCTCCTGGTCCGTCCCGAAGTGGGGCTACGGCATCCCGGACGCCAAGGCCCCGGAGTCCAGGAAACCGCTGTACATCGGCGGCGGCACGGCGCTGAAGCCGAACGAGATCGACCACTTCGAGGTCATGACCTTCGACGGGAAGAAGCTCGTCCAGGTGGACGCGTAGCCGACGTAGCTTTGCCGGGTCCCCTTCGCGTACGGTTGACGGCTGCCCAGCACGTCAGAAGGGGGCCCGGTGGCCGCTCAGGTTCAGCAGTCCGCGGTCGGCTCGGTACACGGCGCACACGATTCCGTGCGTGACCGAGAGATCGGCGTCGAACAGGAACACCTGGACCGGGTGTACCGGCGGCTCGAGGAGAAGATCCACGAGGCCGAGTTCCTGATGAACGACGCGGCCAAGCGCGGTCAGGTCGGCACGCCGGGCGCGCTGGCCGAGCGGGACGCGCAGGTCTTCCGGGCCGGAGTCCACCTGAACCGGCTGAACAACGAGTTCGAGGACTTCCTCTTCGGCCGGATCGACCTGCTGCTCGGCAAGGACGGCAAGAAGGGCCCCGACGGCGCGTACACGGCCGTGGAGCCGGCCGACGGCGTGGTGCGGCCCGACAACACCGCCGACATCGCCGAGACCCTGCACATCGGGCGGATCGGTGTGCTCGACGAGGACTACGCCCCGCTGGTCATCGACTGGCGGGCACCGGCCGCCGCGCCGTTCTACCGGTCCACCCCGAGGGACCCCGGCCGGGTCGTGCGGCGCCGGGTCATCCGCTCCAAGGGCCGTAGGGTCCTCGGCGTCGAGGACGACCTGATGCGTCCGGAGCTGCGGGCGTCCCTCGACGGTCACGAGCTGGCCGTCATCGGCGACGGCGCCCTGATGGCCGCTCTCGGCCAGGCCCGCAGTCACACCATGCGGGACATCGTCTCCTCCATCCAGGCCGAGCAGGACCTGGTCATCCGCGCACCCGCCGCCTCCGTCACGCATGTCGAGGGCGGCCCGGGCACCGGCAAGACCGCGGTGGCCCTGCACCGCGCGGCCTATCTGCTCTACCAGGACCGCAGACGCTACGCGGGCGGCATTCTGATCGTCTCGCCGACCCCGCTGCTGGTGGCCTACACCGAGGGCGTGCTGCCCTCGCTCGGCGAGGAGGGGCAGGTCGCCATCCGCGCGATCGGCTCGCTCGTCGACGGGGTGGAGGCCACGCTGTACGACTCCCCGTCCGTGGCCCGTGCCAAGGGCTCGTACCGGATGCTGAAGGTGCTGCGGAAGGCGGCGCGCGGGGCCCTGGAACTGGGCCCGGGCGGCGCGGCCCCGGCCGGCCGGCAGACAGGCGACGACACGGACACCGGCACCGACACGGACACCGCGCCGCAGACCGTGACCGGCCCGCCCACCCGGCTCCGGGTGGTCGCCTTCGGGCGCCGTCTCGAACTGGAGGCCGCCGAGCTGGAACGTGTCCGCCGTACCGCCCTGGGCGGCACCGCGCCCGTCAACCTGCTGCGCCCGCGCGCCCGCAAGCTGCTGCTGGACGCCCTGTGGGCGAAGTCGGGCTCGGCCGCCCGGCACACCGACCCGGAGCTGGCCGCCGAGCTGCGCTCCTCCTTCGACGAGGACGTCAGCGGTGAGGACCCCTTCATCGCCTTCCTCGACGCCTGGTGGCCCGAGCTGACCCCGAAGGCCGTCCTGGCCGCCATGGCGGACGAGAAGCGGCTCGGCCGCTGGGCCCGCCGGATCCTCAACCCCGGCGAGGTCCGCAGGGTCGCCCGCGCGCTCAGGCGGGACGGGTACTCCGTGCACGACGTCGCCATGCTGGACGAGCTGCAGGCGATCCTCGGTGTCCCGGCCCGGCCGAAGAAGAAGCGTGAGCTGGACCCGCTGGACCAGCTGACCGGCCTGGAGGAGCTGATGCCGGTGCGCGAGGAGTCCCAGCGGGAGCGGGCCGAGCGGCTCGCGCAGGAGCGCACCGAGTACGCGCACGTCATCGTGGACGAGGCGCAGGACGTCACGCCGATGCAGTGGCGCATGGTCGGCCGCCGTGGCCGGCACGCCACCTGGACGGTCGTCGGCGACCCGGCCCAGTCCTCCTGGTCCGACCCGGACGAGGCGGCCGAGGCACGCGACGAGGCCCTCGGGACCCGGCCCCGGCGCCGCTTCCAGCTCACCGTGAACTATCGCAACCCGTCCGAGATCGCCGAGCTGGCCGCCAAGGTCCTGGCCCTCGCCATGCCCGGTTCGAAGGCGCCCTCCGCCGTTCGGTCCACCGGGGTCGAGCCGCGCTTCACGGTCGTGGGGGACTCCCTTGCCGAGACCGTGCGGGCGGAGGCGGCCCGGCTGCTGGACCTGGTCGACGGCACGGTCGGCGTGGTCGTCGCGATGAACCGTCGCGAGGAGGCCCGGCGCTGGCTGGCCGGGCTCGGCGAGCGGGTGGTGGCGCTCGGCAGCCTGGAGGCCAAGGGCCTGGAGTACGACGCGACGGTCGTCGTCTCGCCCGCGGAGATCGCCGACGAGTCCCCGGCCGGCCTGCGCGTGCTGTACGTGGCGCTGACCCGGGCCACCCAGCAGCTGACCGTGGTCTCGGGTGAGCGTGACGTGCCGGACACGGCGGGAGTGCCGGACCTGCTGCGGGATTAGAACCTCATGAACTCCCGGCACGGGAATGGCCGCGCGGCATCCGTTTGTTAGCCTTGCTGTGGCACCGGCTCGATCCAAGCCCCCGGGCCCAACCTTCGTCCCTGCGAGGGACCACTTGCCGCGAGGCGAGCATGGCGGGTCGGTGTCATGAACGTGAGAGAGGTCCACGTCCGATGTGACGTGGGCCTCTCTCTTTGTGCTCCGAGCCCCTTTCCCTGCCTGATTGCTTCTCGTATGGTGGAAGTGTTTTTCCGAAAACGCGCACCTGCCGTGAACACAACGTCCGCAATCCGGGGCGACTACCACGTACTCAGGGGTAGGTGCGACGATCGGACGGCACTACTCGCGACACGGTGAAAGCAGAGGAAGTCGGCCATGGCAACGGCGCCCAGCGTCTCCTACTCGATGACCATCCGGCTGGAGGTGCCCGCGAGCGGAACCGCCGTCTCGCAGCTCACCACCGCCGTGGAGTCCTCCGGAGGCTCGGTCACCGGCCTCGACGTCACCGCGTCCGGCCACGAGAAGCTCCGCATCGACGTCACCATCGCGGCCTCCTCGACCGCGCACGCCGACGAGATCGTGGAGAAGCTGCGCGGCATCGAGGGCGTCACGCTCGGCAAGGTCTCCGACCGTACGTTCCTCATGCACCTCGGCGGCAAGATCGAGATGCAGTCCAAGCACCCCATCCGCAACCGTGACGACCTCTCCATGGTCTACACGCCGGGTGTGGCCCGCGTCTGCATGGCCATCGCCCAGAACCCCGAGGACGCCCGCCGCCTCACCATCAAGCGCAACTCCGTTGCGGTCGTGACGGACGGCTCCGCCGTGCTGGGCCTCGGCAACATCGGCCCGAAGGCCGCGCTGCCCGTCATGGAGGGCAAGGCGGCCCTCTTCAAGCGCTTCGCGGGCATCGACGCCTGGCCGCTCTGCCTGGACACCCAGGACACCGACGCCATCGTCGAGATCGTCAAGGCGATCGCCCCCGGGTTCGCCGGCATCAACCTCGAGGACATCTCCGCACCGCGCTGCTTCGAGATCGAGGCACGGCTGCGCGAGGCCCTCGACATCCCCGTCTTCCACGACGACCAGCACGGCACCGCGATCGTCGTCCTGGCCGCCCTGACCAACGCACTTCGCGTCACTGGCAAGGCGATCGAGAACATCCGCGTGGTCATGTCCGGTGCCGGCGCCGCCGGTACGGCCATCCTCAAGCTGCTGATCGCGGCGGGCGTGAAGAACGCCGTCGTCGCCGACATCCACGGTGTCGTGCACGCCGGCCGCGAGGACCTCGTGAACGCCCAGGCCGACTCCCCGCTGCGCTGGATCGCCGACAACACCAACCCCGAGGGCCTCACCGGCACCCTGAAGGAGGCCGTGCGCGGCGCCGACGTCTTCATCGGCGTCTCCGCCCCGAACGTCCTCGACGGCGACGACGTGGCCGCCATGGCCGAGGGCGCCATCGTGTTCGCGCTCGCGAACCCGGACCCCGAGGTCGAGCCCGCAATCGCCCGCCAGACGGCCGCTGTTGTGGCCACCGGCCGCTCCGACTTCCCGAACCAGATCAACAACGTGCTGGTCTTCCCGGGCGTCTTCCGCGGTCTGCTGGACGCCCAGTCCCGCACGGTCAACACCGAGATGATGCTCGCCGCCGCGAAGGCCCTCGCCGACGTGGTGACCGAGGACGAGCTGAACCCGAACTACATCATCCCGAGCGTCTTCAACGACAAGGTCGCGGGCGCGGTGGCCGGTGCGGTCCGGGAAGCGGCGAAGGCGGTGGGTGCGGCGTCGTAGAAGCGCCGTACCGTAGGGTGCAGGGGCTGTGAGGATCGACACGGCAGCCCCCGCACCGGCGCGTCGTGGAACCCACCACCGGCGGGTGCACTCTAGGGTGACGGCCGGGCAGGCGCTATTCGTGTGACTCCCTAGGGTGTTCTCACGACTCCTACGGGTGCCGGATTGGCTTTCCCGCCGCAGGTAGGGGCAGGATGCGTCCCTGGGCGCGAGCGCATCGGCATCGATCTCACCTCACGCCTCAACGGCAAGAAGAACACGGGAGTAACAACATGAACCGCAGTGAGCTGGTGGCCGCGCTGGCCGACCGCGCCGAGGTGACCCGCAAGGACGCCGACGCCGTTCTGGCCGCGTTCGCCGAGGTCGTCGGCGACATCGTCTCCAAGGGCGACGAGAAGGTCACCATCCCCGGCTTCCTGACCTTCGAGCGCACTCACCGTGCCGCTCGTACCGCGCGCAACCCGCAGACCGGTGAGCCCATCAACATCCCGGCCGGCTACAGCGTGAAGGTCTCCGCGGGCTCCAAGCTCAAGGAAGCGGCCAAGGGTAAGTAAGCGCTCCGCTTGGGGCGCCGATCCACCGGAGCGCCGTTCTGGCCTCGGCGCCGTGGGTGACTGCGGGCCGGCTGTGGCTGGTCGCGCAGTTCCCCGCGCCCCTGCGGGGCGCCTCAGCTGAAGACGTCGAAAGGGCGGCCCCCCTCGTGCCGAGGGGGGCCGCCCTTTCGGTGATCGGCTAGCCGAGCGCCTTGCCGGGCAGCTCCACCTTCGCGCCCAGCTCGACGAGCTTCTCCATGAAATTCTCGTAGCCGCGGTTGATCAGCTCGATGCCGTGCACCCGGGAGGTGCCCTCGGCCGCGAGGGCGGCGATGAGGTACGAGAAGCCGCCGCGCAGGTCGGGGATGACCAGGTCGGCGCCCTGCAGCTTGGTCGGTCCGGAGACGACCGCGGAGTGCAGGAAGTTGCGCTGCCCGAAGCGGCAGTCGGAGCCGCCGAGGCACTCGCGGTAGAGCTGGATGTGTGCGCCCATCTGGTTGAGCGCTGAGGTGAAGCCGAGCCGGGACTCGTACACCGTCTCGTGGATGATGGACAGGCCCGTGGCCTGCGTCAGCGCCACCACCAGCGGCTGCTGCCAGTCGGTCTGGAAACCGGGGTGCACGTCCGTCTCCAGCGCGATCGACTTCAGCTGGCCGCCCGGGTGCCAGAAACGGATGCCCTCGTCGTCGATCTCGAAGGCACCGCCCACCTTCCGGTAGGTGTTCAGGAACGTCATCATCGAGCGCTGCTGGGCGCCGCGCACGTAGATGTTGCCGCTGGTCGCCAGCGCCGCCGAGGCCCAGGACGCGGCCTCCAGACGGTCCGGCAGGGCGCGGTGGGTGTAGCCGCCGAGCCTGTCCACACCGGTGATGCGGATCGTGCGGTCGGTGTCCATCGCGATGATCGCGCCCATCTTCTGCAGAACGCAGATCAGGTCCTCGATCTCCGGCTCGACGGCCGCGTTGGACAACTCCGTGACGCCCTCGGCGAGTACGGCCGTCAGCAGCACCTGCTCGGTCGCGCCGACGGACGGGTACGGCAGCCGGATCTTCGTTCCGCGCAGCCGCTGCGGCGCCTCCAGGTACTGCCCGTCGGCGCGCTTCTCGATGGTCGCGCCGAACTGCCGCAGCACGTCGAAGTGGAAGTCGATCGGCCGGCCGCCGATGTCGCAGCCGCCGAGGCCGGGGATGAACGCGTGGCCGAGACGGTGCAGCAGCGGACCGCAGAACAGGATCGGGATACGGCTCGACCCCGCGTGGGCATCGATGTCAGCGACGTTCGCGCTTTCCACATGGGTCGGGTCCATCACCAGCTCGCCGGGCTCCTCACCCGGACGTACCGTCACCCCGTGCAACTGGAGCAGGCCGCGTACGACGCGCACGTCACGGATGTCCGGAACGTTGCGCAGGCGGCTCGGACCGCTGCCCAGCAGGGCGGCGACCATGGCCTTCGGTACGAGGTTCTTCGCACCGCGGACACGGATCTCGCCCTCCAGCGGGGTGCCGCCGTGGACAAGCAGGACATCGTCGTTGACGGTCATGTATCTCGCGTTCCGATGAGTCGGGCAGGGGTCGGCCGATCACTTGCGCGGGGGCCGGAGAAGACAGGGTAATCGCCGATTACCCCCCTCCCGTAAGCCCAAGTACCACCCAGTCGCGTCATAGCTGTGTCACAACACGAACGGTTCCCCGGCGGGCACGCGGGGTCACGGCCGGCGGGCGTGCGCCGGGCTCGCTCCTCCGCACCCTGAGCTGCGTTCACTCGCACACCCCGATTGGCTCCCCACACCAGGGGAAGATGCGGGATCATGTCTGGCATGACCGAGGTGTCCTCGCTCACAGGGCGGCTGCTCGTGGCCACGCCCGCCCTGGCGGACCCGAACTTCGACCGTGCGGTGGTGCTTCTTCTCGACCACGACGAGGAGGGCTCCCTCGGTGTCGTCCTCAACCGTCCCACCCCGGTGGGTGTGGCGGACATCCTGGAGGGCTGGGCGGATCTCGCCGGGGAGCCCGGCGTGGTCTTCCAGGGCGGACCCGTCTCGCTGGACTCCGCGCTCGGTGTCGCGGTCATCCCGGGCGGCGCGAACGGCGACCACGCACCGCTCGGCTGGCGGCGGGTGCACGGCGCGATCGGACTGGTCGACCTGGAGGCCCCGCCGGAGCTGCTCGCCTCGGCCCTCGGCTCGCTGAGGATCTTCGCCGGCTACGCGGGCTGGGGACCCGGCCAGCTGGAGGACGAGCTGGTCGACGGCGCCTGGTACGTCGTGGAGTCGGAACCCGGCGACGTGTCGTCCCCGTCCCCGGAGCGACTCTGGCGCGAGGTGCTGCGCCGCCAGCGCAACGAGCTGGCGATGGTGGCCACGTATCCGGACGACCCGTCGCTCAACTGATGCACGTGAGCTTCAGTACCCTTGCTGATATGAGCACTCTTGAGCCCGAGCGCGGGACTGGTACGGGAACCCTCGTAGAGCCGACGCCACAGGTGTCCCACGGTGACGGCGACCACGAGCGCTTCGCCCACTACGTCCAGAAGGACAAGATCATGGCGAGCGCCCTCGACGGCACCCCCGTCGTGGCGCTGTGCGGCAAGGTGTGGGTCCCCGGCCGCGACCCCAAGAAGTACCCGGTCTGTCCCATGTGCAAGGAGATCTACGACTCCATGGGCAGCGGTGGCGACGAGGGCGGCGACAAGTAGGGGTCACCCCCGCCTGAAGCCGTCAAGGCCCCCGGGACGCGTCGAGGCGCGTCCCGGGGGCCTTTGTGCTTTCTGGTCACAGAGTGGTTGAGACCTCTTGTCGGCATGTTCATGTTGTCCCTAGCCTCCGTGGTGTTGTGCAGAGCGAAACAGTCATTGCACATGTTGCAACGCACTACTCCTCGGAGGAACGCTCCATGAAGCTGTCCGCCCCACTCGCCGCGCTGCTCACCCTCGTGGTCGCCACCGCCTGCGCCCCGCAGACCTCCTCCAACTCCGCGTCCGACAAGGACGAGAAGACCGGCACCCTCCGGGTCTGGCTCTTCCAGGAGGTCGGCAACGAGCCGAAGGAGAAGGTCGTCGACTCCGTCGTCGCCGCCTTCGAGAAGGCCCACAGGAACACCGAGGCCGACGTCGAGTACATCCCGGTCGAGACCCGCGCCCAGCGCGTGAAGGCCGCCTTCAACGACCCGAAGTCCGCGCCCGACGTCATCGAGTACGGAAACACCGACACCGCCGGCTACGTCCACGACGGCGGACTCCTCGACGTCACCAGGGAGTTCTCCGCCTGGGGCGAGGCGAAGAACACCGACCCGACGGCCCGCCAGTCGGTCACGGTGGACGGAAAGGTCTACGGCGCTCCCTTCTACGTCGGCGTCCGCGCCCTGTACTACCGCACCGACGTCTTCCGGGACCTCGGTCTGAAGCCGCCGAGGTCCATGGCCGAGCTGGCCACCACGGCCCGGAAGATCCGCGCCGCGAAACCCGACCTGTACGGCCTGGTCGTGGGCGGCGCCTACACCTACGGTGCGATGCCCTTCATCTGGGCCAACGGCGGCGACCTGGCCACCGGCAAGGGCGGCTCGTACGCCTCCGCGCTCGACAGCGCCGCGGCCCGCAAGGGCATCAAGGCCTACACGTCCCTCTTCTCCGACGACAACTGTCCCGCGGCCAAGTGCGCGGGCATGGGCGGCAACGACACGGTGACCGCGTTCGCCGCGGGCAAGGCCGGCATGGCGATCGGCGGCGACTTCAGCCACGCGGCCGTGGAGGCCGGGAAGGCCAAGGGCGAGTACGCCGTCGTACCGCTGCCAGGCGTGGCCCCCGGCTCGACCGCCCCGGCCTTCGCGGGCGGCAACAACATCGGTGTCCTGAAGAGCACCGCCCACCGCACGCTCGCCGTGGACCTCATGGAGCGGCTGGCATCCAAGAAGACGCAGTCCGCCCTGTTCGACGCGATGGGCTTCCTGCCGACCTTCACGGACGTCCGCGACCAGGCTGCCGCCCGGCAGCCCTTCGTGAAGCCGTTCGTCCGGACGCTGGCGGCCGGAACCAGGTTCGTCCCGGCCTCGCCGGCATGGTCGCAGATCGACTCCTCGCTGGTTCTGCCGACGATGTTCCAGGAGGTCGTCAGCGGCAAGAAGAGCGTGGACGCCGCCGCTGGGTCGGCGGCCGCGAAGATGAACGCCGCGTTCGGCTCTGCCGGATGACGGCGCCCATGGGGTCGGGGGTTGTCGACCGCCGGCGGGTGCGGGTCGTCGGAGGTCACTCGCGCCCACGCGGCGGAGCCGCAGACGTCAGGGCCCCGCGCCCCTCGGCAGGTCGGACGCCCTGGATCTATCTCGCGCCCGCTCTCGTCGTTCTGGGTGGGCTGCTCGTCTACCCCGTCTACCAGCTCGGGTTGATCTCCCTCTTCCGGTACACCCAGGCTCAGGTCAGTGGTGGTGAGCCGGCCTCGTTCCGGGGAGTCGGGAACTACGCGGACCTGTTCTCCGACGGGCAGTTCTGGCAGGTGCTGTCGGCCACCGTGGTCTTCGCGGCTGCCTGCGTCGCCTGCACCCTCGCCGTCGGCTGTGCGCTCGCCGTGCTCCTCACGCGTGTGCGTGCGGTGCCCCGGCTCGCGCTGATGCTCGCCGCGCTCGGCGCCTGGGCGACCCCGGCGGTCACCGGCTCCACGGTCTGGCTGTTCCTCTTCGACCCCGACTTCGGACCGGTGAACCGGGTCCTGGGTCTCGGCGACCACTCCTGGACGTACGGCCGCTACAGCGCCTTCCTGCTCGTCCTGCTCGAAGTGGTCTGGTGCTCCTTCCCGTTCGTCATGGTCACGGTCTACGCCGGGATCCGCGCCGTGCCTTCCGAGGTGCTGGAGGCCGCGGCCCTGGACGGCGCCTCGCAGTGGCGGATCTGGCGCTCGGTGCTCGCGCCGATGCTCCGGCCGATCCTCACGGTCGTCACCATCCAGTCGGTCATCTGGGACTTCAAGGTCTTCACGCAGATCTACGTCATGACGAACGGCGGCGGCATCGCCGGGCAGAACCTGGTGCTGAACGTCTACGCCTACCAGGAGGCGTTCGCGTCCTCCCAGTACGGCCTCGGCTCGGCGATCGGCGTCGTGATGCTGCTGATCCTGCTCGCCGTCACGCTGGTGTACCTGCGGCTGCTGCGCCGCCAGGGGGAGGAACTGTGAATCTTCTCGCTGCGCGTGTGCGGCGTCCGTGGCGACTGGCCGCCGACGTGACGGCCCTGCTGGTCGCCCTCGTCGTCGCCTTCCCGCTGTACTGGATGGTGCTGAGCGCCTTCAAGCCGGCCGGTGAGATCGAGTCCGACCGGCCCCGCCCGTGGACGCTCACGCCGTCCCTGGACTCCTTCCGACGGGTCTTCGGGCAGCAGGAATTCGGCCGTTACTTCGGCAACAGCCTGATCGTCGCGGGCACGGTCGTGGTCGTCTCCGCGGTGATCGCGTTTCTCGCCGCGACCGCCGTCGCGCGATTCCGTTTCCGCTTCCGGACCACCCTGCTGATCATGTTTCTGGTCGCCCAGATGGTCCCCGTGGAAGCCCTCACCATCCCGCTGTTCTTCCTCATGCGGGACTTCGGCCAACTGAACACCCTGGGCTCGCTGATCCTGCCCCACATCGCCTTCTCGCTGCCCTTCGCGATCTGGATGCTGCGGGGGTTCGTGAAAGCGGTGCCCGAGGCGCTGGAGGAGGCCGCGTACCTGGACGGGGCGAGCCGCGGCCGATTCCTCTGGCAGATCCTTTTCCCGCTCGTGTTCCCCGGCCTGGTGGCCACGAGCGTGTTTTCCTTCATCTCGGCCTGGAACGACTTCCTGTTCGCCAAGTCCTTCATCGTCAGCGACACCTCACAGTCGACCCTGCCGATGGCCCTGCTGGTGTTCTACAAGCCGGACGAGCCCGACTGGGGCGGGGTGATGGCCGCGTCCACGGTGATGACCATTCCGGTGCTGGTCTTCTTCGTACTCGTACAGCGACGCCTGGTCTCGGGACTGGGCGGAGCGGTAAAGGACTGACGTGACTGACATGGTGGATGTGATTCCGGCTCCGGCGCGCTGCACGTGGAACGCCGCCGGGTACACGAGCCTCGACGGCGACACCGCCCTGGAGGCGGGCCCCGGCACGGAGGGCGTCGCACGCTGGCTGCGGGCCACGGTCGGCGTGGCGACCGGCCTGCCCTTCCCGGAGGCCGGCGACGGTGCCAACCGCATCGTGCTCGGCATCGACCCTGACCTGCCGTCGGAGGGCTATCGCCTGGTCAACGACGGGGGACCGTACCGCATCCAGGGCGGCAGCGCGGCCGGTGTCTTCTGGGGGGCCCAGACCTTCCGGCAACTGCTCGGCCCCGACGCCTTCCGCCGCGCACCGGTGCGGCCGGGTCAGGACTGGGACCTCCCGGAGATCACCGTCGAGGACTCCCCCCGCTTCCGCTGGCGCGGCCTCATGCTCGACGTCGCACGGCACTTCATGCCCAAGGAAGGCGTGCTGCGCTACCTGGACCTGATGGCCGCGCACAAACTCAACGTCTTCCACTTCCACCTGACGGACGACCAGGGCTGGCGGATCGAGATCCGGCGGTACCCGAAGCTGACCGAGGTCGCCTCCTGGCGTGCGCGGACCAAATTCGGACACCGGGCCTCACCGCTGTGGGAGGAGAAGCCGCACGGGGGTTACTACACCCAGGACGACATCCGGGAGATCGTCGCCTACGCCGCCGAGCGGCATATCAGCGTCGTCCCGGAAATCGACGTACCGGGCCACTCGCAGGCCGCCATCGCCGCGTATCCGGAACTCGGCAACACCGACGTCATCGACACCACCGCCCTCTCCGTCTGGGACGACTGGGGGATCTCCGCCAACGTACTCGCCCCCACCGACACCGCCCTGCGCTTCTACGAGGGGGTGTTCGAGGAGGTGCTGGAACTCTTCCCGGCGGACGCCGCGGAGTTCTCGGGGTTCGTGCACATCGGCGGCGACGAATGCCGCAAGGACCAGTGGAGCGACTCACCGGTCGCCAAGACCCGCATCACGGATCTCGGACTCACCGACGAGGACGAGTTGCAGTCCTGGTTCATCGGCCACTTCGACCGCTGGCTCTCCGCGCGCGGGCGCCGGCTCATCGGCTGGGACGAGATTCTGGAGGGCGGTCTCGCGCCGGGAGCGACGGTGTCCTCCTGGCGCGGCTACGGCGGCGGTGTCGCGGCCGCACAGGCCGGGCACGACGTCGTGATGTGCCCGGAGCAGTTCGTCTACCTGGACCACCGGCAGGCCCCGGGCGAGGACGAACCCGTGCCGATCGGCTTCGTGCGCACCCTGGAGGACGTCTACCGGTTCGAGCCCGTGCCACCCCGGCTCACCCCCGAGGAGGCCCGGCACGTGCTGGGCACCCAGGCCAACGTCTGGACCGAGGTGATGGAGGACGCCGGGCGCGTGGACTACCAGACCTTCCCCAGGCTCGCGGCCTTCGCCGAGGTCGCCTGGAGCCGGCTGCCCGCCCCGCGGGAACGGGACTACGCGGACTTCGAACGCCGGATGGCCGCCCACTACCGGCGACTTGACGCCCTGGGTGTCGCCTACCGGCCGCCCGCCGGCCCCCGGCCCTGGCAACGGCGCCCCGGAGTGCTCGGCCGCCCGATCGAGGGACCGCCACCGAACCGCTGATCGCAGAACATACAGCGGAAAACCCTCGTCAGGACCACCGAAGAGTGGCAATTGAGGCGCACCGGAGATGGTGTGCGAAATCGGACCATGTACTCGATGAGGTGGGCGAATGCCTCCTAGCGGACCCCCGCGTTCGGGTCTTGCGAAGATGTGCCAGAGTTGCCACGTCCGCCCTGTGAGCACGTACCGTACGGCCACACAGGTGGGACCAGGTGGGGCAGCGGGAAGGGGCAGCCGGTTTGACCACGCACGCACCGCAGGCGGCGCAGGCCGTCACGCTGCCCACGACGCTGGACGAGGCCGTGGCGGCCCTCACCGCCCTGCCCACGGCCGTCCCCGTGGCGGGCGGCACCGACCTCATGGCCGCCGTCAACTCCGGTCAGCTCAGGCCCGCCGCCCTGGTGGGCCTCGGGCGGATCAGCGAGATCCGCGGCTGGCAGTACCAGGACGGCCACGCGCTGCTCGGCGCGGGCCTCACGCACGCACGCATGGGCCGCCCCGACTTCGCGGCCCTGATCCCGGCGCTCGCCGCCGCCGCGCGCGCCGCGGGCCCCCCGCACATCCGCAACGCGGGCACCCTGGGCGGCAACATCGCCTCGGCGGCCCCCACCGGGGACGCGCTGCCGGTGCTGGCCGCCCTGGAGGCGACGCTGATCATCGCGGGCCCGGGCGGAGCCCGCCGGGAGATCCCGGTGTCGCACCTGCTGGCCGGCGTGGAGATGCTGCGCGGCGGCGAACTCATCGGCTACGTGCGCGTGCCGCTGCTGCACGCCCCGCAGGTCTTCCTGAAGGCGACCGGACGCACCGGCCCGGGCCGCGCGGTGGCCTCCGTGGCCCTCGTGCTCGACCCCGCCCGGCGCGGGGTGCGGTGCGCGGTGGGCGCCATAGCGCCGATGCCGCTCAGGCCCCTGGACGCCGAGCAGTGGGTCGCCCAGCTGATCGACTGGGACAACGACCGCGCGCTCGTCCCGGAGGCCCTGAGCGCCTTCGGGGAGTACGTCGCCGCGGCCTGCATCCCGGACCCCGTCCCGGAGCCGGACGGCTCCGTGGCCCCGCTTCCGCCCGCCGTACTGCACCTGCGGCGCACCGTCGCCGCGCTGGCCCGACGAGCACTGGGGAGGGCGCTGTCGTGACCGACGACCAGCACGGAGAGGGCACGCCCCAGGGCAGCGGCCGCTGGAACCCGCTGCCCCAGGGCGACTACGACGACGGCGCCACCGCCTTCGTCAAGCTCCCCGAGGGCGGCATCGACGCCCTGCTGTCGGGTGACAGTCCCCTGGCCGCACCCGGCCACGGCTACGTGCCGCCGCGGATAGCGGCGACCCCGGAGACGAGCGATCCGGCCACCGGCACCTGGGCGATGCCCGCCGACGGCCACCAGTGGCCCGACCCCAACGCGGTGCCCCAGGAGCAGACCCCGGACGACCGGTTCACGTACCGCCCGGCGGCCACGCAGCAGTGGACCTTCGAGGAACCCGCGGCCCCACCCGCCCCCGGGCACGACGTCACCGGGCAGTGGAGCATCCCGGTGGCCGGTGGTGATCTCCCGGACGAATCGGGCGAGTTCACCACGTCCTCGCTGGTCGAGCAGTGGGGCGGCACGCCTCCGGCCACGCTCCCGGGCGGCGCCCCCGCGCCCTGGGCGACGGAGGCCCCGGAGGAGCCCTGGGGGCGGCAGGAACCCGTCGCCGGACCCCACGCCGCCGACGCGTCCCCGGCAGCGGAGTACGCCCCCACCGCGCCCTACACCCGCGAGGCGCCCGCGCAGGCCCATGAAGGCCCCGTTGGCGGCCCCGCGCAGCGGACCGGACCCGGGCCTTCCCCGTTCGCCCCGGAGGCCGCCGGAACGCCGGACACGGCCGTGCCCACGGCCCCCGCGGACCCACGGTCCCCGGCCGACACGCCGGACACTCCGGCGGCGGAGGCGGCCGGCCCG
The DNA here is from genome assembly GCF_056434305.1 of Streptomyces sp. NPDC044061. Classification (NCBI taxonomy): domain Bacteria; kingdom Bacillati; phylum Actinomycetota; class Actinomycetes; order Kitasatosporales; family Streptomycetaceae; genus Streptomyces; species Streptomyces sp. NPDC044061. The sequence continues at coordinate 405,534 of NZ_JBWKFL010000004.1, read as the reverse complement.
TCCGAGGACAACGACGCCGAGTCCGCAGGGACCGCGACGGAACCCGCGGCCCGGACCCCCGAGGACCCCGCCGACGAGGCGGCTTCGGCCGCCCCCGGGCAGGACGCCCCCGAGGACGACGCCCGGTCCGCACCCGCACACCACGACGACCACCCCCTCGCCTCCTACGTCCTGCGCGTCAACGGAGGCGAGCGCCCCGTCACCGACGCCTGGATCGGCGAGTCCCTGCTGTACGTCCTGCGGGAGCGGCTCGGCCTCGCCGGGGCCAAGGACGGCTGCTCACAGGGCGAGTGCGGCGCCTGCAACGTGCAGGTTGACGGCCGCCTGGTGGCCTCCTGCCTGGTCCCCGCGGTCACCGCGGCCGGCAGCGAGGTCCGCACCGTCGAGGGCCTGGCCGCCGACGGTCAGCCCTCCGACGTGCAGCGGGCGCTCGCCCGGTGCGGTGCCGTGCAGTGCGGTTTCTGCGTACCGGGCATGGCGATGACCCTGCACGACCTGCTGGAGGGCAACCCGGCCCCCACCGAACTGGAGACGCGGCAGGCCCTGTGCGGCAACCTGTGCCGCTGCTCCGGCTACCGGGGCGTCCTGGAGGCCGTCAACGAGGTCGTCGCCGAACGCGAGGCGCTCCGGGCCGACGACGCCGAGACGGACGCGGACGGGCCACGCATCCCGCACCAGGCGGGCCCTGGCTCCGGCGGCGTCAACCCGTCGGCGTTCGAGACGCCGGGAGTCTTCGACAGCCCCGGCACATTCGGTACACCGGGAGTGCACGACCAGCACTACGGTCAGGACGGAGGCCAGGGGTGAGCAACGAAGCGGCCACCGCGACCACCGCGGCTGCGGAGTCGGCCCCCGCCGCCGCCGAGCCGTTGCCGCACGGCCTCGGCGCCTCGCTGCCGCACGCCGACGCCCGCGCCAAGACCGAGGGCACCTTCCCGTACGCGGCCGACCTTTGGGCCGAGGGCCTGCTGTGGGCGGCCGTACTGCGCTCCCCGCACGCGCACGCGCGCATCGTGTCCATCGACACCACCCACGCGCGCGAGATGCCCGGCGTACGGGCCGTCGTCACCCACGAGGACGTGCCCGGCACCCCTCGCCACGGCCGGGGCACGCCCGACCGCCCCGTGTTCGCCTCCGAGGTCGTACGCCACCACGGCGAACCCATCGCCGCGGTGGCGGCCGACCACCCGGACACCGCGCGGATGGCCGCCGCCGCCGTCATCGTCGAGTACGAGGTGCTCGACCCGGTCACCGACCCGGAGCAGGCCTTCGAGGCCGAACCCCTGCACCCCGACGGCAACCTGATCCGGCACATCCCGCTGCGCCACGGCGACCCGGACGCGATCGGCGAGATCGTCGTCGAGGGCCAGTACCGCATCGGCCGCCAGGACCCGGCTCCCATCGGCGCCGAGGCCGGCCTCGCGGTGCCGCGTCCCGACGGCGGCGTGGAGCTGTACCTGGCCTCCACCGACCCGCACACCGACCGCAACACGGCCGCGGCCTGCTTCGCCCTGTCCTCCGATCAGGTGAAGATCGTCGTCACTGGAGTGCCAGGCGCGACCGCCGACCGCGAGGACCAGGGCTTCCAGCTGCCGCTCGGCCTGCTCGCCCTCAGAACCGGCTGCCCGGTCAAGATCACCGCCACCCGCGAGGAGTCCTTCCTCGGCCACACCCACCGCCATCCGACCCTCCTGCGCTACCGCCACCACGCCGACGCCGAGGGCAGGCTGGTGAAGGTCGAGGCGCAGATCCTCCTCGACGCGGGCGCCTACGCCGACACCTCCGCCGAGGCCCTCGCCGCCGCCGTCTCCTTCGCGTGCGGCCCGTACGTCGTCCCGAACGCCTTCATCGAGGGCTGGGCCGTACGCACCAACAACCCGCCCTCCGGCCATGTGCGCGGCGAGGGCGCCATGCAGGTGTGCGCCGCCTACGAGGCGCAGATGGACAAACTCGCCAAAAAGCTGGGCCTGGACCCGGCCGAGCTGCGGCTGCGCAACGCGCTCGCCACCGGGGACGTCCTGCCGATCGGCCAGACGGTGACCTGCCCCGCCCCGGTCGCCGAACTCCTCCAGGCGGTCCGTGACTTCCCCCTCCCGCCGCTGCCCAAGGACACCCCCGAGGACGAGTGGCTGCTGCCCGGCGGCCCCGAGGGCGCGGGCGAACCGGGCGCGGTACGCCGGGGTGTGGGCTACGGCGTCGGCATGGTGCACATGCTCGGCGCGGAGGGCGCCGACGAGGTCTCCACTGCGACCGTCAAGGTCCACGACGGTGTCGCGACCGTGCTCTGCGCGGCCGTCGAGACGGGACAGGGCTTCACCACGCTCGCCCGGCAGATCGTCCAGGAGACGCTCGGCATCGACGAGGTGCACGTGGCACCGGTCGACACCGACCAGCCCCCGGCCGGCGCGGGCTGCCGAGGCCGGCACACCTGGGTCTCCGGCGGCGCGGTGGAGCGCGCGGCCAAGATGGTCCGCACGCAACTGCTGCAGCCCCTGGCGCACAAGTTCGGCATGTCCACCGAGCTGCTGCAGATCACCGACGGCAAGATCACCTCGTACGACGGGGTGCTGTCGACCACCGTCACCGAGGCGATGGACGGCAAGGAGCTGTGGGCCACCGCCCAGTGCCGCCCGCACCCCACCGAGCCGCTGAACGCGGAGGGCCAGGGCGACGCCTTCGTAGGCCTCGCCTTCTGCGCGATCCGCGCGGTGGTGGACGTGGACATCGAGCTCGGCTCGGTACGTGTGGTGGAGCTGGCGGTCGCCCAGGACGTGGGCCGGGTGCTGAACCCGGCGCAGCTGGCCTCGCGCATCGAGGCGGGCGTCACCCAGGGCGTGGGCATCGCGCTCACCGAGAACCTGCGGACGCTCCGCGGCCTGATCCGCCACCCCGACCTGACGGGCTACGCCCTGCCGACCGCGCTGGACGCCCCGGACATCCGGATCGTGAAGCTGGTCGAGGAACGGGACGTGGTCGCCCCCTTCGGCGCCAAGTCGGTCAGCGCGGTCCCGGTGGTGACGTCCCCCGCGGCGGTCGCTTCCGCGGTCCGCGCGGCGACGGGCCGCCCGGTCAACCGCCTGCCGATCCGCCCCCAGGCCGCGGTGGTGACCGGCCAGTGACCACGCCGCCCGACGAACCGCGCTACGAACCGCCGCCCAGCGTCGGCAAGCTGGCCCTGTGGATCCTGCTGTTCGCCGTGGCGGCGCTGGCCGTCGTCCTGGGCGGCATCTACCTCACCTGAGCTTCGACCTGATCCCCACCCGCCCCCTGTAACGGCCGGGACGGAACGCGCGAGGGTCGCCCGACGTCCTTGTTCCAGGGGCGTTGTCAGTGGTGCGGCGTACTGTTCCGAGCAGTGGGGGACGGCCGCTTGCGGCGCAAAGGCCCGAGGACGGCCGGCCACGCCCTGCCCAGGCACGGACGCACCGAAAAAGATCGCGGGGGAGCGATGAGCACGACCGACGCCGGGATTCCGGCGATCACGCTGACCGAGGCGGAGCTGGACCGCTACGTCACGCACGCGCCGACACGCGGCCTGCTCACGGGCCCCGGACTGCCCACGGACACCGACCTGTTGACGTTCTCCCCGCTGCGCACGCACGGGCTGCGGACCCTCGGCGACGCCACGGACGGGCCGTTCCACCTGGCCGAGGAGCTGCGGGGCCGCCTGGTGATAGGCGAACTGCTCAACCCCGCCGGCATGGAGCGCGAGTCGATCCTGCTCGACGGCGACACGGGCGAGATCACGACGGCCTACCTCCTCGACCCCTCCGAGCCCCGCCCCTTCGCCCCCTCCCTGAACACGCTCCTGCGCTTCGCCGCGGTCACCGAGGAACTGGCGGGCCTGCGCGGCCGCTTCGCCTCCCTGGCCGGCCAGTACGGCCCCAAGACCGTGACGGATGCCTCCCGCCGCCTCCTCGCCCTCTTCGAGGAGGGCACGGACGGCCGGGTCCCGGCCTACTGGAAGGCGGCGGCCCTGATCCGCCCGCTCGCCCTCGTCGCCGGTCCCGGCACGGTCTCCGGACTCACCCTGGACGTCCCCGCCCGCGTCCTCGACCAGGAGTTCGGCCACGGCCGGGTGGCCCGCTTCGAGGAGGTCGACTTCCCCGCGACGCTCACCCACGAGCCCACCCGCCGCTTCCTGCGGGAGACGGGGCTGCCGGAGGAGGCGGTGCTCTTCCACGCCGACACGGACGTCCCGCTGCCCACCCTCACCGAGTACTTCACCGGGGAACGCGCCGACGACCACCCCCTGGACGACCTTCCCGCCCACTCCGACCACCTGATCCGCCTCGGCCACCTGGTCGAGGACAACAGCCTGGTGATCGACGGCAGAACGGGCGCGATCCTCACGTTCAGCGAGCCCGAGGCGACGCTCTACCCCCTGAACACCGACGTCTCCACACTGGCGTTCACCCTGTGGCTGCTGCACCACGAGCGCACGATCGACGAGCATCTGTCCCACGAGCTGACGACGGACGCCTACGACCAGCTCGCCGCGGCGATGATCCGGACCCTGACGTCGGTGGATCCCACGGCCCTGTCCCCGGCCACCGACTGGCACTACTGGACGGAGCTGTTCCAGGACGAAGCGGGCGGGGTGCTCTGAAGCACCCCACCCGGGAAGAGGCCGTGGCGGGAATCGAACCCACGTACCTCGCTTTGCAGGCGAGTCCCTAAGCCACTCGGGCACACGGCCGTGTCGGTCACCTTGTCGTGCCGAACTCGGTGGAATGACCGTATGGGCCGCTGCGGGCGGGTCTCAAGGGCTCCGGCCGGGCTGCAACGAGGCTGCCACACGCCGTTCATGAACCGGGGGTCTAGGACCAAGGTACGAGAGCGGTCGGGCCCGCCGACAGGAGCCAAACCACCTTGTGGGCCTTACTCTGACCGGCATGACCACCCTTGAGTCCTCCGATGCCGCCCTTGTGGATGATGCCGCCGACAGACAGGGCGGTGTCCTGAGCCGGGCCTATCGGGCGCTCAGTGTGGGGATCGTGTCCGTCGTGCTGCTGATCGCCTTCGAGGCGACCGCCGTCGGGACCGCGATGCCCGTCGCGGCGCGGGAGCTGGACGGGGTGGCGCTGTACGCGTTCGCCTTCTCGGGATACTTCACGACCAGCCTGTTCGGGATGGTGCTCGCCGGGCAGTGGTCCGACCGGCGCGGGCCGCTCGGCGCGCTGACCTGCGGGATCGGCGCCTTCGCGGCGGGGCTCGTGGTGGCCGGGACCGCCCAGGTCATGTGGGTGTTCATCCTGGGGCGGGCCGTGCAGGGCTTCGGCGGCGGCCTGGTCATCGTCGCGCTGTACGTCGTCGTCGGGCGCGCCTACCCCGAGCGGCTGCGACCCGCGATCATGGCTGCCTTCGCCGCCGGATGGGTCGTACCGTCCATCGTCGGACCGCTCGCCTCCGGTGCCGTGACGGAGCACCTCGGCTGGCGGTGGGTCTTCCTCGGCATCCCCGCCCTGGTGGTCTTCCCGCTCGCCCTCGCGCTGCCGCAGATACGGCGCAGGGCGGCAGGGCCGGTGGCAGGCGCCGAGGGCTCGGCATCCTTCGACCGGCGCCGGATCCGCCTCGCCCTCGGCATCTCCCTCGGGGCCGGGCTCCTGCAGTACGCCGCCCAGGATCTGACGTGGCTGTCGCTGCTGCCCGGTCTGGCCGGCGCCGCCCTTCTCGTACCCGCCGTCCTCGGGCTGCTGCCGCGCGGCACCTACCGCGCCGTGCGCGGCCTGCCCTCCGTGGTGCTGCTGCGCGGAGTGTCCGCCGGGTCCTTCATCGCCGCCGAGTCCTTCGTGCCGCTGATGCTGGTCACCGAGCGGGGGCTGTCGCCGACGCTGGCCGGTTTCTCGCTGGCCGCGGGCGGCGTCACCTGGGCACTGGGGTCGTGGGTGCAGTCCCGGCCGCGCCTGGAGCCGTACCGGGAGCGGCTGATGACGGCGGGGATGGTGCTGGTCGCCGCCGCGATAGCCACCGCGCCGAGCGTGCTCGTACCGGCCGTGCCGGTCTGGGTCGTCGCCGTCGCCTGGGGCTTCGGCTGCTTCGGCATGGGCCTGGTGATCTCCTCCGCCAGCGTCCTGCTGCTGAAGCTTTCCGCCCCGGCGGAGGCCGGTGCCAACTCCGCCGCCCTGCAGATCTCCGACGCCCTCTCCAACGTCGTCCTCCTCGCCGCGACCGGCGCCGCCTTCGCGGCCCTGGGC
>NZ_JBWKFL010000004.1:378573-399238 GCF_056434305.1 Streptomyces sp. NPDC044061 | reverse complement strand
CGGCGGCAGCACGGCGTCCGGTACGGCCACGGCGGACGGCGGCGGCCACCCGGCGGCGTTCGCGGTCGTGTTCCTGCCGATGGCGGCGGTGGCGCTGGCCGGAGCATGGGTGGCGACGCGGGTACGGGAGCGGTGAGTCCGGCCCGGAATCGGTCGAGGCGGTGCGGTGCCGCGTCCTGGCGTCCCGACGTGGTCGTCTCGGCGCGACCGCCGCGGCCCTTGCGGCCCTGGGCGGCGGCAGCACGGCGTCCGGTACGGCCACGGCGGACGGCGGCGGCCACCCGGCGGCGTTCGCGGTCGTGTTCCTGCCGATGGCGGCGGTGGCGCCGGCGGGTGCGTAGGGGACGACGCGGGTACGGGAGCGGTGAGTCCGCCCCGGCGCCCTGGGCGACGGCAGCAGTGTCACGGCGGTCGGCGGCAGTCGTCCCGTCGACCTCGCCGAAATCGTTACCGGCACCGCAGGTCCGCGCTCCAGCCTCCCCCCATGCCTGAGCCGACCTTCTCCCTCGACCCCGCGACCCGGCAGGCACTGGACGACCTCGCCGACGCGTCCGGCCGCCCGGTCGACGACGTGGTGCTGGACGCCGTACGCCGGTATCTGCACGAGGTAAGGGGCCGCCGCCCGCGCGCACGCGGAGCCTCGCGCACCGTCATGCCGACCTGCTGAGGAGGCTCGGCGAATGAGCCGCCACCTCACTCGCCGACGTCACCGCCATCGCCGAGATCGCGTTCGGCGGCCGGCCGCCCGAGGCGCGGGATCCCGGGCTGCCGGCCTCCGCCGTGCACCGGCCCCGGGCCCGGATGTTCGGCACGGCCGCCTACGAGGACCTGTACGAGCAGGCCCCCGCCCTGCTGCACGCCCTCGCCGCCAACCACCCCCTCGTCGACGGCAACAAGCGCACCGCCTGGCCGGCCACGGCCACCTTCCTCGCCCTCAACGGTGTCGATCTCGCCGGCGTCGACCAGGACGCCGCGTACACGCTGGTCATCGATGTGGCCACGGGCGGCGTGAGCGAGGTGCGGGAGATCGCGGGGCGGCTGTGGCGGTTGTGACGTGGGTCCCACCCGAGGGCGACCCGGCCTCGTCCGGGCATGGACGGGGTCGGGCCGCCGGTAGGGTGGCCCGGTTGTCATACGTAGCCGACGCCCTAGCCCCATACATACGGAGACCGTGACTACTACCGCCGCTTCCTCCGCTCACTCCCACCACCTCTCGCCCGCCTTCCCGGGCCGGGCCCCCTGGGGTACCGCCAGCAAGCTGCGTGCCTGGCAGCAGGGGGCGATGGAGAAGTACATCCAGGAGCAGCCGCGCGACTTCCTTGCCGTCGCCACGCCCGGGGCCGGCAAGACGACCTTCGCGCTGACCCTCGCCTCCTGGCTGCTGCACCACCACGTCGTGCAGCAGGTGACCGTGGTCGCGCCCACCGAGCACCTGAAGAAGCAGTGGGCGGAGGCCGCGGGCCGGATAGGCATCAAGCTCGACCCCGAGTACAGCGCGGGCCCGCTCGGCCGGGAGTACGACGGCGTCGCGGTCACGTACGCGGGTGTCGGGGTACGGCCGATGCTGCACCGCAACCGCGTCGAGCAGCGCAAGACCCTCGTGATCCTCGACGAGATCCACCACGCCGGTGACTCCAAGTCCTGGGGCGAGGCCTGCCTGGAGGCGTTCGAGCCCGCCACGCGCCGGCTCGCGCTGACCGGTACGCCGTTCCGGTCCGACACCAACCCGATCCCCTTCGTGACGTACGAGGAGGGGACCGACGGGATCCGGCGCTCCGCCGCCGACTACACCTACGGCTACGGCAACGCCCTCGCCGACCACGTCGTCCGGCCCGTCATCTTCCTCTCCTACAGCGGCAACATGCGCTGGCGCACCAAGGCCGGTGACGAGATCGCCGCCCGGCTCGGCGAGCCGATGACCAAGGACGCCGTCAGCCAGGCCTGGCGCACCGCGCTCGACCCGCGCGGCGAGTGGATGCCCAGCGTGCTGCGCGCCGCCGACCAGCGGCTGACCGAGGTGAGGAAGGCCATCCCGGACGCCGGTGCCCTCGTCATCGCCTCCGACCAGGACTCGGCCCGCGCCTACGCCAAGCTGATCCGGGAGATCACCGGCACGAAGGCGACCCTCGTGCTGTCCGACGACGCCGGCGCCTCGAAGCGGATCGACGACTTCAGCGGCGGCAACGACCGCTGGATGGTCGCGGTCCGCATGGTGTCCGAGGGCGTCGACGTGCCCCGGCTCGCGGTCGGGGTGTACGCCACCACCATCTCGACCCCCCTCTTCTTCGCGCAGGCCGTCGGGCGTTTCGTGCGGTCCCGGCGGCGCGGCGAGACCGCGTCCGTGTTCCTGCCGACCGTGCCCGACCTGCTGACCTTCGCCAACGAGATGGAGAAGGAGCGGGACCACGCCCTCGACAAGCCGAAGAAGGAGGGCGAGGAGGACCCGTACGCCGAATCCGAGAAGGAGATGGAGGAGGCGAACAAGCAGCAGGACGAGGACACCGGCGAGCAGGACATGCTGCCCTTCGAGGCGCTGGAGTCCGACGCCGTCTTCGACCGGGTGCTCTACGACGGCGCCGAGTTCGGCATGCAGGCCCACCCGGGGAGCGAGGAGGAGCAGGACTACCTCGGCATCCCGGGCCTGCTCGAACCCGAGCAGGTGCAACTGCTGCTGCAGAAGCGGCAGGCCCGGCAGATCGCGCACAGCCGTAAGAAGCCGGACACCGAGGCCGACCTGCTCGAACTGCCCGCCGAGCGGCGGCCCGTGGTCACCCACAAGGAGATGATGGAGCTGCGCAAGCAGCTCAACACCATGGTCAGCGCCTATGTCCACCAGAGCGGCAAGCCGCACGGGGTGATCCACACCGAGCTGCGGCGGGTGTGCGGTGGGCCGCCGAGCGCCGAGGCGACGGCCGGGCAGCTTCGGCAGCGGATCGCCAAGGTGCAGGAGTGGGCCACCCGTATGAAGTGAGGCTCCACCGTCCCGGACGCGGTGCGCGTATCCGGACGAATCCTGGCAGGCCGGATCGGCCCTTGCCCGGATTCTGGACGGAGGCTTCCGCTGAGCGAACCGGCTTCGCTAATGTCCCGCTACGCACACGCCCCGTGGCAGCGCCGCCGCGGAGCGCAGCCGTGAAGCGACATGGCCCGGAGCCGCCGGGCGTCCTGCCGATCGGCGGCCTCTGAAGCGCGTCGCCGTCGGGAATCGGTGCCGCATTTGTCGCTCAGGGAGCCCGCCGACCTCACCGCCAAAGGAGTGGGCGTCGTGACCGCGGAGACCTCCCAGACGCTCGACCGGGGACTGCGTGTCCTCAAACTGCTGGCCGACACGGACCACGGGCTGACCGTCACCGAGCTTTCCAACAAACTGGGCGTGAACCGGACCGTGGTGTACCGGTTGCTCGCCACGCTGGAGCAGCACGCGCTCGTCCGGCGTGATCTGGGTGGGCGAGCCCGGGTGGGTCTGGGAGTGCTGCGCCTCGGCCGCCAGGTGCATCCGCTGGTGCGGGAGGCCGCGCTGCCCGCGCTGCGCTCGCTCGCCGAGGACATAGGGGCGACGGCCCATCTGACGTTGGTGGACGGAACGGAGGCGCTGGCCGTGGCCGTGGTCGAGCCGACGTGGACGGACTACCACGTGGCCTACCGGGCCGGTTTCCGGCACCCGCTGGACCGCGGGGCCGCGGGCAAGGCGATCCTCGCCGCGCGGCAGTCGCCGTCGGGTGATCCCGGGTACACGCTGACGCACGGGGAACTGGAGGCCGGGGCTAGCGGGGCCGCGGCGCCGCTCGTCGGGGTGACCGGCGTCGAGGGCAGCGTCGGGGTGGTGATGCTCGCGGACGCCGTTCCGGAGAGGGTGGGGCCGCGGGTGGTCGACGCGGCCCGGGAGGTCGCGGAAGCGCTGCGCTGACCGACGTCGAAGCACCGTCGCAGCGGTGCTTTGGCCGCCTCGCCAATCACCGCCTCGCACCTTTGGCCTATTCCCTCACCCCCTGCAGGCCACCCCTCCGCATCATCAAGGGCCATACAGCCCCGACGCGGAGGGAGCGGCACGGTGGAGAGAGTCGACAGCCGGCCACAGGCCGGACAGCAGGAGGGTCGCGGCAGGCGGCTCACCCGGCGGCAGGCGGTGGGGACACTCGTCGGTGAAGCCGCGGCCAGTCCGCTCAGGCGGACCATGGGCGTCGCCCAGCTGACCCTGCTCAGTGTGGGCGCCACCCTCGGCACCGGCATCTTCGTCGTCCTCGGGCAGGCCGTCCCCGAGGCCGGGCCCGCGATCGTCGTCTCCTTCGTGCTCGCCGGGGTCACCGCCCTGTTCTCGGCGCTCTCCTACGCCGAGCTGGCCGGCATGATCCCGGGCTCGGGCTCCTCGTACAGCTACGCCTACGCCACCCTCGGCGAGCTGGTCGCCTGGGTGTGCGGATGGTGCCTAATCCTGGAGTACGGGGTGTCGGTGGCCGCCGTGGCCGTGGGCTGGGGGCAGTACGTCAACGAACTGCTCGACCTCTGTTTCGGTGTGACCCTGCCCGACTCGCTCAGCGCGCCTCCCGGCGCCGGCGGCACCCTCAACATCCCGGCCGCCCTCATCGTCGTGCTCGCGATGGTCGTGCTGCTGCGGGGCGCGAAGGAGAGCGCGGTCGCTAACACGATCATGGTCGGGGTGAAGATCGCCGCGCTCGTCCTCTTCTGCGCGGTCGCCTTCACCGCCTTCCGCGCCGGCAACTTCCACCCGCTCTTCCCGCTCGGCGCCGCGGGCATGAGCGCCGGTGCCGCCTCCCTCTTCTTCTCCTACATCGGCTTCGACGCCGCCTCCACCGCGGGCGAGGAGGCGCGGAACCCGCAACGGGACCTGCCCCGCGCGATCATCCTCTCCCTGGTGCTGGTCACCGCCCTGTACGTCCTCGTCGCCGTCGCCGCGCTCGGCGCGATGCCGTGGAAGCAGTTCGCGGGGACCGAGGCGACCCTGAGCGAGGTGCTCGTGCGCTCGGTGGGCGGCGGGAACCTGTGGCCGATCCTGCTGTCCGTCGGGGCCGTCGTCGCCACCACCAGCGTCGTGCTCACCGTGCAGTACGGGCAGATCCGCATCCTGTTCGCCATGGCCCGGGACGGGCTGATGCCCCCGCTGTTCGCCAAGGTCCACCCGCGCACCGGGGTGCCGCGCGCCAACACCGTGATCGTGTCCGCGTTCATCGCCGTACTCGCCGCCCTCGTCCCGCTCGGCAGCCTCGCCGACGCCACCAGCATCGGCACACTGTTCGCGTTCATGCTGGTCAACCTGGCCGTCGTCATCCTGCGCCGACGCGACCCGGGCGTCACGCGCTCCTTCCGGGTCCCGTTCTCGCCGGTCACGCCCCTGCTCGGGGTCGGCTTCTGCGTCTACATGCTGGGCAGCCTGGGCGCCGACACCTGGATCGCGTTCGGGGTGTGGATGGCGGTCGGACTCGTGATCTACGGCCTCTACGGCATCCGGCACTCCAAGCTCGCCCCGCACCAGGAGCAGGACCTCGCATGACCCTCGACCTCACCACCGACGTCGTCACCCTCACCCGCGCCCTCGTCGACCTCCCCTCCGAGAGCGGCGAGGAGGCCCGGATCGCGGACGCCGTGGAGACGGCCCTGCGCGCCGTGCCCCACCTCACCGTCGACCGCGTGGGCAACTCCGTCGTCGCCCGCACCACCCTCGGCCGGCCCGAACGCGCGCTCCTCGCCGGCCACCTGGACACCGTCCCGGCCGCCGGGAACCTGCCCTCCCGGCTCGCCGACGGCCGCGTCCACGGGCTCGGCGCCTGTGACATGAAGGGCGGGGTCGCGGTGGCGCTGCGGCTGGCCGCCACCGTCACCGAGCCCGCCCGCGACCTGACCTACGTCTTCTACGAGTGCGAGGAGGTCGAGGGCGACCGGAACGGGCTCGCCCGGATCGCCGCCGCCCGGCCGGGGCTCCTCGAGGAGGCCGGCCTCGCGATCCTCATGGAGCCCTCGGACGCCGGTGTCGAGGCCGGCTGCCAGGGCATCCTGACCGCCGACATCGTGGTCAAGGGCGCCCGCGCCCACACCGCACGCGCCTGGCAGGGCGTCAACGCCGCCCACCGGGCCGCCCCGGTGCTGCGGCGGCTGGACGAGCACCGGCCCGAGCGGGTCGTCGTGGACGGGCTGGAGTACCGGGAGGGGCTCGGGGCCGTCGCGGTGCGCGCCGGGGTCGCCGGGAACGTCGTACCGGACGAGTGCGTCGTGACCGTCAACTGCCGTTTCGCACCCAGCCGTTCGCCGGAGGAGGCGGAGGCGTACGTGCGCGGGCTCTTCCCGGAGTACGAGGTCCGGGTCACCGAGGCCGTCGCGGGCGCCCCGCCGCGTCTGGACCGGGTCGGCGCCCTCGTCTCCGCGCTCGGCGCCGAGCCCCGGCCCAAGCTCGGCTGGACGGACGTGGCCCGGTTCGCCGCGCTCGGCGTGCCCGCGCTCAACTACGGGCCCGGGGATCCGTCCCTGGCCCACACGGCGGGGGAGTACGTACCCGTGGAGCACCTCGAGCGGTGCGAGGAGGGGCTCAGGCGGTGGCTCCGTTGAGCCCGGCCAGTGTTCTCAACTGAAGCCACAGCACCAGCCGTTCGTCGGGGTCGTCCAGATCGACCCCGGCGTGCTGCTGCAGCTGCCGGAGGCGGTAGCGGCAGGTGTTGGGGTGCACGGCGAGGAGCTTCGCCGCGCCCGCCATGTCGCAGCCCGCGTCGAACCAGCAGATGAGCGTGCGCGCGTACTCCGTGCCGTGCTCGGTGTCGTAGGTCAGCACCCGGCGCCAGGCGCCCGCGTTCAGCTCCCTCCGCTCGCCCATCACCTCGGCCAGCCGCAGCAGCGCCACCCGCGGGCGCACCTCCTCCACCGTGGCGACCGGCAGTTCCGCGTCGAGCACCCGCAGCACCAGGTCCGCGTCCGCCCGGGAGTCCGCGAGGCCGCCCGCGTCCGGCACCATCTCGCCCAGCGCCGCCCGCACGGGCACCCGCAGCGCCTGCCCGGCCCGCCCGACGATGTCCTCGGCCAGCTTCCTGTGCCGCTCACCGGGCCCCGGCAGTACGGCGTACACCACGCCGTCCAGCAGCACGCACGCGTGCCGCCCGTAGCGTGCCTCGCACTGCAGGCGTACGACGTCCAGCAGGCGCAGCGCGGTGCGCTCGGCGTCCGGGACGCTCGACGCGGCGTCCAGGACGAACGCGGCCACCCGGGCCGGGCCCGCGACTCCGAGGCGCTGAGCGGCCGCCGGTGCCTCCGTCGCGCCGTCCAGCAGGCGGCGCAGCAGGTCGCTGCCGCGGTGCCGGGCCAGTTCCCGTGCCGCGCGGGCCCGGAGCAGGAGCACCGCGGCCGTGGCGGCCCCCTGGGCGAGGGTGTCCTCGGCGTCCGGGGCGAGCGAGCCGTCGTCGATCACCCAGACCGAGCCGAGCGTCTCGCCGCCGGCCCGCACCGGCATCGCCAGCCGGGGCAGGTCGCCGCCGGACAGGGCGGGCAGCCGCAGCGGCCGGTCGGCCGCGAACAGCCGCCGGTACTGCTCGGTGTTCTCCGCGCTGGCAGGCACCTGCAGGCCGAGGATGCCCTGCCGCCGGTCCTCGTCCACCGGCTGCCCGGGGACGGTCGAGTAGGCGAGGAGCCGCTGCCGGGGGTCCTCGATGGCGGTGGCGCCCCCGGCGCCGGCCGCGATCGCGTCGGCCAGCGCGAAGAGGTCACCGAGACCGGTGTCGCTGGTGGCGGCCGGCCGGGCGCCGATGGCCGAGGCCAGCAGCAGGTGGACCTGGTGCCAGGCCGCGTCCTCGGCGACCGACAGCAGCGCGACGCCGTGCGTCTCCGCCTCCGCGACCGGTCCGTCGGCACCCCGCACCACGACCCCGGTCAGCCCGGCCTCCGCCGCGGCCCGCACCAGCGGCCCCGCCTCCGCCGCGCGCACGCCGACCGCGAGCAGCAGCGCGCCCGGCAGCCGGGGGAGCGGGGCCTGACCGTCGTACAGCACCGCCTCGGCGACCGGCACGGTCTGCCCGGCGGGGGCGGTGTGCAGGCGCAGGGCGGTGCCGCCGACGACGTCCAGCAGGTCGCCGAGGGTGCACGCGTCCATGGGGGTCCTCGGGGGGTGGCTTGGCTGATGCTCAAACGAACCTACGCATGCCTTGGCCGCTCGCACAACACACCGGCCCCGGCCGCCTCCGAGACTCGTCCCATGACAGCAGGAGTCATGACAGCAGGAGTCACCGTCCGCACCGTCCACGACGTCGCCGGGCTGGCGGCCGTGGCCGACCACTTCAGCGACGTCTGGCACACCCCGCGCACCGCCCCGCCCTACCCGGCCGAGGTGCTGCACAGCCTGGTGCACGCGGGCGGAGCCGTGCACGCCGCGTACGCCGGGCAGCGGCTGGCCGGCGCCTCCGTCGCCGTCCTCGCCCCGGAGCGGGGCACGTACTCCCTGGTGGCAGCCGCCGACAAGGGCCTCGGGCACGCCGTGAAGCTGGCCCAGCGTGACTGGGCCGTCGGTGTCGGCGCCCGCACCATGCGCTGGACCTTCGACCCGCTGGTCGGCCGCAACGCCCGCTTCAACCTGGTCAAGCTGGGCGCCGTCGGCACGGAGTACCTGGTCGACTTCTACGGCCCCATGACCGACGGCGTGAACGACGGCGACGAGAGCGACCGGCTGACGGTGACCTGGGACCTGGTGGCGCCGAGAACGCCGCACGACGTGGAGAGCCACGGGCCCGTCGTCCGCACGGCACCCGACGGAGGGCCCCTCGTACGGCGCGACGACCGGCACGTGTGGTGCCGGGTGCCGGACGACGTCGTCGGGCTGCGCGCCGTCGAACCGGCGTCGGCGCTGCGCTGGCGGCACGCGGTGCGCGAGGTGTTCCTGGAGGCCTTCGCGGAGGGGTTCCGGGCCACCGGGATGTCCCGTGACGGCTGGTACACCCTGACCCGGACGGAGGAGGGCGCGTGAAGCTGGAGCGCGTCGAGATCGTGCACGTGGCGATCCCGCTGGTCACCCCGTTCCGTACGTCCTTCGGCACCATGACGACGAAGGACACCTTCCTGCTGCGCGTCGTGACGGACACGGCCGAGGGCTGGTCGGAGTTCGCCGCCGACCCCGAGCCGCTGTACTGCTCCGAGTTCGTGGCCGGCGCGGAGCTCGTGCTGCGTGACTTCCTGCTGCCCCGCGTCGCCGCCCGGCCGCACCTCACCACGGCCGCGCTCGCGCCCGCCATGGCGAAGATCAAGGGGCACGAGCTGGCGAAGGCGGCCCTGGAGACGGCGCTGCTCGACGCGGAGCTGCGGACGTACGGCATGCCGCTCGCCACCTACCTGGGGGCCGTACGGGACCGGGTGGCCGCCGGGGTCTCCGTCGGCATCAAGAACTCCGTGCCCGAACTGCTGGACGACGTCGAGCGCTACCTCGCCGAGGGGTACGTCCGCATCAAGCTGAAGATCGAGCCCGGCTGGGACGTCGAGCCGGTCCGGGCCGTCCGCGAGCGCTTCGGCGCCGGGCTGCCCCTGCAGGTCGACGCCAACACCGCCTACACCCTCGCGGACGTCGAGCACCTGCGGCGGCTGGACGAGTTCGCACTCCTGCTGATCGAGGAGCCGCTGGAGGAGAACAACCTCCACGCCCACGCCCTGCTGCAGCAGCGCCTGGCCACCCCGGTCTGTCTGGACGAGTCCCTTCACCACGCCCGCGACACCGCCTCCGCGATCGCCATGGACGCCTGCCGGGTGGTCAACGTCAAGCCCGCCCGGGTGGGCGGCTACCTGGAGGCCCGCCGCGTCCACGACGTGGCCCACGCGCACGGGGTCCCGGTGTGGTGCGGCGGCATGCTGGAGACCGGCATCGGCCGCGCACCCAACCTGGCCCTGGCCGCCCTCCCCGGCTTCACCCTGCCCGGCGACACCTCGGCCTCCTCCCGCTACTTCGCCGAGGACCTCACCGAGCCGTTCGTCCTGCGGGACGGCCACCTCCCGGTCCCGACCGGACCAGGCATCGGGATCGAGCCGCTGCCGGACGCCCTGCGCCGCTTCACCCGGGAGCGGCGGGACCTGTACGCCGCCTGAGCGGTGACCTGCCGGGCCAGGCGCAGTCGGCCGTCACGTTAGATTGATGACGTGCTCTCACGTCTCACGCGTTCCCAGGCCGTCGCCGTCTGTGCCCTGCCCGTCGTGGCGCTGCTCGCCACCGCGGTGTTCGCGCCGCTGCCGTTCTCGGTGGCGGAGCCCGGGATGACGGCGAACGTGCTGGGTGATCACCGGGGCACCCCGGTGATCACCGTCTCCGGTGCGCCGACCCGGACGACCAGCGGCCGGCTGCGGATGACGACCATCGAGGCGACCGGCCCGGACGCCCGGATCTCCCTCGGGGACGTGTTCGGCAACTGGTTCCGCACGGACCGCGCCGTCATGCCGCGCGACGCGGTCTACCCGAGCGGCGACACCGTCAAGGAGATCGAGAAGCACAACGCGGAGCAGATGCAGCAGTCGCAGGACGCGGCGACCCGGGCGGCGCTGAAGCACCTGGACCTGAGCCCCGACAAGGTCAAGGTCAAGCTGAAGCTCGCCGATGTGGGCGGCCCCAGCGCGGGACTGCTGTTCACCCTGGGGATCATCGACAAGCTGCACGGCGACGGCAGCGGCGGCGACCTCACCGGTGGCCGCGACATCGCCGGCACGGGGACCATCGACGCCGACGGCAAGGTCGGCGCGGTGGGCGGGGTGGCCCTCAAGACACAGGCCGCGCGGCGGGACGGCGCCACCGTCTTCCTGGTGCCGAAGGCCGAGTGCGCCGATGCCAAGGCCGAGCTGCCCAAGGGGCTGCGGCTGGTCCCGGTGACCACGCTCACGAGCGCGGTCGACTCCCTGGTGGCGCTGGAAAGGGGTAAGGGCTCGGTTCCGAGCTGTTAGACGAGGGCGGGGGCGGAGGCCGGCTGGGGGGCGGCGAGCCGCAGCCCGACCTCGATCAGGGCCCGGCCGACGCGGGCGCGCAGTTCCACCGGGGGCTTCGCCTCGGCGGCGAGGCGGTGCGCGGTGGCCTCGCTGCGCAGGTCGGTGGCGTGGTGCTGGGCGAGCCGGGTGCTGATGTCCATGGCGTGGCCTCTCACTTCGTGTCGATCTTCGTGTCGATGGGGAAGAGGTGCGTGTGGATCCGTACCTGCTCGGAGCCCGGCGTGTCCGCGTCGGTGCCGCGGCTCCGGAATTCGTCGATCAGGGCGTGCATCCTCTCGACGAGTTCGGCGGCCTGCTCGGGCGTGAGCCGTAGCGTCGCGTCGCTCATGTCGGAGGAGCGGGCCCCCCAGTCCCCGGACCACTGCGCCCGGGTGCTGAGCCAGGTGGACAGCTCGCGGGCGTGGGTTCCGGCGACCTCGTGCAGGAAGGCCTCGGCCATCCCACGCACTTCGGGTCCCGCGCCCTCGAAGTCGGCGCTGTCGAAGACCAGTCCCTGGTCCACGGCCCGCCACCAGCGCTCCCGGCCCTTGCCGTGCCCGGGTGCGTCCTCGACGAAGCCGTGGGCGGCGAGCTGGCGCAGGTGATAGCTGGTCGCGCCGCTGGACTCGCCGAGCCGGGCGCCCAGTTGGGAGGCGGTGGCCGGACCGTGCTGCCGCAGGGCGTCCAGCAGCTGCATCCGCAGCGGGTGGGCGAGCCCCCGCAGTGCGCGTGCGTCCAGCCGGCGCTGCTTCCGTTCCTCGTGCTCCGTCATGTGTACAAAGATAGCTATGCAAAGCTCTCTTTGCAACGCCTTCTTTGCATCGACTTCCTCGGAACAACTTCCTTGAGGAGGCGGCTGCTTCACAGACCCGGCGGGGTCCCCTCTCCCTCGTCCCCGGCGGCCTGCTCCACCAGGGGGATGATCCGCAGCGGAACGGGGTTCTCCATGACGATCGCCGTGGAGGCCCGGACGATGCCCTCGAAGCCGACGACCCGGTCGATCACCCGCTGCAGATCGGCGTTCGAGCGCGCCACCAGCCGGCACAGCATGTCCCCGCTGCCGGTGGTGGTCAGCAGCTCCAGCACCTCCGGAACCGTCGCGAGATGCGCGCGGACGTCGGGGCCCTGCCCCTGCCGGATCTGCAGCGTGGCGAACGCCGTGACCGGGTAGCCGAGGGCCGCCGGGTCCACCTGGGGGCCGAATCCGCGGATCACTCCGTTCGACTGAAGCCGGTCGAGCCGCGCCTGGACCGTCCCCCGCGCGACCCCCAGCCGCCGGGACATCTCCAGCACACCGATGCGCGGCTCCCGGGCCAGCAGCACGATGATCCGCCCGTCCAGACGATCGATCCCCATGGCACCTCCCGACTCTCTATCCGCAGTGGTCATCCTGTACAGAAAGACCGCCCCGATGGCTGTAGCGCTGAGCAGATTGCCCAGTGAAAACACAAACTATTGCGCACCTTGCAGAGCGGGGCCACCCTTCCGGCATGACGCAGACCACACACCACACTCCCGACGCGACCGCCCGGCAGGCCGACCCCTTCCCGGTCAAGGGAATGGACGCGGTCGTCTTCGCCGTGGGCAACGCCAAGCAGGCGGCGCACTACTACTCCACCGCCTTCGGCATGAAGCTGGTCGCCTACTCCGGACCGGAGAACGGAAGCCGCGAGACCGCGAGCTACGTGCTCGAGAACGGCTCCGCCCGCTTCGTCCTCACCTCGGTCATCAAGCCGAGCACCACCTGGGGCCAGTTCCTCGCCCAGCACGTGGCCGAGCACGGCGACGGCGTCATCGACCTGGCCATCGAGGTCCCGGACGCCCGCGCCGCCCACGCGTACGCCGTCGAGCACGGCGCCCGCTCGATCGCCGAGCCGTACGAACTGAAGGACGAGCACGGCACGGTCGTCCTCGCCGTGATCGCCACCTACGGCGAGACCCGCCACACCCTGGTCGACCGCTCCGGCTACGACGGCCCCTACCTGCCCGGCTACGCGGCGGTGAAGCCGATGGTGGCACCGCCGGCCCAGCGCACCTTCCAGGCCGTCGACCACTGTGTCGGCAACGTCGAACTCGGCCGCATGAACGAGTGGGTCGGGTTCTACAACAAGGTCATGGGCTTCACGAACATGAAGGAGTTCGTGGGCGACGACATCGCCACCGAGTACAGCGCGCTGATGTCGAAGGTCGTCGCGGACGGCACCCTCAAGGTCAAGTTCCCGATCAACGAGCCCGCGATCGCCAAGAAGAAGTCCCAGATCGACGAGTACCTGGAGTTCTACGGCGGCGCCGGAGTCCAGCACATCGCGCTCAACACCAACGACATCGTGCAGACCGTCCGCACCATGCGCGCGGCCGGCGTCGAGTTCCTCGACACCCCGGACTCCTACTACGACACCCTCGGCGAGTGGGTCGGGGACACCCGGGTGCCGATCGACACACTGCGCGAGCTGAAGATCCTGGCGGACCGCGACGAGGACGGATACCTTCTGCAGATCTTCACCAAGCCGGTCCAGGACCGGCCGACCGTCTTCTTCGAACTCATCGAGCGGCACGGTTCGATGGGCTTCGGAAAGGGCAACTTCAAGGCGCTCTTCGAGGCGATCGAACGCGAGCAGGAGAAGCGGGGCAACCTGTAACGGACGGGTCCCCGCCCGATCCGAGGGGGGACCGTGACGGAGCCCGTCGACCTCGCCGTACCGGCCGTCCGCTGGATGCGCGAGAAGGCGACGCTCCGGGAGCCCACGATCCTCCAGTCCTTCGCCTTCGACGAGGTGCACCGCCACCTCTACGTCCTCCAGGTCACCAAGGGTGGCCTGGAGGAGGGTGACCTGTGCCTCAACCGCCTCGACTACCAGGGCAGGCGGCTCGGGCACATGTACCTCAGGGGGTTCGGGCACGGCGTGAGCATGGGCGTGCAGAACGACCGCGACGGCACGGCCTGGATCTGGACCGAGACCGACGCGCTGCACGGCTACGGCCAGGGAGTCACCCGCTTCCGATTCGCCGACGGGGTCACCCGCACCACCAGGGACGTCACCGTCCGTCACCCGATCAAGGGTTCACGCAACAACCAGCCCACCCTCTGCACGGCCACCCGCCGCCTGGCGATCCGCTACCGGCTGGAGAACGTGCCGCGCTACCGCGTCTGGGACCTGGCCGCCTTCGTCGCCCGCGACTACGCGCGCCCGCTCGCCGACTTCCCGCAGACCGGCGCCCACCCCGACCCGGCCGTCCCCTTCCAGGGCTACGCCCTGCACGGCGACCACCTCTACCAACTCGCCGGCACCGCCTACGACGCCAGGACCAACCCGGCCGCCCAGCACGGCAACACCTATCTGTCCTGCCTCGACATCCGCACCGGCCACCTCCTGGCGAGCCACCGCACCGGGGCGGCCCACACCCTGCACCACCGCGAACCCGAGGGCCTGGCGGTCCGGCACACGGGCGGCCCGCGCCTGTACATGGGCTTCGCCTCCGGGGAGCCCGGGGCGCGCAGGTTCTCCCTGTACTACAAGCCCCAGGACGGCTCCGGCAATCCCTAGTCCTCCGGCAGGGGCTCCTCCGGTACGTCGCCCAGCTCCCGCAGCGCCGACTCCGCCGCGGGCACCCGCAGCGGCGAGAAGTACGGGTTGATCCGCAGCGCCTCCTGGAGATGGCGCCGGGCCGGCCCGGACCGCTCCAGCTCTTGCTCGATCAAGCCCCGGTGGAACACGTACAGCGCGCTGCGCACCCCGCCGCCCTTGTCCTTGTCCGTGGCGATCGAGGCGTAGGTCAGCGCCTCCTTGTCGTCACCTGCCCGGTGCAGGGCCCAGCCGAGGGCGTCTGCCACCTCGATCCCGGGCTGGCGCTGCCACTCCTCCTCCAACCGCGCCACCGCGTCCTGCGCGTCCCCGTGGTCCGCCTCGAACTGCCCGATCAGCAGCTCCTCGTCCACCCCGCCCGCGACCGCCCGCCGTACCCGGTCCCGCAGCAGGTCGTACTGCTCCTGGGCGGAATCGAACTGCCCCAGCGACTCGTACAACTCGCCGAGCTCCAGGGTGTCCTGGGGGTCAGGCTGCCTGGCCGGCGCCGTCCGGTACGCGGCGATCGCCTCGTCGGTGCGGCCCAGCGCGGCCAGCGCCCTGCCCTTCCCCGACAGCGCCGCCCGCTGGTCCGGGTCCAGACGTAGGGCCGCCTCGAAGTGCCGCAGCGCGTCCTGCCGGTCGCCCCGCTCCCAGGCCAGCTGTCCGACCCCGGTCAGACAGGCGGCCTGCTCGGCGGGTGCGCGGGCGGTCGTCGCCGCGTCCGTCAGCTGGGCCACGGCGTCCTCGCGCCAGCCCCGGTCCCGGTACACCGCCGAGGCCCGCGCCATCACGGCGGGCTTCGCGGCCGCGTCCGTGCGCAGCCCCATCAGCTTGTCCAGGGCGCCGCGGGCCGCCTTGTAGTCGCCGAGCCCGTTGTAGGCGTCGATCAGCGGCGGATACGCCGTCCACCGCTTCGGCGCCAGCTTCAACGCCTGCTCGCCGTATCGTTTCGCCTCCGGGAAGTCCCGGCGGGCGTTCGCCAGCGCGGCCAGCCCGTCCAGCGCCTCGGCGTTCCCGGTGTTCCGCACCTCCATCGAGGTCAGCAGGGCCCGCTCGGCCTTCGTGTAGTTCGCCGCGTCGGCACTGCGCCGCCCGCGCTCCACGTACGCGGCCCCCAGCACCGCCCACGCCCGAGCGTCCTGCGGCCGCGCCCGGACCCTGCTCTCCTGCTGCTCGATCAGCGCGGCCAGGTCGGGCAGCGCGGCCGGCACCCCGGAGGTGACCGCGGTCAGTGCCACGGCCTGCGGCTGCGCCTTCGGGCCCGCCACGGGCGGCGGCGCGGCCCGGCGCTGCGGTTCGGCCGGCAGCATCAGCACCGCGCCCGCCGCGGTCCCGCCCACCAGCGCGGCGACCAGCACGCGCCGCGGCCACCGCCGGCGGCGCGGCGGAGGCGGCTCGGCCACCAGGGACGTACCGGGGACGGAGGGGCCGTGCTGTCGGATCTCCATGCCGCTCACTGTGCGCCAGTACGACGAGCACATCCGGGTGGCCCAAGGACGGCACGGACGGGGTTCACACCGATGGCCCCGAGTGTCACGCTGTGATCATGAGCCGTATCGAAGCGCATCGCGACGACGATGCTGTAGCAACCGGTAACCTCACCGACCGGCTCCTGGCCGGCCTGCCCGCCGAGGCCGTCCTCACCGACCCCGACGTCACCCTTTCCTACGCCAACGACATGGCCAGCTTCTGCCCGGCCGGCGCCCCGGCCGTGGTCGTTCTGCCGCGCACGGTCGAAGAGGTCCAGCACGTCATGCGCACCGCGACCCAGCTGCGCGTCCCGGTCGTCCCGCAGGGGGCCCGCAGCGGCCTGTCCGGCGGCGCCAACGCCACCGACGGCTGCATCGTGCTGTCCCTGACCAAGATGGACCGCATCCTCGAGATCAGCCCGGTGGACCGTATCGCGGTCGTCGAACCGGGGGTGATCAACGCGACCCTCTCACGCGCGGTCGAGGAGCACGGGCTGTACTACCCGCCCGATCCCTCCAGCTGGGAGATGTGCACCATCGGCGGCAACATCGGCACGGGGTCGGGCGGCCTGTGCTGTGTGAAGTACGGCGTGACCGCCGAGTACGTGCTCGGTCTCGAGGTCGTCCTCGCCGACGGCCGCCTGATGTCCACGGGCCGCCGCACGGCCAAGGGAGTGGCGGGCTACGACCTGACCCGGCTCTTCGTCGGCTCCGAGGGCTCGCTCGGCATCGTCGTGCGCGCCGTGCTGGCGCTGAGGCCGAAGCCGCCGCAGCAGCTGGTGCTGGCCGCAGAGTTCGCCTCCGCGGCCGCCGCCTGCGACGCGGTGTGCCGGATCATGGAGGGCGGACACGTCCCGTCCCTCCTCGAACTGATGGACCGTACGACCGTCAAGGCGGTCAACGACTACGCCCACATGGGTCTCCCGGAGACCACCGAGGCGCTGCTGCTGGCCGCCTTCGACACCCCGCACCCGGCCGCCGACCTCACCGCCCTCGGCGCGCTGTGCGAGGCCGCGGGCGCCACGCAGGTCGTCCCGGCCGACGACGTCGCCGAGTCCGAACTCCTCCTGCAGGCACGGCGGCTCTCGCTGACCGCGCTGGAGACGGTCAAGGGCACGACGATGATCGACGACGTGTGCGTGCCCCGCTCCAGGCTCGGCGCGCTGCTCGAGGGCGTCGAGCGGATCTCCGCCAAGTACGGGCTCACCATCGGTGTCTGCGCGCACGCCGGCGACGGCAACACCCACCCCACGGTCTGCTTCGACGCCGGCGACGAGGACGAGTCCCGGCGGGCCCGTGAGTCCTTCGACGAGATCATGGCCCTGGGCCTGGAGCTCGGCGGCACCATCACCGGCGAGCACGGGGTGGGCGTGCTCAAGAAGGAGTGGCTGGCCCGGGAGATCGGCCCGGTCGGCGTGGAGATGCAGCGCGCGGTGAAGCAGGTGTTCGACCCGCTCGGGATCCTCAATCCGGGGAAGCTGTTCTGACGCCTCCCGTACGGCTCTCACCGGGCGAGCAACTGGTCGAGCGCGTCGTCGATGCCCAGCTGCGCGCCCTCGCTGCCCGGGGGCACCACCCGCAGCGTCCGCTCCAGCCAGGCCGACACCTGGGGGGCCGGCGCCTCCAGCAGGGCTTCACCGTCGGGCGAACTCAGCGCCATCAGCACGACTCCGCGCCCGTCGACCTTGGTCGGCCACACCCGCACATCCCCGTGCCCGCACGGCCGGAACACCCCCTCCACCAGCAGCTCCCGGGCGAACGTCCAGTCGACGGGATGCTCGGAGTTGACGTGGAAGGCGATGTGGACGGCGTAGGGATCGTCGGAGCAGTACCCGAGCCGGGCCGGGACCGGGACGCTCCGCTCGGGCGACAGGACGAGCCTCAACTCCAGCTCCCGCTCCACCACGGTGTGACGCATGACCTGTGTTTCCTCTCTGCCGGGGCCGCTCGGATCGGGCCCGTACCGGGTGAGAGGGGGCAGGGGTGCGGCCATTACGCGGGTTCCGGGAAATCTTTCCGGCACGGGTGCGGGATCCGTGCACGGCGTTGCCCGAAAGGGGTGGGTCCGGCGGGACTGGCGGTGTGGCATGCCCAGGTCTGATAGATGTGGAGGCCCCCATCCCACCCCCGAGCAGATACGGGACGACGGACATGAGCGCCCCAACCCCGGCACCCGGTGACGACAGGCCCCGCGAGGGCTACTACCCGGACCCGTCCATCCCCGGCTACGTCCGGTACTGGAACGGCGCCTCCTGGGTGCCGGGCACCAGCCGGCCGGCGCCGACGGACGGCGAACCGCTCGCCCCGCCGCCCGGCGTCGGCCCGGCGGTCCCGTCCGTCGAGGAGACGGGCCCGCACTTCTTCGACGAGGACCCGCAGCCGGATCCCTCCGGGCCGGAGCAGGCGTCCGGCTGGGGCACCGACGCGGATGCGCGGGCCGGGCGGCCCGGCTTCGGCGCCGACCCGAGGGTCCCCGCGGACACCCCGTTCCAGCCGGCCGGCCACGCCACCCGCGCCGACGGCACGACGCCGATCCCGCCCACGGAGGACGACACCCCCGACCCCGGTGGCACGTTCATCTTCCGTCGCCCGGTCCCCGGCCCCGCGGCCGTGAGGGACGACGGCACGATGACGTTCCGTCCGGTGCCGGGGCAGGGCCGGCCGGGCGGCTCCGCCGGAACCCCGGACGCCTCGGGCGCGCACGGCTTCGACGCGGGCTCCGGTGCGGGCGCGGGCTTCGGCGCGTACGGCTCCGGGCCGGGGGCAGCGGGCGGCGACCCGGGCGTGGCGGGCCCCGGCGGGCAGGCGCCCGGCCCTGCCGGGGCCGTGGGCGGCTTCGGGGCCCAGGGGCCGGTCGGGTCGCCGCACACCGGGCGGGGTGGCTCCGGTGGTCAGGGTGGCGCTGCCGCGACCGGGCCCGGCGGTCCGGGTGCGCAGGGTCCGGCAGGGGCGCCCTCGGGACAGCCCGGCCCGGCCGCGGGCCAGGGCTTCGGGGCCGGGAAGGCGGCCGCCGCCCGGGCCGCAGCCGCGCAGCCGCCCCAGGTCTCCCCGTCCGGCGTGGCGCCCGCCGTGCCGCAGCAGACGGGCCCCCAGCAGGCCGCCCCCGGTACCCCCCTGACCGCGGGCCCCGGCGGCGGTCAGAGCTCCTGGGCCCAGCAGGTGCACCGGCTGGCCGGCGGCGCGGACGAGCAGCCGGTGGCGCCCTGGAAGCCGCCGGTGGAGGACCCGTTCCAGGCGGTCGCGCGCCGGCAGGCTGCGGCCCGCCCGGCCGGTCTCGGCAAGCGGTTCGCCGCCCGCCTGATCGACAGCCTGGTCCTCGGCGCCGTCACCGCCGCGGCGGCGGTCCCGCTCGGCACCAGTGCGGTCGACCACGTTCAGCAGAAGATCGACGAGGCCAAGCTGTCCGGCCGTACCGTCACCGTATGGCTGCTCGACGGCACGACGGGCCCGTCCCTCGGCATCGTCCTCGCGGTCCTGCTCCTCTTCGGTGTCCTGTACGAGGTGCTGCCGACCGCCAAGTGGGGCCGGACCCTGGGCAAGAAGCTGTGCGGTCTGGAGGTCCGGGACATCGAGGCCCATGAGCCCCCGACGTTCGGCGCGGCCCTGCGCCGCTGGCTGGTCTACAGCATCCCCGGCCTGCTCGGCATCGGGATCCTCGGCGTGCTGTGGTGCCTGTTCGACCGGCCCTGGCACCAGTGCTGGCACGACAAGGCGGCCCACACCTTCGTGGCGCGCTGACCGAGCGGGCCCGTACCCCGTACCCCGTACGGCCGCCCGCCGGATGCGGAGCCGGGGAGTTCGCGGTGCACTCGGGCCATGAGCAGTGAACCGCCCCCCGGCTCCGGAGAGCAGCCCCCCGAGGAGGACCCGTTCAGGAAGCGGCCCCCCTCGGAGCAGGGGTCGGGCTCGCCGTACGACGCCCCGCACGGCGCTCAGCAGCCCCCGCCGCCCGGCGGTCAGCCCCCGCCGCCCGGGGGCGAACAGCCGCCCCCGCCGGGTGGCTGGCAGCATCCGCCCCAGGACGGCCGGCAACCTCCGCCCTACGGCGGCCAGCAGCCCCCGCCCTACGGCGGTGGCCCGTACGGCGCCGGCGGGCCCTACGGCGGCCCTGGCTACCCCGCGGACCCCCTCGCCGGCATGCCGCCGCTCGCCGACAGCGGCAAGCGGACCCTGGCGCGGATCATCGACATGATCCTCGTCGGCATCGTCGTCTGGCTGCTCACGCTGCTGTTCGGAGTCCGCAACTACTCGGTCAACGGTGCCGGGATGGACGTGGCCCGGTCCGCCGGGCAGGCCATCATCGTCGCGGTCTGCTACGTCGCCTACGACACCTTCCTGATCGCCAGGACGGGACAGACCCTCGGCAAGAAGTGGCTCAGCATGCGGGTGGCCAACCTGGACAACGGCTCCACCCCCGCCACACAGACCTCGTTCATCCGCGCCCTGGTGCTATGGCTGCCGTTCGCCTTCTGCTGTGCCTGCATCTGGACGGCGATCTGCGGTGGCTGGAGCTTCTTCGACAAACCCTACAAACAGGGCCTGCACGACAAGGCGGCCAAAACGGTGGTGGTCAGCACCCGTTGAGCCGCGATGGGTGCCCGTACGAGAGCGGCGGTTCCGTGACAGTCACGGAACCGCCCCCCTCCCGTAAGAGGGGCGGAGTGAGTGAAGCACCCAGCCCTCCCCAAGCAAGGAACCAGCCCGCCT
>NZ_JBWKFL010000004.1:312733-378563 GCF_056434305.1 Streptomyces sp. NPDC044061 | reverse complement strand
AGGGGAGCAAAGGAGGGGGGGAGGGAAAACGGGGAGAATGGGGGGGTATCCGGGCGGGAGAGTGTCTCCCTCCCGCCGCCCCCCCCCCCCCCGCTCTCGCGTACGCGGGTCAGATCGCCGTAGGCACGCGCTCCTCCTCGGGCGCGGCCTCGGTCTCCGTCTGGGCCGTGCGGGACCTCGGCAGTGGCACCGTCATGGCCACCAGCAACCCCAGGGTGAGCGCCGCGAAGGCGATGACAGCGACCCCGAGGCCCGAACTCGTCCGGGACAGCAGCAGCATGGCGAGCGTCGAGAAGATCACGGTGCACGAACCGTAGGCGATCTGTGCGGCAGTCGGACGAGGCATGGCAATCGTGTCCTCGGAAGCTGGAGGTCGGGGGGTGCCGTTTCGACTCTATTCGCGTGCATGCCCGAACGGGACGCCCGGTAAGCGTGACCTAACCCACGGTGCCGGTGCACAGGGGGCGCACGGAGTCATGGCGTCCGGCAAGTGGACGGGCGCACGCGCCCGTTGGCCTGCTCGCGCGGACGTTCGTAAAGCGAACGGCAGCTCCGCATAGTGCACTTGTCCTGCTCAAGTCAAGGTCTGTCTTTTCTTCTAAACCTCTAGTCAAATGTCGTCACTTGATTACACGCGTTGAACGTGCGCGCGCGGATCCTTCCGAGACCAGGACCCCCTGTCCGTGCGCGCGGCGCGGGGGAGGAACTCATCAAGTGACCAGTAGACCCTGGACGTTCAGAGCCGCAGCGATCGGTGTGGCCCTCGCCGCGGCTTCCGCCTCGTTCGCGACCTTCGCCGTCGCGGAGGCGAGCACCACCGCCCGGTCGGCCGCCGTGAACCGGCACGACCCGGCCCCGGTGAAGCAGCAGGCGCACGACCTCGACGGCCCGTTGAGCAAGACCCAGCGGGCACAGCGTCAGGAGGCCCTGAACCAGCTCATATCGGGCAAGGCCAAGGCCAAGGAGCGCAACGGCTCGAAGGTCGTCCAGCTCAAGAGCAAGAAGGGCGACAGCAAGTACGTCGAGCTGAGCCGCGAGAAGACCGACAAGATCTTCACCATCCTGGTGGAGTTCGGGGACCAGACGGACCCCAAGTACGGTGGCACCGCGGGCCCGCAGCACAACACGATCGCCGCGCCGGACCGCAAGAAGGACAACTCGACGGCCTGGCAGAAGGACTACAACCAGAAGCACTACCAGGACCTCTACTTCGGCACCGGCAAGAAGACCGAGTCGCTGAAGAAGTACTACGAGAAGCAGTCCTCGGGCCGCTACTCGGTCGACGGTGAGGTCACGGACTGGGTCAAGGTCCCCTACAACGAGGCCCGGTACGGCAACAACGCCTGCGGCTCCACCAACTGCCCGAGCGTGTGGAACGTCGTCAGCGACGGTCTGAACGCCTGGGTCGCCAAGCAGAAGGCGGCCGGCAAGACCGACGCCGACATCAAGGCGGACCTGGCCAAGTACGACCAGTGGGACCGCTACGACTACGACGGCGACGGCAACTTCAACGAGCCCGACGGCTACGTCGACCACTTCCAGATCGTGCACGCCGGTGAGGACGAGTCCGCGGGCGGCGGCGCGCAGGGTACGGACGCGATCTGGGCCCACCGCTGGTACGCCTTCGGCACCGACGCCGGCGCCACCGGCCCCTCGGAGAACAAGCTCGGCGGCGCGCAGGTCGGCGACACCGGTGTCTGGGTCGGCGACTACACCATCCAGCCGGAGAACGGCGGCCTCGGTGTCTTCGCCCACGAGTACGGCCACGACCTCGGTCTGCCGGACGAGTACGACACCGCCGGCGGCGACAACTCCACCGGCTTCTGGACCCTGATGTCCTCCGGCTCCTGGCTGGGCACCGGCAAGGAGTCCATCGGCGACCTGCCCGGCGACATGAACGCCTGGGACAAGCTGCAGCTGGGCTGGCTGAACTACGACTCCGGCAAGGCCGGCGTCTCCTCCTGGCACAAGCTGGGCCTCGCCGAGTACAACACCAAGTACCGTCAGGCGCTGGTCGTCTCCCTGCCGGACAAGGCCGTCAAGACCGAGATCGTCACCCCGGCGCAGGGCGCGACCCAGTGGTGGAGCGGCAGCGGTGACAACCTCAAGAACACGCTGACCCGTTCGGTGGACCTCACCGGCAAGTCGTCGGCCGCGCTCAACCTCGACGGCTGGTACGACATCGAGAACGGCTACGACTACCTCTACACCGAGGTGTCGACCGACGGCGGCGCCAACTGGACCGCGCTCGACGGCACGGTGGACGGCCAGGCCATCCCGCGCGACGGCTCCGGCAAGCCGGCCCTGACCGGCACGGTCGACGGCTACAAGAAGCTGTCGTACTCGCTGGACGCCTACGCGGGCAAGAAGATCGACCTGCGCTTCCGCTACCAGAGCGACGGCGGTGTGGCCCTGAAGGGCTTCGCGGCCGACGAGATCACGGTGACCGCGGACGGTACCCCGCTCTTCTCCGACAACGCCGAGAGCGCGGACGCCGCTTGGACCGCCACCGGCTTCTCCCGCATCGGCGCGTCCTTCACCAAGGACTACAAGCAGTACTACATCGCCGAGAACCGCCAGTACGTCTCGTACGACAAGACCCTGAAGGTCGGCCCGTACAACTTCGGTTTCGCGAGCCGTCCGGACTGGGTGGAGCACTACCCGTACCAGAACGGCCTGTTGATCTGGAAGTGGGACACCTCCCAGGCGGACAACAACACCAACTCCACCAACGGCCACCCGGGCACCGGTCTGATCCTGCCGATCGACGCGCACCCGAAGGCGCTGAAGTGGTCCGACGGCACGCTGCTGCGCAACCGCATCCAGGCCTACGACTCGCCGTTCAGCCTGGACGCCACGGACGGCTTCACGCTGCACAAGGCGGACAAGGCGACCAAGATCAAGTCGCAGAAGGGGGTGTCGGTCTTCAACGACCGCACCAGCACCTACTACGACGTGTCGAACCCGACCGGTGGTGTCAAGATCACTGACACCAACACCAAGATCAAGATCATCAAGCAGGCCAAGGATGGCTCGACGATCGAGCTGGAAGTCGGCCCGGCGGTGAAGTAGCGGATATTTCCGCAGGTCAGAAGCGTATCGGCGGTGACCCCCTGGCGGGTCGCCGCCGATCGTGTTTAGGTGCGTCCTGTGGCTCGCTTATTGACACCGACCGAAACGGGGATGTGACCGCATGGCCGCAGGAGGCTTCTGCAAGCTGCCGAACGGCACGGTGGTGGTGGCACTGAATCTGCCCAGCCCGGCCGGCGGCGCCGACGGGGTGCGCGTACTGGTCCACGCCCAGAACCGCGCCCGCGCGCTGACGCGCCTGCGCAACCTGGGCCTGCGGGCGATCTACCTGCGGGGCAACGCGGCCCCGCCGACCCCGGACGAGATCACGGCGGTCCTTCATCATCCCGATGGCCTCATATGGCGGACGGCACCTGACAACGGTGTCGTCTCGGTCGAGCTGTGGCACCCCATCCGGGCGTTGCTGCGCAGCTCGGCGGTGGTGCAGGGCTGAGCCGGGACGGGCGGCGGGTGCGCGGGGACCCGGTCGACCGGCCTGCCGGCCGACCGCGCGGTTCCCCGCGCGCCCGAGCCGGCTGCCCGGCGCCGTCCGTCACCCGGCGCCTTCGCGGAAGCGGTCCTACCCGCTGACGACCGGCTTGCCCGTGAGTTCCACCCCGGCCTGGCGCAGCTCCTCCAGCGCCCGTTCCGTGGTCTCGGGGGCGACGCCCGCCGTGAGGTCCAGCAGGACCTGGGCGCGGAAGCCCTCCCTCGCCGCGTCCAGCGCGGTGGCGCGTACGCAGTGGTCCGTCGCTATGCCGACCACGTCGACCTCGTCGATGTGGCGGGCGCGCAGCCACTCGGCCAGGGAGTCCCCGTTCTCGTCGGTGCCCTCGAAGCCGCTGTACGCCGCCGAGTACGCCCCCTTGTCGAACACCGCGTCCACCGCCCCGGACGCGACGGCCGGTGCGAAGTTCGGGTGGAAGCCCACCCCCTCCGTGCCCGCCACGCAGTGCGCGGGCCAGGAGCGGACGAAGTCGGGGTTGTCCGCGAAGTGCCCACCGGGCGCGATGTGGTGGTCACGGGTGGCGACCACATGGCGGTATCCGGTGCCCCCCGCCTGGCCGATCAGCTCGGTGATGGCGGCGGCCACGTCGGCACCACCGGCGACCGCGAGGCTGCCCCCCTCGCAGAAGTCGTTCTGCACGTCTACGACGATCAAGGCGCGGCGCATGCTGGGTGTCCTTCGACTGTGGGTTAAGTAACTGAGCCTAGAGACTTTGGCGCCCCTGCGGGAGGGGGCGTCGGCGGGCGCGGACGGCGGTCGCGCTTTAGCTACCCGAGCGCCCCGGGAGGTACTCCGTCGGAAGGACGGGTTCCCCCCGGGAGAGCTGGATGGCGGACAGCGGCAGATTGGCCCGCGCGGCGATGTGCCGCTCGCGGGGCACGTCGAGCGGCTCGCGCGTCACGACCTCGCCGCCCTTGACCAGCTGCACCAGCAGCTGCCGGTCGGCCAGCTCGGCCGGCACCGGCCCGGTGCCGACGACCTCGGCCTCGGCCACCCGCTCCTCGTCCAGCCGCCGGGCCGCCCACTTGCGCCCGCCGATCGAGGTCTTGCCCCCGGTGGACTTCTTCGCGACCGGCACCAGGGGTGCCTTCGGGTCGGTGGTCTCGGCGCGCGCGACCAGCTTGTAGACCATGGAGGCGGTCGGGTGGCCCGAGCCGGTCACCAGCTGCGTGCCGACGCCGTACGCGTCCACGGGCGCCGCCGCCAGGGAGGCGATGGCGTACTCGTCCAGATCCGAGGTCACGACGATCTTCGTACCGGTCGCCCCCAGCTCGTCCAGCTGGTGCCGCACCCGGTGCGCGACGAGCAGCAGGTCGCCGGAGTCGATGCGCACCGCGCCCAGCTCGGGACCGGCCACCTCCACCGCCGTGCGGACCGCCTCGGCGACGTCGTAGGTGTCCACCAGCAGGGTCGTGCCCCTGCCCAGGGAGTCCACCTGCGCCTGGAAGGCGTCCCGCTCCCGGTCGTGCAGCAGGGTGAAGGCGTGCGCGGAGGTGCCGACGGTCGGGATGCCGTACCGGAAGCCGGCCGCGAGGTCGGAGGTGGTCGCGAAGCCGCCGACGTAGGCGGCCCGCGCGGCGGCCACGGCGGACAGCTCGTGGGTGCGCCGGGCACCCATCTCGATCAGCGGCCGGTCACCGGCGGCGGAGGCCATCCGGGAGGCGGCGGCCGCGATCGCCGAGTCGTGGTTGAGGATGGACAGGATCACGGTCTCCAGGAGCACGCACTCGGCGAAGGTGCCCTCGACCCGCATGATCGGCGAGCCGGGGAAGTACACCTCGCCCTCGGGATAGCCCCAGACGTCACCGCTGAAGCGGTAGCCGGCGAGCCACTTCAGGGTCTCCTCGTCGACGATCCCCCGCTCCCGCAGGAAGCCGAGCACGCCCTCGTCGAAGCGGAAGTTCTCCACCGCGTCCAGGACCCGTCCGGTGCCGGCCACCACGCCGTAGCGGCGCCCGTCCGGCAGCCTGCGGGTGAAGACCTCGAACACGCTGCGCCGCTCTGCCGTACCGGCCCGCAGGGCGGCCTGCAGCATCGTCAGCTCGTACTGGTCCGTGAAGAGCGCCGTCGAGGGAACGTTCACCGGCAGCCCAAGGTCCGCTGTGTTCATGGCAATGCATCGTACCCCCATTTCGTCAGTGTGACGATTTGTGGCGTGCGTGGCAGCATGGGCTGTGTGACGTCACCCGCGCCCGTAGAGATCGAACGCACCGAGTCGGCGGAGGAGGTCTTCGCCGTACCCGAACCCGACGTCCCCTGGATCACGATCGTCCACAACGACCCGGTCAACCTCATGAGCTATGTGACGTACGTCTTCCAGTCGTACTTCGGCTACACCAAGGACAAGGCCACCAAGCTCATGCTCGACGTCCACCACAAGGGCCGGGCCGTCGTCTCCAGCGGCAGTCGCGAGGAGATGGAACGCGACGTGCAGGCGATGCACGGCTACGGTCTGTGGGCCACCCTCCAGCAGGACCGGAAGTAGCGAACCTCTCAGATGCCCGGACATTTCGAACCGATTCCCGGTGGCGGCGCCGCCGTCGCGCTCGACGACGTCGAGATCTCCATCATCAGGTCGCTGGCCGTCCAGCTCCTGGAGCTCATCGGGCCCGGCCCCGGAGCGGACGCCCCGGGCGACCCGCTGGCCGAGCTCTTCGCCGAGGGCCCGAGCGAGCCGCCCAGCGACCCGGTCCTCAGAAGGCTCTTCCCGGACGCCTACAGCGACCCGGAGCAGGAGGCCGGCTCGACGGCCGAGGCCGAGGAGCGGCAGGCCCACTCGGCCGAGTTCCGCCGCTACACCGAGAACGACCTCAGGGCCGGCAAGCGGGACAACGCCCTCGCGGTGATCCGCACCCTGGACGCGCTGGCCCCGGTGGACGAGGGCGGTGCGGTCCTCAAGCTCTCCCCGGAGGAGTCGAGGCGCTGGCTCGGCGCCCTCAACGATCTGCGGCTGGCGATCGGCGCCCGGCTGGAGATCACCGACGAGGACGACACCGACCTGCTCTACCGGCTCCCGGACGAGGACCCGCGCAAGCCCATGGTGCTGGCCTATCTGTGGCTGGGTGGCCTCCAGGAAACGCTCGTGACCACCCTTATGCCCTGACTTGTCACCCTTCGGTGTTCGCTCAGAGGACGCTCAAATCCGGATAACGATCCCGTCACCGTTGCGGCCATGTTTGCCGCTTTTGGGCGCACTTTGTCCACTTTTCCCTGTGTGATGCGCCACAACGCCCCTCTGTGATCAATATTGCGGCCGTGATAAATCTTCACGACCGCCCGGCCGAACACCACCCATGTCCGGCCGGGTGCGCCACCGAGCCGGCGACCGCCGGCCAGGCACGGGCGGGCTCGCGAAACCCGCCCAGCTCCATCCATCCGGGGGGATCGAAACCCGATCCGAGGCCGACGAAAGGCCCGGGTCGGCATGGAGAAAGGCGCACCACACATGACCTCTGAGAAGGTCACCAACGCCCCTGAGGAGGGGTACGAGCGCGGGCTCGGCAGCCGTCAGGTCCAGATGATCGCGATCGGCGGCGCCATCGGCGTCGGCCTGTTCCTGGGAGCCGGGGCCAACATCGCCAAGGCCGGCCCCAGCCTCATCCTGATGTACGCCCTCGCGGGCGCGATCGTCTTCTTCATCATGCGGGCCCTGGGCGAGCTGCTGCTCTATCGCCCGGTCTCGGGATCCTTCGCCGAGTACTCCCGCGAGTTCCTCGGCCCGTTCTTCGGCTACTTCACCGGCTGGACGTACTGGCTGATGTGGGTGGTCACCGGCATGGCCGAGCTGACGGCCGCCGCCATCTACGTGAACTACTGGTTCCCGGCCGTCCCGCAGTGGGTGACCGCGCTGGTCTTCCTGGTCGTCCTGTTCGTGGCCAACCTGATCTCGGTGAAGCTCTTCGGTGAGATCGAGTTCTGGTTCTCGATGGTCAAGGTCACCGCGCTGATCGGCATGATCGTGATCGGTCTGGGCGTGCTGACCTTCGGCTTCAGCGCCGCCGGCGACACGGCCCACGTGGCCAACCTCTGGCAGTTCGACGGCTTCTTCCCCAAGGGCATCGGCTCGTCCCTGATGACCCTGCAGGGCGTCATGTTCGCCTACCTCGCGGTCGAGCTGGTCGGCGTCACCGCCGGCGAGTCCGAGAACCCGGAGAAGACCCTCCCGAAGGCGATCAACACCCTGCCCTGGCGCATCGCGCTGTTCTACGTCGGTGCCCTCACCGTCATCCTGTGCGTGGTGAAGTGGACCGAGTTCGCGGCGGGCGTCAGCCCCTTCGTGAAGGCGTTCGCGGTGATCGGCATCCCGGCCGGCGCGGGCATCGTCAACTTCGTCGTGCTGACCGCGGCCCTGTCCTCCTGCAACTCCGGCATGTACTCCACGGGCCGCATGCTGCGCACCCTGGCCGACAACGGCGAGGCCCCGAAGGCGTTCAGCCGGCTGTCGACGTCGAAGACCCCGGCGCTCGGCATCACGGTCTCCGTCGCCTTCATGGCCATCGGCGTGGTCCTCAACTACATCGTTCCGGAGAAGGCGTTCGGCTACGTCACCTCCGTCGCCACCGCGGCCGGCATCTGGACCTGGCTGATGATCCTGATCAGCCACGTCCTGTACCGCCGCGCGGTCGTCGCGGGCCGGCTGCCGGCCTCCTCCTTCCCGGCGCCGGGCGGCGCGGTGTGCAGCTGGATCGCCATCGTGTTCCTGCTCTTCGTCACCGGTCTGATCGCGTACGACGCCGACTCCCGCGTCTGCCTCTACGTGATGGCCGGCTGGGCCGCTGCCCTCGGCGTCGGCTGGGCGGTCCTGAAGGCCCGCAACCCGCAGGTCACCGAGCGCCACGAGCCGGAGCTGGAGAAGGTGGGCTGACCACCGCGCAAGACCCCTCCCAGGACGTCCGGCCACCGAGAGCACTCGTGGCGCTCTCGGCGGCCGCCGCTCAGGACGTCCATCATGTGGGCCGTCCCGTACCACACCTCGGTACGGGACGGCCCCTCTGCTTATCCTGACCCCCATGCTGACCATCACCCAGGCCCTGTACGACCAGATCGTCGCCCACGCGCGCGAGGACCACCCCGACGAGGCGTGCGGCGTGGTCGCCGGCCCGGTGGGCGCCGGCCGCCCCGAGCGCTTCATCCCGATGCTGAACGCGGCCCGCTCGCCCACGTTCTACGAGTTCGACTCGCAGGACCTGCTCAAGCTCTACCGCGAGATGGACGACCGCGACGAGGAGCCGGTGATCATCTACCACTCCCACACCGCGACCGAGGCCTACCCCTCCCGCACCGACATCGGCTACGCCAACGAGCCGGGCGCGCACTACGTCCTGGTCTCCACCGCGGACGCCGACGGCCTCGGCGAGTTCCAGTTCCGCTCCTTCCGGATCCTCGAGGGCGAGGTCACGGAGGAGGAGGTCAAGGTCGTGGAGGCGTACTGATCTCAGCCCTTGGTTGGAATCCGTCCGTCATGTGGGATCACATTCCAGGACCCGGACCGGGAATCGATACGATGAGCCCATGGTTCTGAACGACGTGAGCGAGAAGGCGCCGGGCATCCTGCTCGTGGCGCGGCTGCACGTCGACCTGTGCAGGCTGAACAGCGCCATCTGTTGACGTTCCCCCGCCGCCGTACGGCCGTGAGCCGCGGCGCGCCGCTTCGCGCCGCCGTGCGCACACCGAACCGACGAACCCTTTCCGACAGGAGCCCGCAACCATGGCCATCGAGGTCCGCATCCCCACCATCCTCCGCCAGTACACCGACGGTCAGAAGGCGGTGGAGGCCAGCGGTGAGACCCTCGCCGACCTCTTCGCCGACCTCGAGACGCGGCACGCGGGCATCCAGGCCCGCATCGTGGACAACGGCCAGCTGCGCCGCTTCGTCAACGTGTACCTGAACGACGAGGACGTCCGCTTCGTCGACGGCATCGGCACCAAGCTGTCCGACGGCGACACCGTGACGATCCTGCCGGCCGTCGCCGGCGGCATGGCCTGATCGGTCGCTGAGCAGCGATGCGCTACGACTCCCCGCTGGCCGCGGTGGGCAACACCCCTCTGGTGCGCCTGCCGCGGCTCTCGCCGTCCCCTGAGGTCCGGATCTGGGCCAAGCTGGAGGACCGCAACCCGACCGGCTCGGTCAAGGACCGCCCGGCCCTGCACATGATCGAGCAGGCGGAGAAGGACGGCCGCCTGACCCCCGGGTGCACGATCCTCGAACCCACCTCGGGCAACACCGGCATCTCCCTCGCGATGGCCGCCAAGCTCAAGGGCTACCGCATGGTCTGCGTGATGCCCGAGAACACCTCGCAGGAGCGCCGGGACCTGCTCGGCATGTGGGGCGCCGAGATCATCTCCTCCCCGGCCGCGGGCGGCTCGAACACCGCCGTACGCGTGGCCAAGGAACTGGCCGCCGAGCACCCCGACTGGGTGATGCTCTACCAGTACGGCAACCCGGACAACGCGGGCGCCCACTACGCGACGACGGGCCCGGAGATCCTCGCGGACCTCCCCTCCGTCACCCACTTCGTCGCGGGCCTCGGCACCACCGGCACCCTCATGGGCGTCGGCCGCTACCTGCGCGAGCACAAGCCGGACGTGAAGATCGTCGCCGCCGAACCGCGCTACGACGACCTGGTGTACGGCCTGCGCAACCTCGACGAGGGCTTCGTACCGGAGCTGTACGACGCCTCCGTCCTCACCACCCGCTTCTCGGTCGGCTCCGCCGACGCGGTCACCCGCACCCGGGAACTCCTCCAGCAGGAGGGCATCTTCGCGGGCGTCTCGACCGGTGCCGCGTTGCACGCGGCGATCGGCGTCGGCAAGAAGGCGGTCAAGGCGGGCGAGCGCGCGGACATCGTCTTCATCGTGGCCGACGGCGGCTGGAAGTACCTCTCCACCGGCGTCTACACGGCGGCCACCACCGAGGAGGCCATCGAGACGCTGCATGGCCAGCTCTGGGCCTAGCCGGACCAAGCCCGGCTCGTCTCGAGCACAGCCCGGATCAAGCGCAGGCCAGCCCCCTCCTATGAGGGGGCCAACCTCATCCTATGGAGGGGCAAAGAATTCCCTCCGGTACTGCCGGGTCTCCTCGCCCCGGGGCTACGTTCCTCCCGCACACACCCTGTCATGTCACGAACATTCGACGGGGTGTGTGAGTGTCATGCTCATGACTGCGCGGTTCTGCCGCCGCTACGCGCGTCACGGGCCTGCCCGACCAGTGCGAGAAACCCCACTTCCCCATGGAGGCAGTACCCATGCGTGAGTCGCGCCCGAGCGGCCGGAGACGGAGTCTGCGAAGACTTCTGTCCATCGCCCTTCCCGCCCTCGCCCTCACCGTCGCCGGACTGGCCGCGGCGCCGGCGGCCGGGGCCCAGGCCGCCGCACCCGCTCCCCACACCTCGCGGGCCGCCCAGAACGCCAAGGCGCTGACCGCCCCCCAGCGGCAGACCTTCCACTCCACCGGCAAGGCCGGCCAGAAGGTCCCCACCACCCACCTGTGCGCCACCGCCGAGCCGGGCCACGCGTCCTGCTTCGCCCAGCGGCGCACCGACATCAAGCAGCGGCTCGCCTCGGCGCTCGCCGCCGCCGCGCCCTCAGGCCTCTCCCCGGCCAACCTGCACAGCGCCTACAACCTGCCCTCCACCGGAGGCAGCGGCCTGACGGTCGCGGTGGTCGACGCCTACAACGACCCCAACGCCGAGTCGGACCTGGCCACTTACCGCTCCACCTACGGCCTGTCCGCCTGCACCAAGGCCAACGGCTGCTTCAAGCAGGTCAGCCAGACCGGTTCGACCACCTCGCTGCCCACCAACGACACCGGATGGGCCGGCGAGGAGGCGCTGGACCTCGACATGGTCAGCGCGGTCTGCCCGAACTGCAACATCGTCCTGGTCGAGGCCAACTCCGCGAACGACACCGACCTCGGCATCGCCGAGAACGAGGCCGTCTCGCTCGGCGCCAAGTTCGTCTCCAACAGCTGGGGCGGCGACGAGTCGTCCGCGCAGACCGGCGAGGACACCCAGTACTTCAAGCACCCGGGCGTCGCCATCACCGTCTCCTCCGGCGACTCCGCCTACGGCGCCGAGTACCCGGCGACCTCCCAGTACGTGACCGCCGTCGGCGGCACCGCGCTCAGCACCGCCTCCAACTCCCGCGGCTGGAGCGAGTCGGTGTGGCACACCAGCTCCACCGAGGGCACCGGCTCCGGCTGCTCGGCGTACGACCCGAAGCCGAGCTGGCAGACCGACGCCGGCTGCTCCAAGCGCATGGAGGCCGACGTCTCCGCGGTCGCCGACCCGGCCACCGGCGTGGCCGTCTACGACACCTACGGCGGCTCCGGCTGGGCGGTCTACGGCGGCACCAGCGCCTCCGCGCCGATCATCGCCGGTGTGTACGCCCTCGCCGGCACCCCCGGCTCCGGCGACTACCCGGCGAAGTACCCCTACACCCACACCAGCAACCTGTACGACGTGACCAGCGGCAGCAACGGCTCCTGTTCCACCTCGTACTTCTGCACCGCGCGCACCGGCTACGACGGCCCGACCGGCTGGGGCACCCCGAACGGCACCACCGCCTTCACCGCCGGCACCACCGGCGGCAACACGGTGACCGTCATCAACCCCGGCAGCCAGTCCACGACCACCGGCGGCTCGGTCAGCCTGCAGATCCACGCCACCGACAGCGCGGGCGCGGCCCTGACCTACAGCGCCTCCGGCCTGCCGACCGGCCTGTCGATCAACAGCTCCGGCCTGATCAGCGGCACGGCGTCCACCGCGGGCACCTACCAGGTCACGGTCACCGCGACCGACTCCACCGGCGCCTCCGGCTCCACCTCCTTCACCTGGACGGTCGGCTCCGGCGGCGGCACCTGCACCTCGTCCCAGCTGCTCGGCAACCCCGGCTTCGAGTCGGGCAACACCACCTGGACCGCCAGCAGCGGTGTCATCACCACCGACAGCGGTGAGGCGGCCCACGGCGGCTCCTACAAGGCCTGGCTCGACGGTTACGGCTCCTCGCACACCGACACGCTGTCCCAGTCGGTGACCGTCCCGGCCGGCTGCAAGGCCAGCTTCACCTTCTACCTGCACATCGACACCGCCGAGACCGGCAGCACCGCGTACGACAAGCTGACGGTCACCGCCGGTTCGACCACGCTGGCGACGTACTCGAACGTCAACGCCGCCTCGGGGTACGCGCAGAAGACCTTCGACCTGTCCTCGTTCGCGGGTCAGACGGTCACCCTGAAGTTCAGCGGAGCGGAGGACTCCTCCCTCCAGACCAGCTTCGTCGTCGACGACACCGCCGTGACGACCAGCTGATCCGTACGGCACCCGGTCCCGCACGCGGAAGCGTCTTCCCGCGTGCGGGATTCGCCTGTGCGGATCCGTCCGTGTGGGATCCGACCGCGCCGGTGGTACGTCACATCTGCACCAGGCGGCCGGTCGTCCGGCCACGGCAGAAAGGCGGTCCCCCCATGCGCCGTACGACGCCCATCGCCATCGTGGCGGCAGCGCTGCTCCTCGCGGCCTGCGGCTCCCAGAGCGGCGGGGACAAAGGAGGCGGCAGCGGCAGCGGCAGGGTGTCACCGTCGGCATCCGCCCCCTCCTCCGGCGGCGGCTGCGTCACCCACGCGGAACTGACCGCCGCCGACGACGGCCGCGCCCTCTGCCTGGCCAAGGGCGGCGAACTGCGGCTCACCCTGGACGGCACCAAGGCCCGCCCCTGGAAGCCGGTCCAGGTGAGCGGCACCGTCCTGAAGGCGATCAACTCCGGCTTCGTCATCCAGCCGGGTGACGCCACGGCGGCCTACCAGGCGGCGGCGCCCGGAACCGCGAAGCTGACGTCCTCGCGTCCGCTGTGCGCCGAGCCCACGGCTCCCGGTCAGGTCTCCTGCAAGGGCATCCAGGAGTGGACGGTCACCGTGAAGGTGCGGTGAGGCAGCGCCCCGACGGGGCGCGGCGAACTGCGCGACCAGCTACGACTGAGCAGACGATCGACGGCTAACCCGCCAGGTGCCGTACCTGATCCCACAGGACGGGGTCGACCACGCCGACCCGGCGCCGGAAATCGCCGAACGGCACCTCACGCAGCTCGTCGGTCTGCAGGAAGCTGGGCCGGCCGTGGGCGTCGCCGACCGAGCCGGGCGGCAGCGGGATCACCCCGGCGCGCTCGTCGTGGTACTTGCTGGTGATCTTCGCGACCGTGGCCCGGTTGCCTCGCACGGCCAGTACCAGGCAG
This sequence comes from Streptomyces sp. NPDC044061, assembly GCF_056434305.1. Classification (NCBI taxonomy): domain Bacteria; kingdom Bacillati; phylum Actinomycetota; class Actinomycetes; order Kitasatosporales; family Streptomycetaceae; genus Streptomyces; species Streptomyces sp. NPDC044061. Next base: position 364,759 of record NZ_JBWKFL010000004.1, on the reverse strand, counting down.
GGCCGGTCCTTGACCTCGGCGCGCTCCTCGTAGGGCACGTTCGCCCACCAGATGTCCCCGGGATGCGGACGTGCCGTCAGCCGCCGGGCCCGGGCGCCGGGACGCCCCGGCGGCCGCAGCCGCCGGCCGGCCCGGTGGCCGCGCCCCCAGCCGTCGACGAGCGTGGCGACCAGCGCGAGCAGTACCACCGCCGCGAGCGCCAGCCACCAGGACGTGTCCATACGCACGACGTTACCGGCGTGCGCCGAGCAGCGCGCGCCCTCCCGTGAGCTTCAGCGCCCCCAGTCCAGCCGAACCGGTGACAGCACAGGTGAGTTCGCCCACAACGGCCCCTGGCGGAGGAGCGACCCGCCCTTTTGCGCCTTACGCTCGACAAACCGCACGACCCCTGTCTGTCCGCTGCCCCGACCCCTTCCGGTCCCCGCCCCACGGTGCCCCGCCAACGGAGGTTTCTGCTTCATGAAGCTCACCGTCGTCGGCTGCTCGGGGTCGTTTCCGTCCGTGGATTCGGCCTGCTCGAGCTACCTCGTCGAGGCCGACGGCTTCAGGCTGCTTCTCGACATGGGCAACGGCGCCCTGGGCGAGCTGCAGCGCCACTGCGGTCTCTACGACCTCGACGCGATCTTCCTGAGTCACCTGCACGCCGATCACTGCATCGACATGCTCGGGTACTTCGTCGCGCGCTACTACCGCCACGACGGCGGCCGCTGCGGTCCCATCCCGGTCTACGGCCCGGAGGGCACCGAACACCGGCTGACCACGGCGTACGCCGACACCCCCTCCGCCTCCTCCATGAGCGAGGTCTTCGACTTCCACACGGTCAAGCCGTCCACGTTCGAGATCGGCCCGTTCGCGGTGCACACCGAGCGGGTCCGCCATCCCGTGGAGGCGTATGCCATCCGCATCGAGCACGGCGGGAAGTCCCTGACGTACTCCGGTGACACGGGGGTGAGCCAGGCGCTGGACGAGCTGGCCCGGGACACCGACCTGCTCCTGTGCGAGGCCGCGTTCACGCACGGCAAGGAGAACATCCCCGACCTGCACCTCAACGGCCGCGAGGCCGGCGAGACGGCGGCCCGCGCGGCCGCCCGCCGCCTGGTCCTCACCCACATCCCGCCGTGGACCGACCCGCAGGTCAATCTGGCGGACGCCCGCGAGGCCTTCACCGGCCCGGTGGAACTGGCCGCTCCGCGGGCCGTCTACGAGATCTAGCCTCAGCTGTGAAGGGCCCGGAACCGAACCGGTTCCGGGTACCTTCCGGCCGCCGGGAGATCAGCCGACGCCGGGCCCGTCCTCCAGTTCGCCCAACACCCGGCCGAGCATCCCGAAGTCGTCCAGCACACCCTGTCCGGCGCCACGTGCGACCACCTTCCGGTATGCGGGCAGGACCGTCTCGTAATGACCGCCGGCCAGCGCCAGTGTCGACTGCAGTTCGAAGAGGCGGGCCATGAGATGACGGTTCGACGGTTCCTCCTCCGCCGCGACGGCGTCGATCCGGTCGACGAGGACGGACAGCCGTCCGAGGAGCCGGCTCGATTCCAGGAGCGTGCGGTAGTACGTGGCCTCGACGGCCCGTCCCGCCTCCATGAGCAGGGCCGTGTACGTCCGCAGGGCGTCGGCGTCGCCGAGCCGCAGGGCCAGCTCGCACAGCAGGCTCCAGGAGTCCACGATCCGCTCGGACCGGTAGCCGGGCGCGCCCGGAGCGGCGTCCCCTCCAGGAAAGAGGCTTTTTACGGAATTCAGTTCGCGGGTACGCCGAATTCCCCGGCCGCGACACGGCCGGGGAATTCGGTGCTGGGTGAGCTTTCGGGCGGGCCTACTTGGCCTCGGCCTTCTGCAGTTCCGCCAGTTCCTCGTCGGACTCGCGGCCCGGCGTCGGGAGGTTGAACTTGATGATGGCGAAGCGGAAGACCGCGTAGTAGACGGCGCCGAAGCACAGGCCCACCAGCGCCAGGCCCCACGGGTTGCTCGCGATGCCCAGGTTCAGGAACCAGTCGATCGCGCCGGCCGAGAACCCGAAGCCGTCCCGCATGCCCAGCGACCAGGTCAGTGCCATGGAGATGCCGGTGAGGACCGCGTGGATGGCGTACAGGACCGGCGCGATGAACATGAAGGTGAACTCGATGGGCTCGGTGACGCCGGTGACGAAGGACGTCAGCGCGAGCGAGAACATCATGCCGCCGACGACCTTGCGGCGCTCCGGGCGGGCGCAGTGCACGATGGCGAGGCAGGCGGCCGGGAGACCGAACATCATGATCGGGAAGAAGCCGGTCATGAACTGGCCCGCGGTCGGGTCTCCGGCCAGGAAGCGCGCGATGTCGCCGCTCTTGCCGTGGTAGTCGCCCGCCTGCAGCCAGGGGAAGGAGTTCAGCAGGTGGTGCATGCCGATCGGGATCAGCGCGCGGTTGGCGACCCCGAAGATGCCCGCGCCGAGGGCGCCCGAACCCACCAGCCACTCACCGAAGTTGTGCAGACCGGCGCCGAGGACCGGCCAGATGTAGCCGAAGACGATGCCGATGACCAGGCCCGCGAGCGCCGACAGGATCGGCACCAGCCGGCGGCCGCCGAAGAAGCCGGCCCAGTCCGGCAGCTTGGTGCGGTAGAACCGCTGGTAGATCAGAGCGACGGCGAGGCCCATCACCACACCGCCGAGAACCTTGGCGTCTGCCGGGGCGTCGACCATGACGACCTTGCCGTCGACGGCCGTCGCGACCTTGGGCAGGTTCTTGTCGGTGAACGTACCGAGTACGTTCTTGAAGACCAGGTAGCCGACGACCCCGGCGAGCGCCGTCGAGCCGTCCGACTTCTTCGCGAAGCCGATCGCGATGCCCACCGCGAACAGCAGCGCCATGTTGTCGAGGATCGCGTTGCCGCCGGCCGCCATGAACGAGGCGATCTTCGTCAGGAACGCGGGGAAGGAGGGGCGCCCCAGCATGTCCGCGTTGCCGAGGCGCACCAGGAGGGCGGCGGCGGGCAGCACGGCCACCGGCAGCATCAGGCTGCGGCCGATGCGCTGCAGCACAGCCATCACCCCGGGGCCCTTCTTCTTCTCGGCCGCGGGAGCGGCGCTGACCGTGGTCACAAGTTCCTCCAGTGGGCAAGGCGCCGCCCGGGAACCATGGAAGGGGACGGCAGCGTCTCTGGTCTACACCACTCAGTGGTGTAGACCTGTTGTAGCACGATGAAGGCGGTATAAGGAACCCGTGAATCCGCTACCGCGGCGTTACGCGCAGTGCAGGCCGGGAGCGCTTCGCGGGCCGGCTTCGGGGGCATGCCGAAGGCCCCCGGAGCCGGTGGCCCGAGGGGTGGAATCGACGGCGGGTCAGACCTTGGTGACGTCCTCGACGTCCTCCTCCCGCTCGCGGCCCGGGGTCCTCAGGTCGAACCTGGTGATCGCGAAGCGGAAGATGACGTAGTAGACGGCCGCGAAGCACAGGCCGATCGGGATGATCGCCCACGGTCTCGTCGCCAGGTTCCAGTTGATGACGTAGTCGATCAGACCCGCCGAGAAGCTGAAGCCGTCGTGCACCCCGAGCCCCCAGGTCACCGCCATCGACACCCCTGTCAGCAGCGCGTGGACCACGTACAGCAGCGGCGCGATGAACATGAACGAGTACTCGATCGGCTCGGTGATGCCGGTCACGAACGACGTCAGCGCCACCGACAGCATCAGGCCGCCGACCTCCTTGCGGCGGTGCGGCTTGGCGCAGTGCGTCATGGCCAGCGCCGCGGCCGGCAGCGCGAACATCATGATCGGGAAGAAGCCCGAGGTGAACTGGCCCGCGTCCGGGTCGCCCGCCAGGAACATGTTGATGTCGCCGTGCACGGGCCTCCCGCCCGGCGGCGTGTAGGTGCCGAACTGGAACCAGATGGGCACGTTCAGGAACTGGTGCAGGCCGACGACGAGCAGCGCCCGGTTGGCGACGCCGAAGACGCCCGCGCCCCAGGACCCCACGTTCCGCAACCACTGGCTGAAGCTCTCCAGTGCGTCGCCGATCGGCGGCCAGATCCACAGGCACACGGCGGCGAAGCCGATGGCGACGAACGCCATGATGATCGGCACGAGTCGCCGGCCGTTGAAGAAGCCGAGCCAGTCCACCAGCCGGGTGCGGTGGAAACGGGCCCAGAAGAAGGCGGCCAGCAGGCCGAGGACGATGCCACCGAACACCCCCGGGTTCTGGAAGGTGAACGTCGTCACCGAGCCGTCCTGCACCTGGCAGCCGATGTCCGGGATCGTCTTCGAGCCCCCCGGGCACTTCTCGGGGAACTGGTGCAGCACGCCGTAGTAGACGAGGAAGCCGGCCACCGCCGCCAGAGCCGTCGAGCCGTCCGCCTTGCGTGCCATGCCGATCGCGACGCCCACGCAGAACAGCAGCGGAAGCCCGATCGAGCCGTCGAGCAGGGCACCGCCCGCCCCCTTCATCACCTTGGAGACGTCCGTCCAGCCCAGGCCGTCGTCCCCGAACACGTCCGGCTGCCCCAGCCGGTTGAGGATGCCCGCCGCCGGCAGGACCGCGATCGGCAGCTGAAGACTGCGCCCCATCTTCTGCAGGCCCTGGAACAGCCGGTTCCACCGCTCCCGCGCCGGACTGACTGTGGCCTCGGCGCTCTCCGCGCTCATCGGCGTCCTCCCTGAACCGCTGGATGCGGACGCGGTTTGGCGACCGTACCCACAGTGGTGTAGACCAGTCGGCGGACGGTTCCGCTGCCGTGATCGCCATCATTCGGCACGTACGGCATGACCGCTCGCGAAGATGGGCCAACTGTGGGTTACTGCGACAAAGCGGTTCGGATCAGGGAGAAGGAACATGGCCAGCAAGGCTGAGAAGATCGTCGCCGGCCTCGGCGGCATCGACAACATCGAGGAGATCGAGGGCTGCATCACCCGGCTGCGCACCGAGGTGTCCGACCCCTCGCTGGTCGACGAAGCCGCCCTGAAGGCCGCCGGCGCCCACGGCGTCGTCAAGATGGGAACCGCCATCCAGGTCGTCATCGGCACCGACGCCGACCCCATCGCCGCGGAGATCGAAGACATGATGTGAACCCGCCCGGCCACCCCGACCGTGGCCCAGCGGTTCACCGGTAAGGGGCTCTTCCCGCCGCGGGAGGAGCCCCTTCCGACACTCCGGATAGGCTCATTGCCATGTCTCGAATCGACGGCCGAACCCCCGAACAGCTCCGCCCCGTCACCATCGAACGCGGCTGGAGCAAGCACGCCGAGGGCTCCGTCCTCGTCTCCTTCGGCGACACCAAGGTGTTCTGCACCGCCTCCGTGACCGAAGGAGTCCCGCGCTGGCGCAAGGGCAGCGGCGAGGGCTGGGTCACCGCGGAGTACGCCATGCTGCCCCGCGCCACCAACACCCGCGGCGACCGCGAGTCCGTCAAGGGCAAGATCGGCGGCCGCACCCACGAGATCTCCCGCCTCATCGGCCGTTCCCTGCGTGCCGTCATCGACTACAAGGCGCTCGGCGAGAACACCATCGTCCTCGACTGCGACGTCCTCCAGGCAGACGGCGGCACCCGCACCGCCGCCATCACCGGCGCCTACGTCGCCCTCGCCGACGCCGTCGCCTGGGCCCAGGGCCGGAAGCTGATCAAGGCGGGCCGCCAGCCGCTCACCGGCACCGTCAGCGCGGTCTCCGTCGGCATCGTCGGCGGAGTGCCCCTGCTCGACCTCTGCTACGAGGAGGACGTGCGCGCAGAGACCGACATGAACGTCGTCTGCACCGGCGACGGCCGCTTCGTCGAGGTCCAGGGCACCGCCGAGGCCGAGCCCTTCGCCCGCGAGGAACTGAACGCCCTGCTCGACCTCGCCGTCACCGGCTGCACCGAACTGGCCACGATCCAGCGGGCCGCACTGGCCGCCACCCTCGCAAAGTAAAGCGCACACCAAAGATCCCGGCACGCGAGGGCAACTGACACACCCTTCCCGGCGTCCCTATGGGTACGGGCGCACGGCCCACCACCGTGCGCCCGGCCAGCCGCACCAGGGGAGGGAACATCACCATGGCCGTCAGCCGACGCCGACTCACCGCTGTCGCCGCCGTCGTGGCGACCGCCGCGCTCACCGCCGGCCTCACCACCGGCTGCGACGCCGTGAACAAGGCACTGGACTGCGTCCAGACCGCCGACTCCATCGCCGACAGCGTCACCGACCTCCAGCAGGCCGTGGAGAACGCGGCGAACGACCCCACCCAGGCCGACGCCGCCCTCGACTCCATCCAGAAGAACCTGAGGAAGATCGGCGACAGGACGGACGACGCCGACGTCAACGCGGCGGTCGACGACCTCGACAAGGCCGTCGACAACGTCCGCACGTCCATCAAGAACGGCGACCGCACCCCCGACGTCAGCCCCGTAACCGACGCGGCGGGCGAACTCACCAAGGTCTGCACGTCGTAACCGCCGGCGTCGGGAGCGGCCCGGCCGGGGGAGGGCTCAGTACTCCCCGTGCCTGCGCCGCTCCCGCTCGTGCTCCCGCTCTTCGCGACGGGCCTGGTGCAGCTCGTGCCGCGACTCCCGGCGCTCCAGCCGCTCCTGACGGCGCTGCTCCTTCAGCCGCTGCCGCTCGGCCCGGGTGACCTTGCGCTCCACACCCACCCCGCCCCAGAAGGCGAAGCCGCTGATCACCACCCGCGGCGCACCCGGCTCGGGCCGCGCGTCACCACCGGGGTGCTCGAAGCCGCCCATCACACCGATCCCGCGCACGACGACCTCGACGCCCGGCGGCACGATCACCTGCACCCCGCCCATGATCGCCACACAGTTGATCTCGACCTCGCGGTCGGCGAAGTCCGCCTCCCTGAGGTCGATCTCGCCGCCGCCCCAGAAGGCGAAGCAGCTGAACCGCCTGGGCACCGTCCAGTGCCCCTTGCGCTGGAAGCCGGACAGGACCGCGACCGCCCCCGTCGACGACCCCTCGCCGCCGACGATTCGCCCCGCCCAAGTCCCGCTCGGCTCCGGCTCCTTGGTGAAGGACACCGGAGCGGACGGCGCGTTCCCGGCCGCCGGAAGGTCACGGGTGATCGGTGTCAGCTCGGCGTACGTACGCGCCTTGTACGTCGCCTCCAGGCGCTCCTCGAACTCCTCCATGTCCAGGCGCCCCTCGGCGAGGGCGTCCCGCAGGACCTCGGTGATTCGTTCACGGTCGGCGTCGGATGCGCGGAGTTCCGGGACTGCGTCGTCAGTCATGGCAGAAGCCTACGAGACCGCCTTCTCTGCGTACATCTTCGCAATGACCGCCTCGATGTCGGGCTCCCGCACCGACAGGTCCACCAGCGGATACTCGGCCGCGATCGACGCCACCAGCGGCGCCGCCGACTGCCCCGCCGGGAACGCCAGCCACTGCCGCGGCCCCTCCACCCGCACCACCCGGCACAGCGGCACCTCGATCGGCGGCAACTCCCGCTCCAGATCCACCACCAGCGTCCGCTCACCCTCCCCGGCCTCGTGCAGCCCGGCGAGCGGACCGTCGTACATCAGCCGGCCGTGGTCGATCACCATCACCCGCGAGCACAACTGCTCGATGTCCTGCAGATCGTGCGTCGTCAGCAGCACGGTCGTGCCGCGCTCCGCGTTCAACTCCTTCAGGAAACCCCGCACCTTGGCCTTCGAGACGACGTCCAGACCGATCGTCGGCTCGTCCAGGTACAGCACCTCCGGATCGTGCAGCAGCGCCGCCGCGATGTCCCCGCGCATCCGCTGGCCCAGCGAAAGCTGCCGCACCGGAACATCCAACAGGTCTTCCAGCTCCAGCAGTTCGACGCAGCGGTCCAGGTTCTTCCGGTACCGGGCGTACGGGATCCGGTACATGAGATGCGCCAGCCGGTAGGAGTCGATCAGCGGCAGGTCCCACCACAGTGTCGTCCGCTGCCCGAACACCACCCCTATCCGGTGCGCCAGCCGCGTCCGCTCCCGCGACGGATCGATCCCCGCCACCCGCAGCCGGCCGGCGCTCGGCGTCAGGATGCCCGTCAGCATCTTGATCGTGGTCGACTTCCCGGCACCGTTCGGGCCGATGTAGCCGACCATCTCGCCGCGCGCCACGGTGAACGAGATCGAGTCCACCGCCCGCACCTGTCGCCGCTCCCGCTTCAGGAACCCGGTCCTCCTGCGCACGTCGAAGACCTTCTCGACCCGGTCCACCTCGATGAACGTCTCCACCGCTAACTCCCTGTACTCCGATAGGACCGAAGGCCCGCCCGCCAGGCCAGCCCCGCCGCCGCGCAGCACACCACCGCCACCAGCGGCGGCGCGAAGGCCGCCCACTCGGGCAGACCGCCCAGCGGATAGGGCCGCCCCAGCACATAGGCCGCCGGCACCCAGTTGACGAAGGCCAGCGGCAGCATGAACGTCACCCCGCGCACCAGCTCCTTGCCGAACACCGTCGGCGGGTACTGCAACAGCGTCTGACCGCCGTACGTGAACGCCGACTGCACCTCGGACGCGTCCTGCGCCACGAACTGGAACGCCGCCCCCGCCACGAACAGCGCCGAGAAGATCACCCCGCCGCAGACCAGCATCCCCGGCACCATCAGCACCCTGACCGGCGTCCAGGCGATGTCCGACGCGACCAGCGCGTACCCCAGCACCAGCGCCCCCTGGGCGACGCGGCCGACCCGGCGCAGCGCGAACCGGTCGGCGGCCACCTGCGCCAGCACGGGCGCGGGCCGCACCAGCAGGGTGTCGAGCGTGCCGTCACGCACCCGGGTGCCCAGCCGGCCCGCCGAGCCGATCGCCAGGTCCGCGATCCCGAACGAGCTCGCCGACAGGCCGTACAGGAACGCCACCTCGGGCAGCGACCAGCCACCGAGGGCGTCCACCCGCGAGAACATCAGCAGGATCGCGACGAAGTCGAGGCCGGTCACCACCAGACCGCCGAACGCGGTCATCGCGAAGGACACCCGGTAGGTCAGCGTGGAGCGGATCCACATCCCGGAGATCAGCCGGTAGGCGCGGAGCCCCTCGACCAGGGCGTTGCGCTCACCCACCCTGCACCACCACCCTCCGCGCCGCCGCCGTCTGCACCAGCCGCCCGGCCCCCAGCAGCACCACCGCCCACACCGCCTGGAAGACGAGGGCGGGCAACGGGGCGGCCGTCCCCATCAGCACATCCGCCGGCACCTGGACCTGCGCCGCCCAGGGCAGCGCCCGTACGACCTCGCCGAGCGCCCCGGGGAAGGCGTTCAGCGGCAGGGTCATCCCCGAACAGAAGATGCCGGTGACCATCAGCGCCTGCAGCGCCCCCGTGCCGTCCATCAGCCAGAACCCCGTAAGCGCCACCAGGTAGCGGATCCCGAAGCTGACGATCATCGCGAGGACGACGGTCACCAGGAAGGCCAGCCACGTCCCCGGGTCGGCCGGGAGCGCGGTGGGGAAGCAGAGCGCCCCGAAGGTGAACGGAATCACTCCACGCCCCAGCAGCTGGAACAGCGCCCGGCCCAAGTCGTTCGCCAGCCACCACAGTTGCAGGTCGGCCGGCCGGTAGAGATCGATCGCGACCTCACCCGTACGGATGCGTTCCATGAACTCGGTCTCGAAACCGCCCCCCTGGATCGCCAGCGTCGCGTACAGCGCCTGCCCCAGCCATACGAAGGTGACAGCCTGCGCCTGGTCATAGCCTCCGAGGTGCGGCTTCTCGTCCCACAGCGCCAGGTAGGTGTACACGAGGATCAGCCCGAAGACCGTGTTGGTGAAGACCCCTGCCGCAGTCGCCGCCCGATACGTCGCGTACCGTCTGAATCCCCCCGCCGCGACGGCCACGTACAACCGTCCCGCGCCCACGTCAGTCGACCTCCCTGGACAGCTCGACACCGAAGCGCAGGAGCCTAGTCCGGAGGCCCGGCACCCGGCCACGCATTTTCGTGGCCGAAGCGTGCCGGAATCCGGGAACGGAACGCCAGGTGCGAGAGTCTTCAAACAGGGGGCGCAGAAGGCGTACGAGGCGTACGGGAAACGTACGACGCGAAACAGGAGTCCGTGCACGAGATGAGCGACGAGCCGCAGCCGCAGCAGCAGGACAAGGGCGGGGCGCCAGGCAATCCGCTGCCGGCTGAAGGGCCCGGAGAGCCGGCGGACCGCAAGCACACACCCCCGGCCCCGGACGATGCCGAGCGAGCCGGCCAGGGGCCGGCCGAGGGGGCCAGGGGCGCCGGTACGGGGTCTGCCGAGGGAGCCGAAGGCGCGGAGACGGGGTCGGCGAGGTCGGCCGACGGAGCCGAGCAAGCCAGGCAGCGGTCGGCGGGGTCCGCCGAGGGGGCCAAGGGCGCCGGTAAGGGGTCCTCCGAGGAGGCCACGGGCGCCGACAAGGGTGCCGAGGCGTCCCCGGAGAAGCGGTCCCCGGAGGAGCGGCCGTCCCGGAACCCCTCGGTTCCGGCGGCCCGGACCGGCCGCCTGGACCAGGCACGCCGCGCGGCCCAGGCGGCCCGCGCGGGCCGCCCCGTTCCGGGTCCCCGCTCGACCGAACCGAACCTCGGGACCGGGGCTCCGGCCAGGGGAGAGGCGTCCGGCACTACGGGGGCCTCGGGCGGTGCGGCGGCCTCCGGTCGTTCGGGGGCCTCGGGTAGTGCGGCGGCCTCCGGCGGTACGGGGGCGTCCGGTGGTGCGGCGGCCTCCGGTCGTTCGGGGGCCTCGGGTAGTGCGGCGGCCTCCGGTCGTTCGGGGGCCTCGGGTAGTGCGGCGGCCTCCGGCGGTACGGGGGCGTCCGGTGGTGCGGCGGCCTCCGGTCGTTCGGGGGCCTCGGGTAGTGCGGCGGCCTCCGGCGGTTCGGGGGCCTCGGGCAGTGCGGGAGCCTCCGGCGGTACGGGGGCGTCCGGCAGTGCGGCGGCCCCCGGTCGTACGGGAGCCGAGGCTTCTGGTGGTTCCGGCAAGGGCGAGCCCCAGCGGCCCGGTGCGTCCCAGGGTTCCGGTCAGGGTCGGCGGTCCGGCGAATCCCAGCGCTCCGGCGAGTCCCAGCAGCCCGGCGAGCCCCGGCGCTCCGGCGACTCACGGCGTTCCGACGCCACCCAGGCCTCCCGCCGGCACGAGTCTTCCGGTGGGGCCAAGGCCTCCGAGGCGTCCCAGTCGGCCGAGAGTACGCAGGTGCTTCGGCGGATCAAGGCTTCTCCGGCAGACGGGTCCGGCAAGACGGGTGGCCCGGGGCGGCCAGACGCGGACGGCGGGACCGAACAGGCTCCCGAGAGCACCCAGGTACTCCGGCGCGTCAGCGCGCCCCGGCAGGGTGAGCCGGCACGGCCGGAGCAGGCCCCCAAGCCGTCTCCTTCCACCCCGACATCCAGGACTTCTCAGGCTTTCGGGTCATCTGCCGCGGTCGGCGCGGCCAAGTCGGCCGGCGCCGGAGCCGGTGCCGCAGCCGCGGCCGAGGCGGCACGGGCCGGACTCGCGGGCGCCGCCGCCCAGGCGACGTCCAAGGCCGCCGGGGCGGCGAGCCCCGCGGCTCCCGCGCCCCGCGCACCCCGCACCGGCTCCGCTTCCCGGACCGCCCCCGGCACCGACCCCGCCGATCCCACCGCCCTCACCCCCTCCGGAGGCGGCGGCAACGGCAAGAAGCCCAAGCGGCCCAAGCGGACCGGATGGCGGCGGCTCATCCCCACCTGGCGCATGGTGCTCGGCACCTTCCTGATCGGCATCCTGCTGATCATCGGCCTGTTCTTCATCGGCTACTCGATGGTGAACATCCCGCCCGCCAACGCCCTCGCCACCAAGCAGAGCAACGTCTACCTCTACGCCGACGGCTCCCAGCTCGCCCGCGACGGCCAGATCAACCGCGAGAACGTCACGCTCGCCCAGGTCTCCAAGGCCGCTCAGCACGCCGTACTGGCCGCCGAGGACCGCGACTTCTACACCGAGTCCGCCGTCGACCCCAAGGCCATGCTCCGCGCCGGCTGGAACACGGCCACCGGCAAGGGCAAGCAGTCCGGCTCCACCATCACCCAGCAGTACGTGAAGAACTACTACCTGGCCCAGGAACAGACCGTCACCCGCAAGGCCAAGGAGTTCTTCATCTCGATCAAGCTGGACCGCAACAAGAGCAAGAACCAGATCCTCGAGGGCTACCTCAACACCAGCTACTTCGGCCGCAGCGCCTACGGCATCCAGTCCGCCGCCCAGGCCTACTACGGCAAGGACGCCGCCGACCTCGACCCGGCCCGCGCCGCCTACCTCGCCGCCCTCGTCAACGCGCCGAGCGAGTACGACGTCGTGGCCCACCCCGAGAACAAGGCCTCAGCCGTCGCCCGCTGGAACTACGTCCTGGACGGCATGGTCACCAAGGGCTGGCTCAGCCAGTCCGAGCGCGCCCGCCTGAAGTTCCCCATGCCGAAGGAGCAGACCATCTCCACCGGCCTCTCCGGCCAGCGCGGCTACCTCGTCGAGGCCGTCAAGGACTACCTCACCGAGAACGACATCCTCACCAAGGAGCAGCTGGAGGGCGGCGGCTACCGCATCACCACCACGTTCCAGAAGGACAAGCAGAACGCCTTCGTCAAGGCCGTCGACGACCAGCTGATGTCCAAGCTGGACAAGAAGAACCGCAAGGTCGACAACTACGTCCGCGCCGGCGGCGCCTCCGTCGACCCAAAGACCGGCAAGGTCGTCGCCCTGTACGGCGGCATCGACTACGTGAAGCAGTACACCAACGGCGCCACCCGAGGCGACTTCCAGGTCGGCTCCACCTTCAAGCCCTTCGTGTTCACCTCGGCGGTCCAGAACAGCTCCACCACCCAGGACGGCCAGACCATCACCCCGAACACCACGTACGACGGCACCAACAGGCGCCCCGTACAGGGCTGGAGCGGCGGCGCCTACGCCCCCGCGAACGAGGACCAGAAGTCGTACGGCGACATCACCGTCCGCAAGGCCACCGACCTCTCGGTCAACTCCGTCTACGCTCAGATGGCCGTCGACGTCGGCCCCGCCAAGGTCAAGCAGACCGCCGTCGACCTCGGCATCCCCGCCGGCACCAAGGACCTCCAGCCCTACCCGTCCATCGCCCTCGGCACCGCCACCGCCAGCGTCCTCGACATGGCGGAGGGGTACGCCACGCTCGCCAACCACGGCAAGCACGGCACGTACACCATGATCGAGAAGATCACCAAGGACAGCACCCAGGAGGTCGAGCTGCCCGACCGGCAGACCAAGCAGGCCGTCAGCCGCGAGGCCGCCGACACCACCACCTCCGTCCTGCAGAGCGTGGTCGACAACGGCACCGCCACCGCCGCCCAGGCCGCAGGCCGCCCCGCGGCCGGCAAGACCGGCACCGCCGAGGAGGACACCGCCGCCTGGTTCGCGGGCTACACCCCCGACCTCGCCACCGTGGTCTCCGTCATGGGCCAGGACCCGGTCACGGCCGCGCACAAGTCGCTGTACTACGCCCTCGGCCAGCCCCGTATGAACGGCGGCGGCCCGCCCACCGACATCTGGGCCCAGTACACGCGCGACGCGCTCAAGGGCAAGCCGGTCACCGACTTCGACCTCCAGCTCCAGCAGGGCGCCGACGTGATCCAGCCCCCGAGCACCGAACCCTCCGACCAGCCCGGCACCGGAGGCCAGGACAACGGCGGCACCACCACCGACGGCGGCCAGGACAACGGCGGCAGCACCAGCACGCCCACCGGAACCCCCACCGACGGCGGCACCACCACCGGCACCACCACCGACGGCGGCACCACGACGGACGGCGGTACGACCACCGACGGTGGCGGCACGACCACCACGGGCGCCGACACCGGCGGCGGAACCACCGGCGGTGACACGGCGACCGGCGGCGGCACACCCGGCGGAACCACCGGCGGTGACACGGCGACCGGCGGCGGCACACCCGGCGGAACCACGGGCACCGACACAGGAGGACAACCCTAGGAACAGGTCAGTGACCGCTGGTCGCCTTCAGGCCCACGACGGCGACCAGCAGCAGACACACGAAGAAGATCCGGGCGGCGGTGACCGGCTCACCCAGCACCACCATGCCGAGCACCGCCGCCCCCGCCGCCCCGATGCCCACCCACACGCCGTAGGCGGTACCGATGGGCAGCGACTTGGCGGCATACGACAGCAACACCATGCTGGCGACGATCCCCGCACCGGTGAACACACTGGGCACGACCCGGCTGAACCCGTCGGTGTACTTCATCCCGATCGACCAGCCCACCTCGAGCAGACCGGCCACGATCAACAGAACCCAGGCCACGAGAAAGCACCTCCGAGACGACGAAAACCTGTTCTCCGGTGCGTCGTCTTTGCCTGCATCCCGGTACGGCGCGTCTCGTCGGGCTCCTTCGAACATAGCAAAAGCGCGCGAAAGGGGCTGGTGACCACTGCCACCAGCCCCTTTCGACCCTGGAACCAGAAGTGTCAGAGGTACAGGCCCGTCGAGTCCTCGGTCCCCTCGAACCGGTCCGCTGCCACCGCGTGCAGATCCCGCTCCCGCATGAGCACGTACGCCACGCCCCGCACCTCGACCTCGGCCCGGTCCTCCGGGTCGAACAGGACCCGGTCACCCGGCTCCACGGTCCGTACGTTCTGCCCGACCGCGACGACCTCGGCCCAGGCCAGCCGCCGCCCGACGGCCGCGGTCGCGGGAATCAGGATGCCGCCGCCCGACCGCCGCTCGCCCTCACCGGTCTCCTGACGCACGAGAACCCGGTCGTGCAGCATCCGGATGGGCAGCTTGTCGTGCTGAGGGTTGCTGTTTCTGTTGGCGCTCACGCCTCGAACCTACCTGCCTGTGACCCGCCCGTACGACCCCGGTCAGCGCTTGCGCCGCCGCGAGCCGAAGGCGACCAGCCCGACGACCCCGACCAGCACCAGCGCGACAGGCACGACCCGCTCCAGCCGCGGCGCGCCCTCCTCGTCCACGAACTGCGCCCGCACCTCACTCACCACGCGGTTGACCTGGACGTACGCACGTCCCACCGTGTGATCGATATTGGCGACGACCTTGGCCTTGGCGTCCCCGACGATCGTCTTCGGATGCACCCGCACCCCGATCTCGTCGAGCGTCTCGGCCAGCACTGCGCGGCGGGTCTTGATGTCCGCCTCGATCTGCGCCGGGGTTCTGGTGTCCGACGTGTCCGCCACCGTACGGCCTCCGAAGTCTCCTGATGCTGTTCCGGACAGTCTGTCAGCTCATGGTCGCACCGCGCCGCAAGGCCCCCCGGTTACGCTGGCCCGATGAGCGAGCGACTCCAGCCGGGGGACGTGGCCCCCGCCTTCACCCTCTCCGACGCCGACGGCAACCAGGTCTCCCTGTCGGACCACAAGGGCCGCAAGGTCATCGTCTACTTCTACCCCGCCGCCCTCACTCCAGGCTGCACCAAGCAGGCCTGCGACTTCACGGACAACCTGTCCCTCCTGGCGGGCGCCGGCTACGACGTCATCGGCATCTCCCCGGACAACCCGGAGAAGCTGGCGAAGTTCCGGGAGAAGGAGTCCCTGAAGATCACCCTGCTCGCCGACCCCGACAAGAAGGTCACCGAGTCCTACGCCGCCTACGGCGAGAAGAAGAACTACGGCAAGACCTACATGGGCGTCATCCGCTCCACGATCATCGTGGACGAGGAGGGCAAGGTCGAACGGGCCCTGTACAACGTCCGCGCCACGGGCCACGTAGCCAAGATCATCAAGGACCTCGGCATCTGAGAGTCCCCTTCCGACGGCGAGCGGCCCGCACCGGAACACTCCGGCGCGGGCCGCTTCCCCTTTCCGGGCGTGACTGTCCGACAACCGGTTCGTTAATCCGTACGCACTGCGAACGTGCAGCCGGAACGGAGGGCACTCGATGGGGGCCAGTGCATACACCAAGGAGCGGCTGGAGGAGGCGGCTCGTGGGGCACGGACGTTGTCGGAGGCGCTGGAGAGGTTGGGGGTGGATCCGAGGAGCTCGACGCGGCGGTACGTGCTCGGGCGGATGCGGAAGCTGGGAGTGGATGTGTCGAACTTCGAGCGGGAGGGGGTGAGGTGGACCCGGGAGGTCCTTGCAGAGGCTGTGGCTGCCTCCACGAACGTGTGCGAGGTGCTGCGGCGGCTCGGGCTGGAGGTCGTCGGCGGTCACCACACGCACATCAGCCGGCGGATCAAGGCATACGGGATCGACACCACGCACTTCCGCGTGCCGACACAGCGGGGGAAGCCGTGGAACGCCCGAACGCCGGAAGCCCTGCTCGTCGAGCAGTCGGTCGGCCACGCCCGGCGCATTCCGAGCGACCGCCTGAAGTGGGCCATGACCTCCACCGGCATCGCGGAGCGTTGTGCCTCCTGCGGCACGGGGCCGGTGTGGCGAGGCCGTCCGCTCCCTCTTGAGGTCGATCACATCGACGGGAACTGGCGCGACAACCGCATCGAGAACGTTCGGTTCCTCTGCCCCAACTGCCACTCCGTCACGGACAATTACCGCGGTCGGGGCAAAAGGCGTGCCAAGGGTGGCGCCGCATGAGCAACGGCGTTCAGTACACGCGTGAGCGGTTGGAAGAAGCCGCCGAGCGGTGCGCCGGCCTCGACGAGGTCATCGTCTACTTCGGTACTCGCCCGTACGGCAAGTTGCGTCGATACCTCGCACAGAGGTTCGCGCACTTCGGGATCGACATCTCCCACTTCTCCGAGTCGGGCAGGGTTGCCCGTCCCGGGCTCGAGGAGTTGCGTGTCGCGGTTACCGAGTCGATCTCCATCGCAGAGACGCTGCGTCGCCTGGGTCGCCCGGATACAGGTACTCAGCGCGCGCTGCTCTGCCAGTGGGCCGCTGAAGGGGGCATCTCTACTGGTCACTTCCTGGGGCAAGCGCACCAGCGAGGCAAGGCCCGTGCGGACTCTTCCAGGCGCCCCGAGGACGTGCTGGTCAAGCATGATGGCCGACGTCGGACGCGCACCCATCTCCTGCGCCGTGCGCTCCGGGAGTCGGGCGTACCGGGGAGGTGCGCCGAGTGCGGGGTCGGCTCCGAGTGGTTCGGGCAGCCGATGACGCTGGAGGTCGATCACATCAACGGTGACTGGAGCGACGACCGACTGGAGAATCTGCGATTGCTGTGCCCCAACTGCCACGCCGTCACAGGCACCTGGTGCAGAGGGGGTCGGCGCCGCAGCGAGTAGCCCAGTACAGTAGGGCGCGGTGTGAGCGCCCGTACGCCAACGGCCGAGCGGCGATCTTTAGGTGGTCGTGTTTGTCGGTTCGAATCCGACCGGGCGCACAGGCAAAAGGAACCCCGTACCTGCGATTCAAAGGTGCGGGGTTCCTTCACGCAGTCAGCCCAGCAGCTCCCGCACCACCGGCACCAGCGCCCGGAACGCCTTCCCCCGGTGGCTGATCGCGTTCTTCTCCTCGGGGCTCAGCTCGGCGCAGGTCCGCGTCTGCCCCTCCGGCTGGAGGATCGGGTCGTAGCCGAAGCCGTTCGTGCCCGCCGGGGCGTGCCGCAGGGTGCCCAGCAGTCGGCCCTCGACCACCCGCTCCGTGCCGTCCGGCAGGGCCAGGGCGGCGGCGCAGGCGAAGTGGGCGGCCCGGTGCTCCTCCGCGATGTCGGACAGCTGGGCGAGGAGCAGGTCAAGGTTGGCCTTGTCGTCGCCGTGCTTGCCCGCCCAGCGGGCGGAGAAGATGCCGGGGGCGCCGCCGAGGACGTCGACGCAGAGGCCGGAGTCGTCGGCGACGGCGGGCAGACCGGTGGCCCGGGCGAGGGCGTGGGCCTTCAGCAGGGCGTTCTCCGCGAACGTCACACCCGTCTCCTTGACGTCGGGGACGTCCGGGTAGGCATCCGTGCCGACGAGTTCGTGCGGCAGTCCTGCGTCGGCGAGGATGGCCCTCAGCTCGGTGATCTTTCCGGCGTTACGGGTGGCGAGGATCAAGCGGGTCATGGGGGCCAGTATCCCTGTCGGGCCCGGCCCCCGAGGACTCCGCCCCTCACGGCCTGCCGACGGCCGGTGGTGCCGTGGGTCCCTGCCTGCCGGGGGTCGATGCGCGGGCGCTCCTGGTCGCCGCCTTCGCCTTGCTCGCGGCGGCCGTCAGGGGGCGGGCGACGTCCTCCAGGGAGCGGCGTTCGGCGCGTACCGCGAGTGCCGCCGCGACGAGGCCCGCCGCGCACATCAGGGCCGCGCCGATCTGGAAGGCGAGGACGGTGTCGCCGACCTTGCCGGTGTTGGTGAGGTCGGCGAACAGCAGCGGGCCGCTGATGCCGCCGGCGGCGGTGCCGAGGGCGTAGAAGAAGGCGATGGACATGGCCCGGGTCTCCATCGGGAAGATCTCCGAGACGGTCAGGTAGGCGCTGGAGGCGCCGGCCGAGGCGAAGAAGAGGACCGCGCACCAGCAGGCGGTCAGCGTGCCCGCGCTCAGCGAGCCCCGGTCGAAGAGCCAGGCGGTGCCGAACAGCAGCAGGCCCGACAGGAGGTAGGTCGAGGAGATCATCACCCTGCGGCCGACGGTGTCGAAGAGCTTGCCGAGCAGCAGCGGGCCGCAGAAGTTGCCGACGGCGATGACCGCGAAGTAGTAGCCGGTGCGGTCGGCGGGCACGTCGAAGAACTTGGTGAGGATCGCGCCGAAGCCGAAGGTGATCGCGTTGTAGAGGAACGCCTGGCCGATGAAGAGGGAGAAGCCGAGGACGGCCCGCTTGCGGTAGTCGGCGAAGATCGTGCGGGCGATCTCGAGGAAGGTGATGCTCCTGCGCTGGTGGATCTCCAGCTCGCCCTCCGGTTCGGCGAGCGGCTCGCTCTTCTCCGTCTCGATCCGCCGTTCGATGCCGGAGACGATCTCCTCCGCCTCCTGGTCCCTGCCGTGGATCAGCAGCCAGCGGGGGCTTTCGGGGACGTGGCGTCGTACGAGCAGGATCACCAGCGCGAGGAGGGCGCCGAGGGCGAAGGTGAGGCGCCAGCCGAGGTTCGCGGGCAGCAGGCCGGTGTTGAGCGCGACGATGGAGAGCAGGGAGCCGCCGACCGCGCCCAGCCAGAAGCTGCCGTTGATGATCAGGTCGACCCGGCCGCGGTACTGGGCCGGGATCAGCTCGTCGATCGCGGAGTTGATCGCCGCGTACTCGCCGCCGATGCCGAATCCGGTCAGGAACCGGAAGAGGAAGAACCACCAGGGTGCGAAGGAGATCGAGGTCAGGGCGGTGGCCGCGAGGTACACGGCCAGGGTGATCATGAAGAGGTTCTTGCGGCCGAAGCGGTCGGTCAGCCGGCCCCAGAACAGGGCGCCGAAGCAGGCGCCCGCCACGTACAGCGCGGCGGCGGTGCCGGTGACCTGGCCGGAGGAGATGGCCAGGCCGCTGCCGGGCTCGGAGAGGCGGCCGGCGATGTTGCCGACGACGGTGACCTCGAGGCCGTCGAGGATCCACACGGTGCCCAGCCCGATCACGATCGTCCAGTGCCAGCGGGACCAGGGGAGACGGTCGAGTCGGGCGGGGATGTCGGTGGTGATGGTCCGGCCGGCGTTCGGCGACGGTGTCTCGGCTGCTGTGCTCATGGGCTCCCTCCTCGTCGAGGACGAGGAGACGGGTGCCCTGGTCCGGTGCGGTTAGGCCCCGAGGCCGTGCGAGACGACGTAGATGAGCAGGCCGGCCAGTGAGCCGACGACCGTGCCGTTGATCCGGATGAACTGCAGGTCTCGGCCGATGTGGGCCTCGATCTTGCGGGTGGTGTGCTCGGCGTCCCAGCCGGCCACCGTGTCGGTGATCAGGGAGGTGATCTCCTTGCGGTAGGTGGTCACGACGTGCACGGCCGCGCCCTCGACCCAGCTGTCGACCTTCTCCTGGACCTTGGGCTCGCTCGCCATGCGTGACCCGAGGGAGAGCAGGGCGGCGCGTACGCGCAGCCGCAGCTCGCTGCGCTCGTCCTCGGCGGCCGCGACGATCATGGATCGTACGGCGGTCCAGGCGGAGGCGATCAGGTCCTGTACCTCGCCGCGGCCGAGCACCTCGCCCTTGAGCCGCTCGACCCGGGCGCGGGTGTCCGTGTCGGACTGCAGGTCGGAGGCGAAGTCGGTGAGGAAGCGGTCGAGGGCGCCGCGGGCGGGGTGGGAGGGCATGTCCCGTATCTCGGCGCAGAAGCGCAGCAGCTCCTTGTAGACGCGCTCGCCGACCTTCTTGTCCACGAATCGCGGGGTCCAGCCGGGTGCGCCCCCCTCGACGGCGACCATCACGTCGCCGCGGTGCAGCACGAGCCAGTCGTGGGCGCGGGAGACGACCAGGTCGACCACGCGTTTGTGCCCGCCGTCGGCCACGACCTTCTCCAGCATCTTGCCGATGCCGGGCGCGATCTCCTGGGCGTCGGCCCGCCGGGTGATCGCCTCTCCGACGACCGCCTGCACGTCGGAGTCGCGCAGGACGGTCAGGGCTCCTCTGAGGGCGGTGGCCAGCTCGGCCGTGACGCGGTCGGCGTGTTCCGGTTCGGCCAGCCAGGCGCCGAGCCGGCTGCCGATGCCGACGGAGCGCAGCCGCTGCCGTACGACGTCCTGGGAGAGGAAGTTCTCGCCGACGAACTCGCCGAGGGAGACGCCGAGCTGGTCCTTCTTGGTCGGGATGATCGCGGTGTGCGGGATGGGCAGTCCGAGCGGGTGCCGGAAGAGGGCGGTGACCGCGAACCAGTCGGCGAGCGCGCCGACCATGCCGGCTTCGGCGGCCGCCGCCACATAGCGCGTCCATGGCCCCGCGCCCTCGTGCGAGGCCCAGGTGGCCAGCACGTAGACGACCGCCACGAACAGCAGCATGCCGGTCGCCGTCAGCTTCATGCGCCGCACCCCGCGCCGGCGTTCCTCGTCGGCCGGGGTGAACGCGGTCATGGTCCGGTACGACGTCGTCCGGCTCGGTGTTTCCGTCTCCGTACGTTCCATCAGCTCCACCCGTTCGGTGATCCCGCACACAATTGTCCCTTCCTGACCGACTCCCGGAACGGAACAGGAGTTCCCGGCGTCTGTCTCACCGGGGGTTTGCGGCAGGTCCCTGTCAGCTCTCCCGAGCCCATGACGCATCATGGACTCTCCGGATCGGAGCCTTGGGCTCCCATCTCTCGAGGAGAACAACAAAAGCGTGACCAAGCGTCATGGTTATGCCGTCCTGAGTGCGCTCGTCGCACTGGTCGTGGTTCTGTCCGCCGTCATTTACCTCACGGTGGCCGCCGACGACGGCACCCCCCGCAGCACCTTCGCGGACAACCGTCCGCACCGCGACTCCTCCGTCGCTCCCGCCTCCACCGGCACCTGGGTCGGCTCCTGGTCCACGGCGCCCGTGGGCGGCGAGCCGGGCACCGAGACCGGCGGCCTGGCCGGGCGCTCCGTGCGCAACGTCGTGCACGCGAGCACCGGAGGGACGAGTGCCCGCATCACGCTGTCCAATCTCTACGGCCAGTCCGCGCTGACCATCGCGCACGCCTCGCTCGCCCTGGCGGCCGGCGACGGCACGGCGGCGGCCGACGCGCAGACGATGCGGCGCCTCACCTTCAACGGCGGCACCAGTGTGGTCATCCCGCCCGGCGGCCAGGTGCTCAGCGACGCCGTCCGCCTCGGCATCCCGCACGACACGGACGTCCTGGTCACCACCTACTCGCGCATCCCGTCCGGCCCGGTGACCTACCACCCGCACGCGCGGCAGGTGTCGTACGTCGCCGAGGGCGACCGCACCGAGGACGCGACCGGCATGCCGTACACCGAACAGACGGCGTACTGGCGCTATCTGACGGCCCTTGACGTCCTCAGCAACGAGGCCACCGGCACGGTCGTCGTCTTCGGGGACTCCATCACCGACGGCATAACCTCCGCCGTCGGCGCCAACCGCCGGTGGACCGACGTCCTCGCCGGGCGCCTGCGCACGGCCGTCGAGAGCGGCGACGCCCTGCCCCGCTACGGCATCGTCAACGAGGGCATCAGCGGCAACCAGGTCCTCGCCGACGGCCTCGGCCGCCCGGCCGAGAACCAGAGCGGGCTCGGCCGGTTCGGCCGGGACGTGCTCTCCCGGACCGACGTCAAGGTCGTGGTCGTCGACCTCGGCATCAACGACATCCTGCGCAACCCGAAGCTGGCCGACCCGAACCGGATCGCCGACGGTCTGCGCACCCTGGTCCGCCAGGCCCACGCCCGCGGTCTGAAGGTCGTGGGCGCCACCCTCATGCCGTTCAGGGGCCACCGCGGCTGGACCCCGGCACGGGAGGCGGTGCGTCAGCAGGTCAACGCCCAGATCCGGGCGGGCCGGGTGTACGACGCCGTCGTCGACTTCGACAGGGCCCTCAGGGACCCGTACGAGCCCCGACGCCTGCGCCCCGACTACGACTCGGGCGACCACCTGCACCCCAGCGACCTGGGCTTCGCCAGGATGGGTGAGGTCTTCGACCTGACGGCGCTGAAGGGTGCGGGGCAGGCGGAGCTGTAAAGCACCCGCGTACAGGGGTCGATGACGGTGGCTCAGGCTCCGGTCGTCGACCCCGGCCGTACGATCATCAGGATCGTCACGGCCGCCCACAGCAGGTTGAACATCCCGGTGAACATGGCCAGCCGCACGGTCGTCCCGCGCGTGCCGCCGCCCTCCACGAGCGCGGTCTGGGCCGGCAGCACCAGCGCGCCGAGCACCAGCGCGGCGAGGGCGGTCAGGGCGATGGACACGATCAGCCAGGCGCTGCCGAGCACGCCCATGTCGCTCGCGGTGGCGAACCCGAACACCGGGACGACGACGCCGACGACCGCGTACACGCGGCACGTCCGGTGCAGCAGCCCCAGGGTCTGCGCGGCCCGGGTGTCGTCCGGGGCGGCCAGCACCCTGCGTGCGGCGGGCGGGAACATGCTGGCGGCGACGGTGACGGGCCCGATGGCGACGATCGCGGCGAGTACGTGGACGGCGAGGAGGAACTTGGTCACGCAGGGACGCTATGCGGGCGGCGGTTCCCGCAGAAGTGGCGTGATTGCCACCACTCGACGGATTCCCGCCAGCCCGTCTCTCCTCGCACAACAGGGGTCTCGGGCAGTCCAGCCAGGCTGCGTGGCTTGGCGTCAATCCGTCGCACGACTAGATTCCTGCCATGCACACCGTGGCCGTCCTGGCGCTGGACCAGGTGATCCCGTTCGACCTGTCCGTCCCGATCGACACCTTCGGCTGGGCCCGGCTGCCGGACGGCCGCCCCGCCTACCGGGTGCGGGTCTGCTCCCCGGCGGGTGAGGTCAGCGCGGGGGCATTCACGGTCCGGGCGCCGTACGGTCTGGAGGCGCTGACGGACGCGGACACGATCATCCTGCCGGGCGTCGCCGACCCGACCGCGCCACTGCCGCCGGGCGTCGCGGAGGCGGTGCGCGCGGCGGCGGCGAAGGGCACGCGCGTCGCGTCGATCTGCGTGGGCGCGTTCGTCCTCGCGGCCACCGGCCTGCTGGACGGCCTGCGGGCGACGACCCACTGGCACGCGGCCGGAGCCCTCGCGGAGATGTACCCCGGGATCACCGTCGACCCGAACGTCCTCTACGTCGACAACGGCCAGTTCCTCACCTCGGCGGGCGCCGCCGCGGCCATGGACATGTGTCTGCACATGATCCGCAAGGACCACGGCTCGGCGGTCGCCGCGCACACGGCCCGGATGTCCGTGATGCCGCTGGAACGGGAGGGCGGGCAGGCCCAGTTCATCGTCCACGATCTGCCCCCGGCGCCCGCCGGCGCGACTCTGGAGCCCCTCCTGGCCTGGCTGGAGGACCACTGCGAGCGCGACCTCACCCTGGAGGAGATCGCGGCCCGGGCCCGCATGAGCAGCCGTACTCTCAACCGCCGCTTCCGCGAACAGACCGGCACGACACCGCTGCAGTGGCTGCACCGGGCGCGGGTGCGGCGGGCGCAGTACCTGCTGGAGACGACGCCGTACCCGGTGGAGCGGATCGCCGCCCAGGCGGGCTTCGGCTCCCCGACGGCCTTCAGGGAGCGTTTCCGCCGGGTGGTGGGGACGAGCCCGCAGGCGTACCGGAGGGCGTTCCGGGCGAGGGGCTCGGTAGGGGTGTCGTAGGGCGCTGTCGGCCCCGCCGTCGGCCGGTCAGCCCTGGTGCCGGTCGGCGACGGCCCAGGAGGCGAGGGCCACCGCGCCGGCGACACCGAGGACCGAGGGCCAGGCGCCGACCTTCTTGGCCAGCGGGTGGGACCCGGCGAACGCGGCTACATAGGCGGCGGTGAGCACGCCGGCGGCCTTCCCGCCCGCCTGCTTGCGCCACTGCTGAGCGGCGGCGGCACCGGCGACGGCCAGAACGGCCCCGCCGAGCTGCCGCTTCTTGGTCCAGCGTGCGACGCCGTAACCACCGACGAGCCCGGTCGCGGCGACCACCGCGCTGGGAACCCTGGCCATGACTGCCTCCTTGTGCGTCTCTTCTCGGGTCTGAGGCTAACGCGCAGGCGGGACCCCTCCCCGAACCTGAGTCCAGGCTTGTCAGGTTTCCCACCCGGCCGCACATTGGCCGAACTCCACCCCATGTCCGAGGCATTACGGGGTACCGGGCGTCCGGTGTTCCGCAGCGTCCCGGAGGAGGAGCCAGCGCGATGACCGTGACGACCCCGCAGCAGAGATCCACGATCCCCACCCCGTCCCCGCGCCCTCGCATACCCGAGGCGGCCGAGGACGCCGGCTGGCCGGAGCTGACGGAGGCGGTGCGCGAGGCGGGCCAGTACCCGACGAGGGCGGAGGCGGAACGAATCACCCGTATCGTCCTGTCAGCTCTGGGCGCGCACGTCATCGGCGACGAACGAGTGGCCCTGGTTCAGTCCCTCCCCCGGGAGGCCGGCAAGCTGGTCGCATCCCAGATCCCCGTGACCGTCCCCCTCACGGCTCGTGAGTTCGTCGAGTCGGTGGCGACCCGCATCGAGGGCTCGACGCCCGCGACGGCCCGCTGGGACGTCAGCTCGGTGCTCAGCGTCCTGGCGGACGGCCTCGGCGACCCCCTGACCACCCGACTCCTGACCCAACTCCCACCCGGTTACGCCCTCCTGTTCGGCCGAGCGGACCTGGCACCGACGGCATCGCCGGCATAGTCCTCCGGACTCGGGGCGCCGCACAACCGCCCGGCGGCGCCCACCGCCACGAGACCTACTGGAGCTCTTCCCCGGCCCCGCGACGGCCCTCCTCGGACCGGGTGCCTCCCTCGGACCCGGCGCCTCCCTCAGACCCGCTCAAGCGCCCGATGCGGCGCGTCCGGCAGCTCTACGGCGATCCCATCACCGGGCCGCACAAGGCCACCCACCCGCACGACACCCATGACACCGGCCTTGTACCGGACGCGCCCGTCCTCGCCGCGCCCGACGACCTCCTTCAGCAGCCCGCGCTGGAAGTTGTCGATCTGAGCACAGGGATTGCGCAGCCCGGTCACCTCGACGACGGCCTCGTCCCCGATCCGCAGCACCGTTCCCGTGGGCAGTCCGAGCAGATCGATGCCGCGGGTGGTGATGTTCTCGCCGAGCTCCCCGGCACCGACCCGGAAACCGTGCTCCCTTGCTTCCTCGAACAGCTCCTCATGAATGAGGTGGACCTGCCGCAGATTGGGCTGAGTCGGATCCTGAGCAACCCGAGACCGATGCTTGACGGTCACCCCCGCGTGCACGTCCCCTTCGACCCCGAGCCCGGCGAGCAACGTGATGCTCTCCCGGTTGTGCTTGGTGAAGGAGTACTCCCCGTTACTGCTGACGGCAGTGACAGTCCCGCCCATGTCGCAACCCCCGCTTCCGCTTGTCCGCTCTCGGTCCCAAGATCAGCCGAGAGCCTAACCCGCCCCGACGCGGCCCTGATGGCGGTAGGCCGGGGGCGGGTGCTCGGCCGACGACTGAATCCGCCGGCCGAGCACCCGCAGGTACGGCGACGCGGTACTCCTCGCCCTACCCCTCGCCCTGGTTCGTGCTCTGTTTCTCGTCCTACTTCTCGTCCTACTTCGCGGCGCGGAGAGTGCCGAGGAGCCCGTTGTTCTCGTCGTTGATGCCCGCCGCGAACCAGACGCTGTTCCGGCCGCCCGACTTGTCGGTGCCGCGCTGGAGCCCCCAGAGTCCCGGGATCACGATCGGGTGCCCGTTGCGGTCCCGAAGGGTTCCCTCGAAGTGGCCGGTCCGCAGGTCGAAGACGTTGATCCTGCCGTCTCCGAAGTTGCCGACGAGCAGGTCACCGGAGAACTTCCCGAACTTCTCGGGCGCCGTCTCCAGACCCCAGGGCGAGTTGAGCACGCCGTGGCTCGCGAAGCGCTTGAGCAGCTTGCCCTCGGTGCTGAACACGTCGATGAAGCCGTTGCCGGGACCGGCGACGTCGTCCTCCTTGCCGGCGTCCTGCTTGGCGTAGGTCACGAAGACCCGGTCGCCGATCAGCTTGACGTCGAACGGTGCGAAGCCGCCCGGGATGTTCGGGTCCTGGAATCGGCTGTCCGGCGGCAGGAGGTGGAACTTCTTGTCGAAGCTGTCGATGCGCGCGTCACGGAAGTTCGCGATCAGCAGACGCGGCTCGCGGCACTTACCCCCCTTGTTGCAGTCCTCTCCGTACTCCTTCTTGCCCGGCACGAGCGCCAGGCCCTTGAAGATGGCGTTCTCGCCGTCACTGTTCTCGTGTGCCACCCGTACGGCGCTCGTCGGGTTCACGTCCTTGTTGAAGGCGAAGATGTCACCGTCCTCCCCCGCGAAGAGGTAGCGGGCGACCCCGGACTTCCCCGACCCGGGGTCGGTGAAGCGGAAGGCGTCGGTGTCGTTGCGTACGACCCCGGTCGGGGCGCCGCCCTCGGGGATCGACACGACCTGGGAGAGGATGTTCACCGGCTGGTTGTCCCGAGCGCCCGAGTACTTCGTGGCCAGGTTCGAGCCGTTGTCCGAGACGAAGATGTTGCCGGCGGGCGTACGGACCAGACCCCAGGGGTTGACCAGGTTCGGGTCGGTCTTCTCCGCCCGGCCCGGGATGTCGGACACCAGGTCGCGCTCCCGGAACCCGTGATCGGCCCTGCGCGGTGAGCCCGCGGCCCCCGCCGGCGTCGCGGCGACGAGCGCGCCGAGCGTGCCGAGCGTGCCGAGGGCGAGCGTGACCGTGGTCAGCCGCTGCAGGCTGGGGCGGGGTCTGCGGGTGGGTGCCTGTGATGCCATGCGGATTACTCCTGTTCAAGTACGAGCGAACAGAAAGAAGTAATCTCATGCGACCGTAAATACACACATAAGCGACACGCAGGCCCCGTGATCGTTGGACGGAATTTGACGCTGCCGTCCACCGGCAACCGAGAGCCCCGGTGAACGGCCACGACTGGACCTTGACCTGGACCGGGCCTCTGGCGGTCGCGGCCGACCTGGCGGCCTGGACGTCAGAGGCGATCCGCCGCCGGCGTGACGGCGGGGTGCGGGAGAGGGCATGCCCGGCAGGCATCGTCACGCGCGCACATCGTCGTAGAGATCCTCTTCCTCGAATGGCTCTGCCTGCCCGGCAGCCGCCCGCTTCTCCCGCTCCTTGAGGACGACGAAGCTTCCCAGCGCGGCGGCATGGGCTCCCTTGGAGAAGGGCAGCACTTGGAGCGTGATGTGGGGCTACTCGTTGACTTCGAGTAGTTGCTCGAGCTGCTCCTTCATGATCTGAGGTGACCCGACGACGCGGCGGATCACGGACTCGTCGAGGATGGCCAACAGGCGCGGTGGCTTCGGGCGGGTGAGGATCTCCTGCCGCTTCATACGGATATCGA
The DNA here is from genome assembly GCF_056434305.1 of Streptomyces sp. NPDC044061. NCBI lineage: Bacteria > Bacillati > Actinomycetota > Actinomycetes > Kitasatosporales > Streptomycetaceae > Streptomyces > Streptomyces sp. NPDC044061. The sequence goes on along the minus strand of NZ_JBWKFL010000004.1, from coordinate 337,152 downwards.
CCAGGCGCTCGATCCCGGCATGCTCCAGAGGTACTTCGTTGGCCTTCTGCAGTGCTGTGCTGTAGGCGCGCGCCTGCAAGAGGCCAGGGACGTAGACGCTGGAGAAGTGGCTCTCGCGCACTGCTTCGTCCTCAGGGGTGAGCAACAGGTTCACGCTCTCGGGAATGGAGTCTGCGAAGGAGTTCCACCAGCCTTGCTACTTGGCATTCTTCGCTAGCCCAGTGTGGACAGCTCTGTGTTCTGACCTCTCTGTGGCCCGTCGGTCGCCGACGAGCAGGCCGAGTCGCTGAGGCTGTGGGCGAGCCCGACATGGAGATTCATGCACCGTCTCTTGTCTCGGTGCTTCCTGCACCATGGGCGACCGCCCAAATGAAGAACTCCCAAGCCTCGCCTCCGAGTCCGATAGTTGGTCCGTTCTGCTTCGAGTCGCGTATGTGCATGCCTTCAGAGGTATGCGCACACTCCACGCACTCCGTTCCGCTGCCACCGCTATAAGATGACTTGAACCACCGCAGTTGTGACGATGCTGTCATCAAAGCTCCTTGTTGATCCGGTCGATGAGCTCGGCTGAGGACTCGAAATCGAGCGCCTGGGCGCTTAGGTACTCGAACGCCAACCTATAACGTTCGAGTTCCTGGGGCTTCTCCATGAAGAGGCCTCCACCGATGAGGTCTACGTACACCACGTCCAGCTCTGGAGCTTGCCCGCGCAGAACAGCGAAGCTGCCGACGGTAGCCGCGTGCGCGCCGCAGGCGAACGGCAGCACTTGGAGGGTGACATGCGGCCGCTCGGAGATGGTGAGCAGATGGTCCAGTTGCTGTCGCATGACCTCTCGGCCGCCCACCAGCCGTCGGAGAGCTGCCTCGTCGATCACACACCAGAGATGCGGTGGTTGCTCGCGATCCAGCAACTCCTGGCGCCTCATGCGGATGTCGACCATGTGCTGGACCTCACGCTCCGTGCAATGCACTTCCGAGGCTCGGTGGACGACTTCGGCATATGCGCGCGTCTGAAGTAGGCCAGGGACATACATGCAGGCGTAGTGGTCCTCGCGTACAACCTCGTCTTCGAGCGTGAGCATGAGGTTCATGGACTCGGGGATGGGGTCCGCGAGGGAGCGCCACCATCCCTGGATCTTGGCGCCCTTGGCTAGCTCGACCAGCGCCAGACGTTCCTCATCCGGAGCACCGTACTCGCGGCAAAGAGCGTCGATGGCTGGCCACTTCACAGCCCCTTCCTTCGTCTCGTAGCGACTGAGCGTCGCCTTCGAGATCCCGACGCGAGCCCCCGCCTCCTCCAGGGTCAGCCCTTTCAGCTCCCGGAGTCGACGAAGGTCGGCTCCCAATTGACGCCGCCGAGTGGTGGGTCCAACTGCCATGCCTGCGACCCTTTCTGTCGATGCGCTAGATCGTCCTCGACCTCTTGAGGAGACGGCAAGGTGGTGTGCGCCGGGGCGTGTTGGGTGTCGCCGCGCTCCACTTGCCCAGTTATGAGAGTTCCATTTTGAGAGTTTCACTGCAACTGTAGGTGACCGGTAGGCCACTGGGCGCACGGAGCGTCATGGGTAGCGTGAGCGAGAGAGCGGGGCATGTCATGGACTGCACCAGTTGTATGGCACCTACGGTGTGGGAACTGCCGTTCCTGGCTCGAGCGGAAGAAGTCGGCGCACTTCGGCGCGTTCTGCGGCATCAACTGGAACTGTGGGGGTTGCCGGAACTGAGTGAATCCGCTCAACTGTGCGTCAGTGAGCTGGTCGCCAATGTCATCAAGCACGTGGGCCCTGGCACTCCTGCCACGCTTGCAGCCAGTCTGAGCGGTAGCCGCCTGCGGCTCGCAGTCCAGGACCCCGACCCCCGCGTCCTTCCGGTTCTGGCTGACACGAACTCGGACGCTGAGGCGGGGCGGGGCATGATGCTCATCGACGCTATTGCCGACCGTTGGGGTGTCGATCTCACGGCCGGCCGCAAGGCGACATGGTGTGAGCTCCGCACCGAACTAGCGACGGCAGACGTACACCCCGCAGACCTCCGCACAGGGCGGGTCGCCAGGGTGCTTGGGCTCTATGCCGACGTGCCGAAGCCGTCAACCAGCTCCCAGCTAAGTCGACTGGGGGCAGCGGTGGCGGAGGAGATGGCGATCAGGGTGATCGCCGATCTCCTGCACTGGCTCGGCTCCTACGGACGGGACTCTGACGACGTGCTCGACCGAGCCCAGGCCCACTTCGAGGCCGAGACCCGTTTACCGACGGCGGGCCCTTGCCAGGGTTAGCCCGCTGTGATGGCCGAGTACGTCCATACGTCGGCCGGTAGTTCGTGCTGTAGGCGCCAGGTGATGGCCATCGGCTTGCTCCCGGTGTGGCCCTCGTACGTGGTGGGGCCGAGGAGCATCCAAGGCTGGGACTTGCCGATGTCGGAGTTCTTGTAGCGTCGCATGAACAGCAGGACGTGGCTTCCGCGATCCCTGTGTTGTTGGTAGCGCAGGCCGGTACGGGAGTCGGAGGCCGTCGAGTTCTGGGACTCCCAGTGGAAGAGCGTCGGGCTCAACGCATAGTCCTTGTACCGGATGGTGGGCGAGAAGTCCTTCTCGTTCTTTTCCAGCGTGATGAGAAGAGCGTCCGTTTGCAACTCCTCAACCCACTGCACGCCCTGCGCGAAAGAACGGGGCATCTGCCCACCGAAGCGGGCCACACCCAGGGCGGCGAGGATTTCGGAGCGGTTGTAGGACCCGTGCGCCTTCAGTGGGATCTGGCTGAGGCGGCCAGACAGCGGGATGGGGAAGTGGTCGGCCTGCTCGATGACGTGCGAGATCAATTGTCTCAGCTCGTCGCGGAAGATCCGCTGGTCACGCAGCGATTCCAGGCCGTCCTGGAAGCTGGTGAAGCCGCCCGCGTTGTCCCACAGATTGAAGAACAGCATGCGAGCGTACGACTGATCGGTGGGGCCCAGTTCCTCGTAGGGCGGAGCGTCGTCTTGGAGGAGGCGCAGGTAGGCGCCCGCACGCTCCGGGTCATCTACGTGGAGGAAGGCGTGGACCCGCTTGAGTAGTGCGGCTTCTCCGGGGTACGCGGGTTCGTCGACCAGCCCGGCGCGGCGCAGGACTGTCGTCCAGGAGTTGTCGCTTTTGTACAGCTCCCTGATCTCACGACGGCTCTCCCGAAGGTAATCGGCGAGGCGGGGGGTGCCGTAGGAACTGACCTCCTTCACCAGAGTCTTCACCGTGGCTGCCAGCTGAGTCCGGATGTTGCTGACGACGAGGTCTTTCGACTTGCCCTCGAGGATGATCTGGCAGCCGGACGGCAACTGGGGGAAGTCGTGCTCGATGTGGTCGAGGAGTCGGTTGCGCGACAGATTGGTCAGGGCCCGGAACTGTTCCTCGAAGCGGAACTCGGCCCGATGCTGTCCGATGAAGTCGAGGACGGTGAGTACGGGCTTTGTTTCGGTTCGCCTCAGGCCACGGCCCAACTGCTGGAGGAAGACGGTGGCGCTGTTGGTGGGGCGGAGGAGGAGCAGGGTGTCGACGTCAGGGATGTCGAGCCCCTCGTTGAACAGGTCGACAGAGAAGATCACCTGGAGCTTCCCGTCACGAAGGTCGGACAGTGCCTGAGATCGGACGTCAGAAGGTGAGTCACTGTCGAGCGCCACCGCCTCGAATCCGGCTTCTCGGAAGAAGTCCGCCATGAAGTGGGCGTGTGCCTTGGTGACGCAGAAACCCAGCGCCCGCATGGCGCCCGGGTTGGAGACCTTGTCCCGGATCTGCTTCACCACGATCCGGGCGCGCGCCTGGTTGCCCGTGAAGAGGTTGCCGAGGTCCTGGTCGGCGTACGAACCTTTCTGCCATCCAAGATTCGTCAGATCCGTGCCGTCTGGGACTCCGAAATAGTGGAAGGGGCAGAGCAGGTCGTTTTCCAGGGCTTCCCAGAGCCGTATCTCGGCAGCGATTCGGCCCTCGAAGAACTCGTCCTGGACGTTGAGCCCGTCCATCCGCTCGGGCGTAGCCGTCAGGCCTAGCAGCTCATGCGGAGCGAAGTGATCGATGACCCGCCGATAGGTAGTAGCCGTGGCGTGATGGAATTCGTCGATGACGATGACGTCGAAGTGCTCGGAGGCCAGCTGCTCAAGACGCTGAACGTTGAGCGATTGGACGCTGGCGAAGACGTGGTTCCACTCGCGGGGATCCTGCCCCGCATGCAGCAGCTCCCCGAAGGACGCATCGTCGAGCACCTCCCGGTAGGTACGCAGAGACTGCTTCAAGATCTCCTTGCGATGGGCCACGAACAGCAGCCTCGGTCGGCCGTCACCGGACTTGCCGCACAGGCTGCGGTAGTCCAGCGCGGCCATCACCGTCTTCCCGGTTCCGGTCGCGGCCACCAGAAGGTTTCGGTGCCGCCCACGAAGCTCCCGCTCGACGGTGAGCCGCTCCAGCATGTCCCGCTGATGGGGGTAAGGGCGCACCTCCAGGCCAGAAAGACTGATCTTCAGGTCTGTGCCGGACCTGGTGCCACTCGCCTGGGCCAGAGCTTCATCGAGGCGTTCACCGTGGAGGTCGGGGTCGTACGTCTCGAAGGCAGTGTCGTTCCAGTACGCGTCGAAGGTGGCCTCGAACTTGTTCAGTACGGCAGGTGTCGCGACGGACGACAGGCGTACGTTCCATTCCAGGCCGTCTAGAAGTGCCGCCTTGGAGAGGTTCGAGCTGCCGACGTATGCGGTGTCAAAGCCCGTCTCGCGCCTGAACAGCCAGGCTTTGGCATGTAGTCGAGTCGAACGGATCTCATAATTGACCTTGACGGTGGCACCAAAGTCCCGGACCAGACGGTCGAGCGCGTGGCGATCGGTGGCGCCCATGTAGGTGGTCGTGATGACACGGATTGGCACGCCCTTTTCCTTCGCGGCGCGCAGCGAGTCTTCCAGGACGCGTATGCCGTGCCACTTCACGAAGGCACAGAGCAGATCGATACGGTCCGCCGTGGCCAGCTCAGCCCTGAGTTCGGCACCGAGACTGAGATCCTCCGGGGAGTTGGTGATGAGCGATGTCTCAGATAGGGGCGTCAGAGGACGCAGGGCATACACACCTGCTGCCTCCTGCCGGGCGAGAGTCAGAAGCTGCCGGGGTCCCTCGACAATGGTGTTGACGGCTTCGGCATCGCTGGATTCAGGAACACTGGTTGCGGCCAGTGCGTGCAGGACGTCGTTCGCGACCTTGACTCGCTCCTCGGCCGGAAGTTGGCTCAACCTTTGACCGACAGCTTCACCGATGTAGCGAGCCAGGACATGGGGAGCGGACTCCGAGCTGACCTCGGCGGCGATGGCTTTCCAGCCGGAGGCCTCGAATCGCTGCAATTCGTCACGTACGTCACGCGTGATCAGCTTCTCGTAGACACCTGGGATCGGCTTTGAAAGACCCCTCGGTTCTGCCACTGCTGTTCCCCCTAACCCCTCGTGCCGGTAGGGATCATTTCTAACAGCAGCTACTGACAAGGGAAGGCTCTGTGGCGAAAGGCCTCCGGGCCCCCCTGACCCGGGCCGCTCCAGTGCTGGGGAGGAACGAGCGGGCGGCACGCCTGGTGGGTGGGGGCTTGCCGCTCGTTTTGTAGCGGTGGCCGCTTTCTACACTCCGTGGCAGGTGCCGTAGCCCTGGGTGGAACCGCACCAGCACTCCGCCCCCCTCTGTGGCGGCCAAGCCACAGCTCTGCCCCTCGCTGCCAGCGTCGTCGCGTACTGCGGGAGCAGCGTCGCGTCGGTCGGAGGTGTTGCCTCCGAGGCTGCGAACGCCTCGTAGGAGGGGACCGTGCCCGTGACGATGCCCAGGTTCGCCGTGCCGGAAAGGGACAGTTCGCGGAGGGAGGACTCTATGGTCGTCAGGTGTTCCTCGTGGGAGGGGTACTCCGTGGCCAGGGCCGGGTACGTCGACACGAGTTCCGAGAGTTCGGGTGCCGGCCAGTGGAGGATCGCCACCGGGAAGGGGCGGGACAGGGCCTCGCGGTAGGCGCCCAACTCGGCCCGCAGCCGGGAGATCTCCGCCTCCAGTTCCGCCGGGTTGTCCGAGCCGAGGGACCAGACCCGCTTCGGGTCGTGGAGTTCGTCCAGGGAGACCGGGGAGGCGTGGAGCAGGTCCGCCAGGGTGTCCCAGTCGTCGTGGGGGAGGCCCAGCATGCGGCGCACGCGGTGGCGGCCGTAGAGGAGGGGGTGGGTGGGGAACGGGGGTTCCGTCCCGTCCGGCAGGAGCAGGTGAGCCGCCTCGGTGAACGTGGCCTCCGCCGCCTCCAACTCGTCGTGCGACTCCAGGGCCTCGGCGACGATCACCCAGGGGGCCGGGTCCCGGGGGGCCGACGTGCGGATTCCGTCGATGATCGCCCTTGCCTCCGCCTCGTGGTCGTACTCCCAGAGGTTCGAGGCCTTCAGGGCCCGTACCAGAGCGGGACTCTCGAGCCCGGCGGGAGTGGACAGCAGGCGGTCGTAGAGCGTCGTCGCGGCGGGGCGGTCGCCGGAGAGTTCCAGGTGGGCCGCTGCGCGCAGGAGCAGGGCCTCGGCGTCCTCGGGGTACAGGCCGGCGGTTCGCTCCAGGCGTGCCGCTTCGGCGGTGTGGTCGACGTTCTCGGCAGGCGTGTCGGGGCGCATGGGGGACACCGTACTGCCGACCAGTGACACAGAGGAGTGCGTGCTGGTCATCGGCGTCTCCCGCTCATCGCCCTACATCGTCCCAAGTCCCGACATCGACAGTCCTGCGTCGTTCCAAGGCGCTGCATCGTCCAGAGCGTGCGGCCGCTCGGAATCCCCTACTCCTCTGGTGAGTTGGAGTGACGCGCCCTATCGTGCGGGCGGCTGCTGGGAGGTGGGTGTGCGGATGCGGGTCGTACGGCACCGTGATCGGCGGAGGCGGGCCAGGTGGCGGCGGGGGCTGTGGAGCGGCGGCGAGCTGCTCGTCACCGCCGGCGTCGTTCTGATGCTGCTCGTCGTGCATCAGCTCTGGTGGACCAACCGGGAGGCACGGCAGGGAGCCGCACGGAAGGTGGAGGCCCTGGAGAAGGAGTGGGGGAGCGGGGGCGGTTCCGTTCCGGCCAGTACGCCCTCCGCCGCGGCGTCGTCCGGCCCGGCGGGGAACAGCAGCGCTCCCGAGAGCGGGCGGCAGCGGACGTACACGCCCGTGATCGTCTCCGGCCGGCCCAGGCGCTCCCAGGCGTACGCCGTTCTCACCATCCCCCGGCTGCGGCTCCGCGTTCCCGTCGCGGAGGGGGTGAGCAAGCCGGATGTCCTGAACAAGGGGTACGTCGGCCACTACCCCGGAACCCAGCAGCCCGGTCAGGCGGGGAACTTCGCGCTCGCCGGGCACCGGAACACCCACGGTGAGCCCTTCCGGTACCTCCCGAGGCTCCGGATCGAGGACACGGTGGAGGTCGAGACGAGGACGGCGACATTCACCTACGCGGTCGACAAGATCCTGCCGCAGACGTCCGCCCGGGACTCGGGTGTCGTACGGCCCGTGCCGCGCTCCCTCGTCCGCCCCGGGTACGGGTACGACGAGCCGGGCTACTACATCACCCTGACCACCTGCACCCCCGAGTTCACCTCGCGCTACCGGATGGTGGTGTGGGGGAAGCTGGTGTCGATGCGGCCCCGGTGACAGGGGACGCGACGGACGTCCGGGGCGCCCTGGACGAGCCGTCTCACGCCCGTTCCCGCACCACGCCCACCAGCACCGCCCCGAGCGCGGCCAGCCCCGCCGACACCACCATCGCCACGTCGGCGCCGCGCGCCAGGCCGCCGCCCGAGGAGGTGACGAGGGCGATCGTGAGGGCCACGCCCGCGCAGGAGCCGATGTAGCGGAACGTCTGCTGGGCGCCGGAGCCCATGGCCGCCCGGCCGGTCGGCACCGACTCCACCGCCAGCAGGGGAAGAGCGGCGTTCAGCAGGCCGCTGCCCACGCCGCCGAGCACCAGCCCGGGCAGGAGCCGGGGCCAGGAACCCGCGTCGATCGCGCCCAGCATCGCCAGCGCGCCGACCGCGTGGAGCAGGAAGCCGGCCGCCAGCTGTCGGCGCGGTGCCACCCGCCCCGCCAGCCGCTTCGCCTGCAGGGCGACCGCGAAGGAGACGCCGGACCAGAGCAGGAACAGCCACGCCGTGTCCAGCGCGGACAGGCCCAGTGCCTTCTGCAGCAGGGTCGGCAGGAAGCTGAACAGGCCGATCACGGTCAGCCCGGTGAACAGGCCGCCGGCGGAGGAGGCCAGGAAGCGGGGGTGGCGCAGCAGGCCCAGGTCGATCATCGGGGTTTTCGACACGCGGGTCTCCACCAGCGCGAACAGCGCGAGCAGTACGACGGCCGCCGCCAGCAGCAGGCCCACCGGCGCGCGCAGCCACCCGTCCCGGCCCAGCGTCAGTGCGGCCACCAGGGCCACCAGCGCCAGTCCGAAGGTCAGGGCGCCCAGCACGTCGGGGCGTCCGCCCCTCGGGGCCCGCGACTCCGACAGCCGCCCGAGCGCCAGGCCCGCCACGAGCAGCGTCGCCGCGCCGAGGACGCCGTAGGCCAGCCGCCAGTTCGGTATCGCGCCCGAGACCAGCGGGCCGACCGCGATGCCACCGCTCACGAAGGCGCCCCACACGCCGGTCGCGTGCAGCCGGCCGCGCGGGCTCGGGAAGGCCGTCACGAGCAGGCCCAGGCTGCTGGCCAGGATCGCCGCGCTCGCCGCGCCCTGTGCGACCCGGGTCAGGGTGAAGGCCAAGGTGGAGGTGGCCAGCCCGCTGAGCGCGGTGGTGAGGCCCAGGGCCAGGGTGCCGGCGAGGAAGACGCGGCGGCGGCCGTAGTCGTCGGCCAGGCTGCCGGCGACCAGGAGCACGGCGGCGAGGCCGAGCGGCGTGCCGTTCAGGAGCCAGGCCTGGGCGGACAAAGGCGTGTGCAGTGCGGCCGCGGTGTCGGGCAGGGAGACCGCCGGTGCCGTGTACGTCATCAGGGCCACGCCGGTCGCGGCGCTGGTCAGGGCCAGCGTCGCCCGGGGGTGCGGGGGAGGCGAGGGGTGGGTGTCCCGGCGTGTGGCGGCGGGACGCACGAGGAGAGTTCTTTCATTGAACTTAGACATGGGTGTACCGTAACACCATCGGTTCGGTCATTGAACCCGCATTTCGGAAAGTGGCTAAGGTGGACGCCATGGCACTGGGCAAGGACTACGCGACGCAGGAATGCTCGATCGCCCGCGCGCTCGAGGTCGTCGGCGAGCGGTGGACCCTCCTCGTCGTCCGAGACGCGCTCTACGGCGTCCGGCGCTACAACGACTTCCTCTCCCACCTCGGCATCCCCCGCGCCGTCCTCTCGGCCCGGCTGAAGACGCTCACCGAGGAGGGAATCCTCGAGAAGCGGCGGTACCAGGAGGCGCCGCCCCGCGACGAGTACCTCGTCACCGAGCGCGGCATCGCGCTGTGGCCCACGCTGCGCGCCCTCGGGCTGTGGGGCCGCGAGCACTTCCAGGAGACCCAGCTGCGGGTGTTCCGGCACGCGCCGTGCGGCACCGAACTCGGCTCCTACGGCGAATGTCCCGTCTGTGGAACCGTCGTGCCCCCCGCGGACGTTGTCATGGTGCCGGGCCCGGGACTCGACCCCGATCCGGCGGACCCGGTCAGCAGGGCGCTGCTCAAGCCGAAGCGGCTGCTCGAGCCCCTGCAGATCGAGCCTGTATAACGAAGCACAGCGGCACAGAAGCGCAGCAGCGCAGGTCAGAGGGAGGGGGAGGTCATGGTGCGCACTCGCGTCGCCGTCGCGCGTCCCACCGCCCTGCTGCTGGTCGTGGTGAACCTGCTCCTGCTCCAGGCCGCGCTTCTCGACACCGGCAGCCTCTCCACCACCGTCGCGCTCGCCGCGACCGCCGCCGCCGGCTCCGCGCTCGCCGCCTGCTCGCTCGTCGCCGCCCGCTCCGCGCCCGCCGTCCCACCCACCCGGGTCCGCACCGCGATACGCGACCGGGCCCGGCGTACGGCATTCCTGCCGCAGCGCGACCCCGACGCCTCGGGGCGCCGCCGGCCCCGGGCACCCGGACACGCCCTCGCGACGATCCGCGCGTAGGGCTCCCGCCATCAGCGATACGTGACCCCGCGCGGGTCGTCATGCCGCCCTGCCATGTCCCGTCACCTGGCACGTCCCACCACACCGGCACGACGCACCCGTCACGAGGGGTTCACCCATGTCCGTTTTCGCTCGCCTGGTCGAGCAGCTCGCCGATCTGCTCCAGCCGCTCTTCCACGCCTCCGCGGCCGCCGCCGCGATCGTCCTGTTCACCGCGCTCGTACGGCTCCTCGTCCATCCCCTGTCCCGGGCCGCCGCCCGGGGCCAGCGTGCCCGGGCCGCGCTCCAGCCGAGAATCGCCGAACTGCGCAAGAAGCACGCCAAGGAACCGGAGCGGCTGCAGAAGGCGGTGCTGGAACTGCACGCCGAGGAGAAGGTCTCGCCGCTCTCCGGCTGCCTGCCCAGCCTGCTCCAGCTGCCCGCCTTCTTCCTCCTCTACCACCTCTTCTCCAACTCCTCGATCGGCGGCGAGGCCAACGGGCTGCTGACGCACCAGCTTTTCGCCGCGCCGCTCGGCGGCCGCTGGGCCGACGCCCTCGCCGGCGGCGGGGTCTTCGGGGCGGCCGGAGCCGTCTACCTCGCGCTCTTCGTGCTCGTCGCGGCCGTCGCCGCCTTCAACTACCGGCGCACCAAGCTGACGATGGCGAAGAACCCCGTCCCGGTCGCGGCCGCGGACGGGGAGCGGGTGCCGGGGCTCGGCGCGGTCAACAAGGTCATGCCGTTCATGTCCTTCTTCACGCTCGTCACCGTCGCGGTGGTGCCGCTCGCGGCCGCGCTGTACGTCGTCACCAGTACGACGTGGAGCGCGGTGGAGCGGGCCGCGCTCTACCGCTGAGCCGCTGCCACCCCCGGGGCGTGGTTACGGTCCAGTCCGTGAACAGGGTCTTGCAGACTGGACAGCGTGATTGGAGGATCGACCAGTCCTCCGATGGCTGCACCCATCGGCCGGGCGGCCCGCGATCGAGGGAGATTGTGACCATGAAGCTGCTGCGAGTCGGAACGGCAGGGGCGGAGCGACCCGCGTTGCTCGACGCCCAGGGGACCCTCCGCGACCTGTCGGGGATCGTGGCCGACATCGACGGGACGCTGCTCGCCGACGACGGCGCGCTCGGCCGGGTACGGGCGGCGGCCGAGGCGGGCGAACTGCCCGTGCTGGACGCGGCGGGCCTCAGGGTCGGGCCCCCGCTCGGGCGCATCGGCAAGATCGTGTGCATCGGACTCAACTACCACGACCACGCCCGCGAGACGGGGGCCGAGCCGCCCGCCGAGCCGGTGATCTTCTTCAAGGCCGCGGACACCGTCGTCGGGCCGAACGACACCGTGCTGGTGCCGCGCGGGTCCACCAAGACCGACTGGGAGGTGGAGCTGGCCGTCGTCATCGGGCGCACGGCCCGCTACCTGGAGTCGGCCGAGGAGGGGCTCGCGCACGTCGCCGGGTACGCGGTGGCGCACGACGTGTCCGAGCGTGAGTTCCAGATCGAGCGGGGCGGCACCTGGGACAAGGGAAAGAACTGCGAGACGTTCAACCCGCTGGGGCCCTGGCTGGTGACGACCGACGAGGTTCCCGATCCGCAGCGGCTCTCGCTGAAGCTGTGGGTCAACGGCGAGCTGAAGCAGGACGGGACCACCGCCGAGCAGATCTTCCCCGTCGGGGAAGTGGTGCGGTACGTCAGCCAGTTCATGACGCTGTACCCTGGGGATGTCATCAACACCGGTACACCCGCCGGCGTTGCGCTGGGCCGGCCCGAGCCGAAGCCGTTCCTGCGGGCCGGGGACGTGGTGGAGCTGGAGGTCGCGGGGCTGGGGCGGCAGCGGCAGGAGCTCAAGGACGCCTAGGGCTTCGCCAAGAGCGCCGGGGGACCGCGGATCGGTTGTCGGCCGCGGATGGATCGTGGCTGGTCGCGCAGTCCCCCGCACCCCTTTTTCTGTCGGCTACGCCTCCAAAAGGCCGGCCAGGCGGCGCCATTCCTTCCTGGGCAGGGCGTCCCGTGAGCCGCCGTTCACCACCTGGATCGCCACGTGGTCCGCGCCCGCCTCGTGGAAGGCGTTCACCTGGTTCCGGATCCGGGTCTCGTCGCCCCATGCGTACAGCGCGTCGACCAGGCGGTCGCTGCCGCCGGCGGAGAGGTCGTCCTCGGTGAAGCCGAGGCGCAGGAAACTGTTGGTGTAGTTGGGCAGCGTGAGGTACATCGCCAGGTGCTCGCGGGCCAGGGCGCGGGCGGCGGACGGGTCGGCCTCCAGGACGACGGCGAACTCCGGGGCCAGCAGCGGTTCTTCGCCGAGGATCTCGCGGGCCCGGGCGGTGTGCTCGGGGGTGACGAGGTAGGGGATCGCGCCCGCCGCGCGGTCCCGGGACAGCTCCAGGGTCTTCGGGCCGAGGGCCGCGAGGAGCCGGCGCTCGGCGGGTACTCCGGCCGCGTCCAGCGTGTCCAGGTAGGCGACCAGGGCGGAGTACGGGCGCCGGTACTGGTCCGCGAGCTTGGCGTGGCTGACGCCGAGGCCGAGCAGGAAGCGGCCGGGCCGGGCCGACTCCACCTCGGCGAAGGCGGCCGCGCTCTCCTCCGCCTCGTACTGCCAGATGCTCTGGATGCTCGTGCCGACGACCAGCCGGGACGTCGCCTCGAGGAGCGGGACGGCGTGCCGGGGGGCGCTGCTGCCGCCCAGCCAGGCGGCTCCGTAGCCGAGATGCTCCAGTTCCGCCGCGGCCTCGGCGATGTCACCGCGCCGGGCCGGGTCCTCCGCGCGCAGTCCCACGTTCCAGACGCCGTACCGGCCGATCGTCTCCTTGACGGTGCGGGTGCCGTTCGTCGACTCGCTCATCGGGTCCCTTCCCTCCGGGTGGGTGTGGTGCCGTGATCGTCATCCACGTCGATGCCAACCGGAGGGAGCCGCGCGGTAATCCTGCGGGCGGGCTACTCGCCCAGGAACTGTTCCAGCGCCTCCACGACGAACCTGTGGTCCTGGAGCTGCGGCAGGCCGGAAACCGTCACCGTTCCGATGACGCCCGCGTTCTCGACGTGGATCGGGAAGGAGCCGCCGTGGGCCGCGTAGGTGTCGGGGTCCAGGCGGGAGGAGTCCTCGAAGGTCGTGCCCTTGGCGCGGAAGCGGGCGCCGACCAGGTAGGAGGAGGCGCCGTAACGCTCGACCACCCGCCGCTTGCGGGCGATCCAGGCGTCGTTGTCGGGGGTGGAGCCGGGCAGGGCCGCGTGGAAGAGCTGCTGGCCGGCGCGGTGGATGTCGATGGCGACCGGGGCCTGCCGCTCCCGGGCCAGCTCGACCAGGAGGGAGCCGAGCGCCCAGGCGTCGTCGAGAGTGAACCGACGGAAGACCAGCCGGCGTTCCTGCGCCTCCAGTTCCTCCACGCTCGGGGTGATCTCGGGGGCGAACTTCGGGGTGATCTGGGGGTGGTGCATCAGAGGGTCACCGTCACCTTGTCGCGGGCGGACCGGCGGGCCGCCTCCAGTACGTCGAGAGCCGAGGCCGCCTCCAGGGCGGTCACCGGGTTGGGCCCGTCGCCGGCCAGGGCCGCCGCCACGGCCGCGTAGTAGGCGGGGTAGTCGCCGGGGAGGGTCGGTACGGGGCGGCCGCCGCCGGTCAGCGGGGACTCGCCGGCGCCGAGCCGGCCCCACAGCGCCTCGGGTTCCGCGCCCCAGGCGGGGCCGGGCCGCAGCCCTTCCCGCAGGGCCGCCTCCTGCGGGTCGAGGCCGTACTTCACGAAGCCGGCCTGCGAGCCCAGGACCCGGAAGCGCGGGCCGAGCTGGGCGGTGGTGGCCGAGACGTAGAGGTGGGAGCGGACGCCGTTCGCGTGGGTGAGCGCGATGAAGGTGTCGTCGTCGGTCTCGGCTCCGGGGCGGCGGACGTCCGTCTCGGCGTACACCTCGGTGACCGGGCCGAACAGGACAAGGGCCTGGTCGACGACGTGGCTGCCGAGGTCGTAGAGCAGACCTCCGATCTCTGCCGGGTCGCCGGACTCGCGCCAGCCGCCCTTCGGCTGCGGGCGCCAGCGCTCGAAGCGGGACTCGAAGCGCCAGACGTCGCCCAGTCCGCCCTCCGTCAGCAGCTTGCGCAGGGTCAGGAAGTCGTTGTCCCAGCGGCGGTTCTGGAAGACCGACAGGAGCAGGCCGCGCTCCTCGGCGAGGGCGGCCAGCTCGCGTGCCTCGGCGGCCGTGCCCGCGACCGGCTTGTCCACGACCACCGGCAGACCCGCCTTCAGGGCGGCGGTGGCGAGCGGGACATGGGTCTTGTTCGGGGAGGCGATGACGATCAGGTCCAGCGCGTCGGCGCGGTCGAACAGCTCCTCGGGGGTGCCGGCGACGCGCACGTCCGGGAACTCGGCACGGGCCTGCTCCTGCCGCTCGGGGTTCGAGGTGACCACCGTGTCCAGGGCGAGGCCCTCGGTGGCGGCGATCAGCGGGGCATGGAAGACGGAGCCTGCGAGGCCGTAGCCGATCAGGCCGACGCGGAGGGGGGTACCAGTCATGCGTCCTACTTTCGCAACGCTGTTGCCAAAGTGCAAGCGGTGGAGACAATGGGTGGCGTGAACAGGACGAGAAGCGGCGGGGCGGCGGGAGCGAATCTCCTGGCGGTGCGCAGTCACAACACCGCGCTGGTGCTGGATCTGCTGCGGGCGGCGGGGGCGGACGGCATCAGCCGGCTCGAGCTGGCCGAGCGGACCGGGTTGACCCCGCAGGCGGTCAGCAAGATCACCGCGCGGCTGCGGGAGGCGGGGCTCGCCGCGGAGGCCGGGCGGCGGGCGTCCACCGGGGGCAAGCCGCGCACCGTGCTGCGGCTGGTACCGGAGGCGGGACACGCGGTGGGGGTGCATCTGGACCGGGACGAGGTGCGGGCCGTACTGGCCGATCTCGACGGGGCCGTGGTGGGGGAGCGCTGCGGGGCGCTGGATCTGGGGGCCGGGGCGGAGGCCGTGCTCGGGGTCGTGGCCGGGGTGGTCGAGGAGCTGGTGGAAGAGGTGCTGGGCGTTCCGCGGCCCTCCGACGCCGGTTCGCTGCTCGGCGTCGGGGTCGCGCTGCCCGGGCCGCTCGATCATGCGCGCGGGGTGCTGCAACGGGTCACCGGCTTCCCCGAGTGGGACGGGTTCCCGCTGCGGGACGCGCTGGGCGAGCGGCTGGGGGTGCCGGTGGTGGTGGACAAGGACACCAACGCGGCCGCGCTGGGGCTGTCGGTCGGTGGGGAGAGCGGGTCCTTCGCGTACCTGCATCTCGGTACGGGGCTGGGGGCCGGGCTGGTGATCGGCGGCAGCGTGCACCGGGGGGCGCGGACGGGGGCGGGGGAGTTCGGGCACCAGGTGATCCAGCTGGACGGGCCGCAGTGCGAGTGCGGGAACCGGGGCTGCGTGGAGGTGCTGTGCCTGGCGGCCGTGGGGCGCGGCGAGGTGAGGGAGGCCGCGCGGGTGCTGGGGGTGGGGGCCGGGAATCTGGTCGGGCTGCTGGACATCGACCTGGTGCTGCTCGGGGGGCGGACCGTCGGTACGGCGCCGGAGGCGTTCGTACGGGGGGTCGCCGAGGTGCTCGATGCCCGGGCTCGGCGGGAGGGGGTGCTCGGGGGGACGGTTCCCGTGCGGGTTGCCTCCGGCGGCGAGCGGGTTGTGGCGGAGGGGGCTGCCCAGCTGCTGTTGGCTCCGCTGTTCGGGCGGGCGGAGGGCTGAGGGTTGCTCGGCGCCGGGTGTCGGTGCCGGGTGCCGAGAAGTCCCGTTGGCTGGGAGCGGCCGGGGGCGGGGTCGCTTGCCCGCGCTGACGGGGTGCCGCTGCGCCCACCCGTGCCGCCTGGGGCCCCCAGGCCCTTGACGCACTGCGGGTGACACGACTGCCCGCGTTTGCGGCGGCCGACGGTGCCGCGGCTCCGCCCGACCGCCCCGCAGTTGCGTGCGGCGGCGGCTGTTGGGTGGATGCCCCCCGGTGGCGCGACTGCCCGCGTTTGCGGCGGCCGACGGTGCCGCGGCTCCCGCCCGTCTGCCTGTGACCGTTCGCCCCGATGTCGGGTGAGTTGTTCACTGAAGGGGACTCGGGGGCAGAAGTGACTGCTGGGAGTGATCGTCTCGAGGGAGGTCGCAGAGTGCGCTCGATCAACGTGAGAACCGCCGCGGGTCTGCTGGGAGCCGCCGTGCTGTGCCTCTCGGCGCCTGCCCAGACGTTCGCCGCCGGGAGCGAGGCCGCGGGAGCCGTCAGGTTCTGTGGAGTGGACGCAGGCACCGGGCTCGGTGTCTCGGCCGGTCAGGACGTGCCCTGTGGCACCGCACTGCAGGTGGCGGCCGCCTACACCAAGGTCTGGCACGGCACGCGGGGCAAGCCCGTCGAAGTCCGTGCGGGCGGAGTCGGCTGGACCTGCCAGGAACGGCGCGGCGACCCCAACCCGTACCAGGAGTGCCTGGACACGGACGACAGTGGCCGACGGGTCCTCCTCACGTCCTGACCCCGCCCCTCGCAGACCGGAGGCCCCCATGGTGTCCGTACGGCTGCCGGCGATCACGGCCGGCACCGCGGTACTCGTCGCGCTCACCTCCGTGGCCTATGCCGCGTCCACCCCGGACCAGGACGCGTGTGCCCGCGCCCTGGCCGCCGCCGACCAGGCAGAACACGACTACGACGCCCTGAAGGGCGAGCTGCGGCAGATCATCGCGGACGGGGGCCACCCGGACGCCACCCAGCGGCAGGCGCTCGCATCGGCCGACGCCGACCGCGTCGGGACGGCCTCCCAGGCCGAGCGCGTCTGCGGTCCCTGAGAAGGTCGGCTGTTCGAGCGGACTTCCCGCCGCCCTCCGGAGTGGCACCCCGGGCCGCACGCCCCCACCCGGCATGGTCATGTGTTCATGCGACTGTGCACGTCCGTGTCCCTCTGCCTTGCCGCAGCCGCCGTCCTCGTCCCGGTGTCGCCGGAAGCCGCCCACGCGGATGCGACCCCCTCCTGCGCGGCGCCCGGCGACCGCGACTTTCCGCTGGCCAGCCGCATCCACGGCGGGCCCAGCTCCTACGCGGCGGGCGGTGGCTACGGCACCTGGTACATCGACCTCACCAACTCCACCCGGCAGACCTGCACCGACATCCACCCGGTCGTCGTCCTCGTCGACGACAAGCGCAGCCTGAAGCCGTCCCAGGCCGAGCTGGACTTCTACGACGGCTCACAGGCCCGGCCCGTCACCTTCGAGAGCACCGACGAGCAGGAACTGGTCGGTGTGCTGGACGCCGAGGGGTTCGACGGGTTCACCGTGGCGCCCGGGAAGACCGTCACGGTCAAGGTCAGGCTCTCCCTCGCCTCCGACGCCACACCGGACCAGGTCACCGCCAACGCCGCCGTGGTCCAGCGCCGGGGCGACGACGGCGACTGGGTCGGCGAGTCCAATCCCTACCGCTTCGGGATCGCGGGGGACGGGGCCGAGGAGGAGGACCAGGAGGGGACCAAGGAGCCGGGGGGCACGGAGGAGCCCGGAGGCACGGAGCAGCCCGGGGGTACGGAGGATCCGGGGAGCACCGAGGATCCCGGCGGCACGGACGCCAGCCCGTCCGGCACCCCCCAGGCCTCCCCGAGCGGTGCCGACCCCGACGGGACCTCCCTGCCCATCGCCCAGGAGGCGCGGGAAGCGGGCGAGCGGGCCCGGGAACTCGCCCGTACCGGACCCGGGCTGGCGCACGGGCTGCTCGCGGCCACCACCGCGCTCCTCGCCGTCGGCGGAGCCGCGTTCCTGGTGGTCCGCCGGCGGCGCTGACGTGCGGGCTGCCGTACGGCGGCCCGCCCCCGTCTGCGACGATCCACCCGTGGACTACCCGAACGACCAGGCCCCCGGTGCCCCCGTCCGCTCCGGCATCCCGGAGCACGGGCGCATCCCGAAGTACTACGCGGTGAAGGCGCGCATCGCCGGACTGCTGGAGGAGCTGGGGGACGGCAGTGTCATCCCCACCGAGCGCGATCTCGCCGAGCGGTACGACGTCGCCCGCGAGACCGTACGGCAGGCCGTGCGGGAGCTGGTGCTGGAGGGCCGGCTCAGGCGCCGGGGACGCGGGACGGTCGTCGCCGGTCCCAAGCTGGCCCAGCCGCTGTCCCTCGCCAGCTACACCGAGGGAGTGCGCCGACAGGGCCGTACACCCGGTCGTACGCTCGTCACCCTCGACCGCTTCCCGTGCCCGGAGCCCCTGGCCGCCGAGACGGGGCTCACCCGGGGCGAGCCCGTCTGGCACCTGGAGCGCGTGCTGCTCGCCGACGACGAGCGGGTCGGTCTGGAGAGCACGTACGTCGCCGTCGGCACGGTTCCGCGCCTGGACGCCGACTTCGACCCCGACTCCTCCTTCTACGCCTACCTCGAGGCCCAGGGCATCGCCTTCGGGGACGCCGACGAACGCATCGAGACCGTGCTGGCCACACCCCGCGAGGCGCTGCTCATCGGCACCCCGCCCGCCCTGCCGATGCTGCTGATCCACCGGGTGTCCAGGGACACGGAGGGGCGGCCGCTGGAGCGGGTCAGGTCCCTGTACCGCGGCGACCGGTTCTCCTTCACCGCCCACCTGCGCGGCTGAAAAGCAAGCCCTCTGACCGAGCCTTGTTCATAACGATGAGATAACGGGTCTAGCCCAAACGTGATGGGTCGTTCACGCTCTCGTTGTCAGCCGGATGTCTCCGGTTCCCGAATCACGAGGAGCGTTGCCGCCGTGAAAGTGACAGTCGTCGGAGCAGGCGTGGTGGGCACCATGCACGCCTGGCAGGCAGTGGAGCGCGGCCACCAGGTCGTCCAGATCGAGCGCGAGGCCGAGGCGCGCGGCGCCTCACTGCGCAACTTCGGGCAGATCTGGGTCAGTGGGCGCGCCGGTGGAGAAGAGCTGGAAGCGGCCCTGCGGGCGCGCGAACTGTGGGAGGGTATCGGCGCCCGGGTGCCGGGGCTCGGCTTCCGTGCCACCGGGTCGCTCACCCCGGTGCGCGGCCCCCTCGAACTCGCCGTCGCCGAGGCCGCCGTGGCCCGCGCGGACGCCGCCGCCCGCGGCTACAAGCTGCTCACGCCGGGCGAGGCCCGCGCGATCAACCCCGCCCTGCGCGGCGAGTTCACCGCCGCCCTGTACTGCGAGCGGGACGCGGCCGTCGAGCCGCGGACCGCCCAGCGCGCCCTGCGCGACGAGCTGCTGAAGAACCCGAACTACACCTTCCTGCCCGGCCGCGAGGTGCGGGAGGTCGTCGGCGCCGGAGCCGTCCGGGACGACCACGGAGACGTGCACCACGCCGACGCCGTCGTGCTGTGCACCGGCGCCTGGCTCGGCGGACTGGTCCGCGAACTGGCCGGACCGGACCTGCCCGTGCGCCGGGTCCGCCTGCAGATGATGCAGACCGACCCGCTCGGCGAACCGCTCACCACCTCGGTCGCCGACGCCGACAGCTTCCGCTACTACCCCGCCTACGCCTCCCCGGCGCTGGACGAGCTCAACGCCCGGCAGCCGCAGGCCGAGACCGCGGCCGCGCACCGCATGCAACTGCTCATGGTGCAGCGCGCCGACGGCGGCCTGACCGTCGGCGACACCCACGAGTACGCACACCCTTTCGCCTTCGACACCGTCGAGGAGCCGTACGAGCACCTCGTCGGAGTCGTCGAGTCCCTGCTCGGCCGGCCGCTGCCGCGCATCCGGCACCGCTGGGCCGGGGTGTACGCGCAGTGCACCGAGCCGGGCCGGGTGGTGCACCGCCGGCAGGTGCGCGAAGGGGTGTGGCTGGTCACCGGGCCCGGCGGGCGCGGCATGACCTGCTCCCCCGCGATAGCCGAGACCACCGCGAACGAACTGGGCTGGTGACCGATCCCATGACCAATCCCCTGACCGACCCCCTCACCGTCACCGACATCCGGCTCGTCGTCCTCGACATGGCCGGCACGACCGTGGCCGACGGCGGCCTCGTCGAGCGCGCCTTCGCCGCGGCCGCCGCCGAACTCGGCGTCGAACCCGGCTCCGCCGACCACGCCGAGAAGCTGGACTACGTACGCGCCACCATGGGCGAGTCCAAGATCTCCGTCTTCCGGCACCTGTTCGGGGACGAGGACCGCGCCCAGCGCGCCAACACCGCCTTCGAGAAGGCTTACGGGGATCTGGTCGACGACGGCCTTGTCGCCCCCGTGCCCGGGGCCCGCGAGGCCATCGAGGAGCTGGCCGGCTGCGGCCGTACCGTCGTGCTGACCACCGGCTTCGCCCGCGTCACCCAGGACGCCGTCCTCGCCGCCCTCGGCTGGCGGGACCTGGTGCCGCTGACCCTGTGCCCGGCCGACGCGGGCGGGCGCGGGCGGCCCTTCCCCGACATGGTGCTGGAGGCCTTCGTCCGCACGAAGGCGGCGGAGGACGTACGGCAGGTCGCCGTCGTCGGCGACACCTCCTACGACGTGCTCAGCGGCGTACGCGCCGGAGCGGGCCTGGTCGCGGGCGTCCGCACCGGCGCCCACGGCGACGACGCGTTCCACGCGGCCGGCGCCACCCACGTCCTCGACTCCGTCGCAGGCCTGCCCGCCCTGCTGCGCCCCGGAGCCCGGTGAGATGGGCATCCGCTTCGAGTCCGTCACGGTCGCCTACGACGGCAACGTCGTCCTCGACCGGCTCGACCTGACCGTCGAGCCCGGCGAGGTCATGGCGCTCCTCGGGCCGTCCGGATCCGGCAAGACCACCGCGCTGCGGGCGGTCGCCGGGTTCGTACGGCCCGCCTCCGGGCGGGTGTTCCTCGGCGACCGGGACGTGACGGACCTGCCGCCGCACCGGCGGGGCATCGGCATGGTCGTCCAGAGTTACGCGCTCTTCCCGCACATGCGGGTCGACGAGAACGTGGCCTTCGGACTCCGTGCCCGTAAGACGGCCAAGGGCGAGACACGGCAGCGGGTCGCCGAGGCGCTGGAGATGACCGGCATGGCCGCCTACGCCCGCCGGCACCCCCGCGAGCTGTCCGGCGGGCAGCAGCAGCGGGTCGCCATCGCCCGCGCGCTGGCCGTCCGGCCGGACGTGCTGCTCCTGGACGAGCCGCTGTCCGCGCTGGACGCCCAGCTGCGGTCGGGGATGCTGGCGGAACTCGCCCGGCTGCACCGTGAGCTGCCGGACGTGTCGATGCTGTACGTCACGCATGACCAGGTCGAGGCGCTGACCCTGGCCGACCGGATCGCGGTGATGGACGCCGCGCGGCTCCAGCAGTGCGGTACGCCTCGTGAGCTGTACCGGGCGCCGAACAGCGAGTTCACGGCGTCCTTCGTGGGCGGCGCGAATCTGTTGCCGGTGACGGTCGGCTCCGGGGGTGTCGACTTCGCGGGCGCCGAACTGAAGGTCGGCACGGTGGGTGCGGTCTTGGGGGCGCGGGCCACGTTGTGTGTGCGGCCGCATCTGGTGGGACTGGGGGACGGGCCCAATCGACTCACGGGCCTCGTACGGGAGATCCAGTGGCGGGGAGCCACGCACCGGCTGTACGTCGAGGTCGACGGGCATTCCGTCATGGCGGACGTGCGTGAGCTGAAGGATCCGCCCGCGCATGGGGACCCGGTGAACCTGCACTTCGCTCCCGACGACGCGGTGCTGCTGCCCGCAGGGGTGAGCCATGGCTGAGGTCGCACAGAACGCGCGGGCCGCCCGTGGCCGGTCGCGCAGTTCCCCGCGCCCCTTCGGGGCGCACCTCTGGGCCCTCCCCCCGGTCGCTCTCCTCGCCCTCTTCTTCCTCTACCCCTCGCCCTCGTCGTCCGGCAGTCCTTCCAGCCGGACGGCGGAGGCACCTCCCTTCAGCCGTACGCCGACGTCTTCGCCTCCGCCGGCTTCCGGAACGCCCTGTGGACGACCGTCTGGCTCGCGCTGGGCTCCACCGTCGGGTGTCTGATCCTCGGCTTCCTGCTCGCGCTGGTCATCGCGTTCGTGCCGTTCCCCGGGGCGAAGGCGGTGGCGCGGTTCATCGATGTGTACCTCTCCTTCCCGTCCTTCTTGATCACGCTGGCGCTGCTGTTCATCTACGGCACGACCGGCATCATCGGTTCCTTCCAGTTCCTCACCACGCCCTGGGGCGTGCTGCTGGCGGAGGTCACCTACTTCACGCCGTTCGTGATGCGCCCGCTGCTCGCCGCGTTCTCGCAGCTCGACACCGCACAGCTGGAGGCGGCCAGTTCGCTGGGGGCGCGGGTGCCGCGGATCGTGCGGCAGGTGATCCTGCCCGAGGCGCTGCCCGCGCTCGCGGCCGGCGGGAGCCTCGTCCTCGTGCTCTGCCTCAACGAGTTCGGGATCGTGCTGTTCACCGGCGCGAAGGGGGTCACCACCCTGCCGATGCTCGTCTACAGCAAGGCGATCCTGGAGTCCGACTACCCGGGCGCCTGCGTGGTCGCCGTCGTCAATGTCCTGATCTCCGTGGGGCTGTACGGCCTCTACCGGGTGGTGAGCCGTCGTGCTGGTGCATAGCCGGGGGGCCAGGTGGGCCGTGTGGGCGGTGTTCCTCGTCCTGTTCCTGCCGCTGTTCGCGCTTCCCCTCCTCGTCGTCCTCGGCGCCTCCTTCGCCACCCACTGGTCCGGCGTACTGCCCTCGGGGACCACGACTGCCAACTACCGTTCGGCTACCCGGGGCGAGGCCCTCCAGGCGCTCACCACCAGCCTGCTCACGGCCACCGCCGCCAGCCTGCTCGCGCTGACCGTCGGAACCTGGGCCGCGCTGGCCGGGGCGGCGCTGAAGAAGCGGTACCGGCGGCTCGTGGACGCCCTGTTCGTGCTGCCGGTCGCCGTGCCGTCGGTCGTCGTCGGACTGTCGGTCCTGGTCGCCTTCTCCCAGCCGCCGATGCTGCTCAACGGCACCCGGTGGATCGTGATCCTCGCGCACACGGTGCTGGTCACCGCGTTCGCCCACCAGTCCGTGTCGGCGGCGATCACCCGCCTCGACCCGGCCTACGAACAGGCCGCCGCGTCCCTCGGCGCCCGGCCCTCCTACGTGCTGTGGCGAGTACGGCTGCCCCTGCTGCTGCCCTCACTCACCGCCGCGGCCGGCCTCTGCTTCGCCCTGTCGATGGGTGAGCTGAGCGCCACGATGATGCTCTATCCGCCCGACTGGACCCCGCTGCCCGTCCTGATCTACGCGGCCACCGACCGCGGCGCCCTGTTCACCGGCTCCGCCGTCGCCGTCGTCCTGATGGCCGCGACCCTGCTCGTCCTGTTCGCCGTCTCCCGGGTCCGCACCCGGGCGTCGTACCGCTGACACTCTCCCGCACCCCTTCACACCCTCCCTCACCCCCTTACTCACGCCAGGAGTGGCCTCGCCATGCCCAGAAACCGCGTCACGCTCGCCGTAACCCTCGCTCTGCTCGCCGCCCCCGTGCTGTCCGCCTGCGGCGGCTCCTCCGCCGCCTCCGACGCCAAGGTCGTCACCGTCTACAGTGCCGACGGCCTCAAGGGCGAGAACGGCGACGGCTGGTACGACAAGGTCTTCGCGGACTTCACCGAGCAGACCGGCATCAAGGTCAAGTACGTCGAGGGCGGCTCCGGCGAGATGGTGCAGCGCACCGTCCGCGAGAAGAGCAACCCGCAGGCCGACGTGCTGGTCACCCTGCCGCCCTTCATCCAGCAGGCCGACAGCAAGGGCCTGCTGCAGAAGTACGAGCCGAAGGACTCCACGCAGGTCAGCGGAGCCGACAAGAGCACCGACGGCACCTGGACCTCCGTCGTCAACAACTACTTCGGCTTCGTCTACAACAAGAAGGAGCTGAAGCAGGCCCCCAGGACCTGGGACGAGCTGCTCGACGGGAAGTACAAGAACAAGCTGCAGTACTCCACCCCCGGCGTCGCCGGTGACGGAACCGCCGTGCTGATCAAGGCCGTCCACGACTTCGGCGGCAAGGAGCAGGCGCTCGCCTACCTGAAGAAGCTCCAGGCCAACAACGTCGGTCCGTCCGCCTCCACCGGCAAGCTCGCCCCCAAGGTGGACAAGGGCGAACTGCTCGTCGCCAACGGCGATGTGCAGATGAACTACGCCCAGTCCAAGACCATGCCGGGCCTCGGCATCTGGTTCCCGGCCGGCAAGGACGGCAAGCCCACCACCTTCGCGCTGCCCTACGCGGCCGGCCTGGTCACCAAGGCCCCGCACAGCGAGAACGGCAGGAAGCTGCTCGACTTCATGCTCGCGCAGAAGCAGCAGCAGGAGGTCAGCGAGATCGGCGGCGGGTTCAGCGCCCGCCGGGACGTCAAGGCCACCGACGCCAACGCCATCGCCCTCACCAAGGTGATGGACGGCGTGGAGTTCTTCGAGCCGGACTGGAACGACATCGACAAGAACCTCACCACGTACGTCGAGGACTGGAAGTCGGCCACCGGCAACTGACCCGCCCAGCACGAGAAACGCCGGCAACGCCCCTGGAACCATGCGGTTCCCTCCGGGGGTTCGGCCGTCCAGTGAGTTCG
>NZ_JBWKFL010000004.1:215440-312638 GCF_056434305.1 Streptomyces sp. NPDC044061 | reverse complement strand
GTTCGCCTTGTCGTACGTATTCGTCCCGTCCGCCGTGGCTGGTCGGGCAGTTTCCCGCGTCCCTGGGGAGTTGTCCGGCCGTCGGCGGCGAAGCAATGGCCCTGGAACCACCGGGGGCGTTGCCATGCGGTTCCCTCCGGGGGTTCGGCCGTCCAGTGAGTTCGCCTTGTCGTACGTATTCGTCCCGTCCGCCGTGGCTGGTCGGGCAGTTTCCCGCGTCCCTGGGGAGTTGTCCGGCCGTCGGCGGCGAAGCAACGCCCCTGGAACCACCGGGGGCGCTGCCATGCCTCATGCACGTCCGCCCCTGTCATCCGGAGGACTCCGTGCCCGACTTGTCCCGTCGCACCTTCCTCGTCTCCGCCACCGCGCTGGCCGCGGCCGCCGGCCCGCTCACCCCCGCCGCCCACGCGGCCGTCCGTAAGCCCAAGGTGCTGGTCATCGGCCTCGACGGCTGCCTGCTCAGCCGGATCGGGGACGCCGACGCGCCGAACCTGGACGCCCTGACGGCCGCCGGCCTCACCGCGCCCAGCAGCATCTACGCCGACCCGCTCGCGCCGACCCTCTCCGGCCCCGGCTGGTCCACGATCATCACCGGCGTCTGGCCGGACAAGCACAACGTCAAGGACAACGCCTTCACCGGCAACAGGTTCGCGCAGTACCCCGACTTCCTCACCCGCGCCGAGACCGCGAACCCCGCCCTGAACACCTACGCGGTCTCCTCCTGGGCGCCGATCACCGACACGGTGTTCTCGGCGAAGGTCGACACCCGGGTCTCGACCCCGAGCGCCGAGTACGACACCGGCACCACCGCCCGCGCGGTCGCCCGGCTGAAGGACGCCGCCCCGGACGCCGTCTTCGTCCAGCTGGACAACATCGACCACGCCGGCCACAGCTACGGCGCCGCCTCCCAGCAGTACCTGGACGCCATCCACGGCGCCGACACCCAGGTCGGGCAGATCGTGGCCGCCGTCAAGGCCCGGGCCACCTACTCCGCCGAGGACTGGCTGATCATGGTCACCGCCGACCACGGCCACACCGACTCCGGCGGCCACGGCGGCTCCACCCTGCAGGAACGCCAGACGTTCATGATCGCCGCCGGCAGTGCCCTCGCGGCCGGTTCGGTCCGGTACGACGTGAAGATGCCGGACGTCGCCGCCTCCGCCCTCGCCCACCTGGGCGTCGCCCTCGACCCGGCCTGGGGCCTGGACGGACGCCCCGTCCAGCAGCCGGTCCCCGACGACTTCGACTCCCTGCGCGGCACACTCCGGACCCGTGTCGACGAGACCGGCATCCCCGCGAACCTGGCCGGCTTCACCCACACCCCGCCCGCCGGCTGGTCCGTCGACAACTCCGCGATGGGCACCGGCGGGGTCACCGAGTGGCGTGGCTGGTCCTTCACCACCGACGAGTTCTGGACCCAGGCCCAGCGCGACCAGAACCGCGAGTGCAACGTGCGCGCCCGGAACGTCTTCGCGGTCGCCGACGGCGACGAGTGGAGCGACAAGACCCTCACCGGCAGTTTCGACTCCACCCTGGTCAGCCCCGCGCATCCCGTCACCGGCGGTCGTCCGGCCACCCTGACGTACACCACCTACTACCGCCAGGAGTCACCGCAGAAGGGCGAGGTACTCGTCTCCTACGACGGGGGCACCCCGGTGAGCGTCAAGACGTACACCGCCGATGTGCCCTCCCGCACCGAGAGCGTCACCCTCCAGGTCCCGGCCGGTGCGACCAGCGTCCGCGTCCGCTTCCGCTACACCGCGGGCAACAACTGGTACTGGGTGATCGACGGGGTACGGATCACGCAGGTCTGACTAGGCTGGGGGCGTCGGTACGCCGTGGTTCCGGCGCCCCCGCCCTGTTGACCGTACGCACGCAGGAGACGCAAGCACATGGCTGACCGCAAGCCCATCGAGTCGTGGCTCACCGACATGGACGGCGTCCTGATCCACGAGGGTGTCCCGATCCCCGGCGCCGAGGCCTTCCTGAAGAAGCTGCGCGAGTCCGGGCGGCCCTTCCTGGTGCTCACCAACAATTCCATCTACACCGCCCGTGACCTGCACGCCCGGCTGCGCCGGATGGGTCTGGACGTGCCGGTCGACAACATCTGGACCTCCGCCCTGGCCACCGCACAGTTCCTGGACGACCAGCGGCCCGGCGGCAGCGCCTACGTCATCGGCGAGGCCGGCCTGACCACCGCACTGCACGACATCGGCTACATCCTCACCGACCACGAGCCCGACTTCGTCATCCTCGGCGAGACCCGCACCTACTCCTTCGAGGCCCTGACCAAGGCCGTCCGCCTGATCAACGACGGCGCCCGGTTCATCGCCACCAACCCCGACAACGTCGGCCCGTCCACCGAGGGCGACCTGCCCGCCACCGGCTCCGTCGCCGCGCTGATCACGGCCGCGACCGGCAAGAAGCCGTACTTCGTCGGCAAGCCCAACCCGCTGATGATGCGGGCCGGGCTCAACGCGATCGGCGCCCACTCGGAGACCTCCGCCATGATCGGCGACCGCATGGACACCGACGTCCTCGCCGGCCTGGAGGCCGGGATGCGCACCTTCCTGGTGCTGTCCGGCGTCACCCAGCCCGCCGACGTCGACCGCTACCCCTTCCGCCCCTCGCAGGTCGCCGACTCCATCGCGGACCTGGTGGACCTCGTCTGATCAGGCATTTTGAAACCCCGCCCCACCCGTTCGGAGTAATCGCGCGCCTTCCGAGGATGCGGAGGCGCGCGTTACGGGGGAGCCTCCCAGTGTCTGGAGGTTCACGATGGGCTCACTACGCCTCACTCTCTGTACCGGGCTCCTCGCCGTCGCCGCCCTCACCCCGGCGGCACACGCGGCCGACGACGGCCGTGGCATCACCGTGACGCCGGCCTCCCCGGCCCCCGGCGACGACGTGTCCCTGAAAGTGCGCGGCTGCACCGGCGCGCAGGCCACCGCCTCCTCGCCCGCCTTCGTCTCCGACGCACGGCTCACCGGCGGCCAGGGCGCCATGGGCGGCGAGACCCGCATCCGCTCATCGCTCCAGCCGGGCGCCTACGACGTGCGCATCAGCTGCGCCGACGTCGCGATGACCGGCACGATCACCGTCGTGAACGGATCCTCGGGGCGGTCCACCGAGGAGGGCACCGCCCCCGGCACGGCCGCCTCCCCGGTCGCCCCGGTCCACGCGGGCGGCGGCGGCACCGCGCACTTCGCCACGGTGGCCACCAGCGGGTCCGGCCCCGACGGCGTCCAGGCGGTGACCGGCCTGGCCCTCGCCGCGATCGCCGCGGCCGCCGTCGGGCTGCGCAGGGCCCGCCGGAGCCGCGGCACGGACTGAGCGCCGCGGCCATGACCGACGAGCACGGGCGCGGCACCGGCACCGGGCGCCTGACCACCTGCCTGGCCTGGGCGGTCCTGCTGTTCGGGCTGTGGCTGTGGGGCCGCGGTGTGACCGGCGTGCCGGAGAGCCCGGCCGGACCCACCACGGGCGACGTGGCCGGAATCGGCCGCCCCGCCGGCCCGGTCCCGCTGCCGCCCGCGGCCGAGCCGCTCGGCGCCGCGGCCCCGTTGCGGATCGACATCCCCCAGCTCGGTGTCCAGGCCCCGGTGAC
Source organism: Streptomyces sp. NPDC044061 (assembly GCF_056434305.1). Classification (NCBI taxonomy): domain Bacteria; kingdom Bacillati; phylum Actinomycetota; class Actinomycetes; order Kitasatosporales; family Streptomycetaceae; genus Streptomyces; species Streptomyces sp. NPDC044061. The sequence continues at coordinate 309,031 of NZ_JBWKFL010000004.1, read as the reverse complement.
GGCCCGGGGCCTGGACGGCCGGGGAGCCGTCGACCCGCCGCCGTTCGACCAGCCGGGGGTGGTCGGCTGGTACCGCTCCGGCACCACGCCCGGCGCGGCGGGGGCCGCGCTGATGGTGGGCCACGTAGACACCGAGACCCGGCCCGCCGTCTTCTACAAGATCAGCACCCTGGAGCCGGGCGAGACCGTGCGGGTGGTCCGCGCGGACGGCAAGGTCGCCGAGTTCACCATCGACGACGTGCGCGTCCTGCCCGACGACGACTTCGACGCGAGGGTGGCCTACGGCCCCCGCAAGCCGGGCCGCGCCGAACTCCGGCTGATCACCTGCGGCGGCGCCTTCGACCGCACGAGCCGCAGCTACACGGCCAACGTGGTGGTCTCGGCGTACCTCACGCGCACCGGCCCATGACCGCCCGCGCGACCTCGTGACCGGCCCGGCCGGTATGCCACGATTGGCACTCGGAACGATGCGCCAGGGGGGAAATCGCATGTACGACACCAGGGGGGCCCGCACTTCGGCACGGGCACGGGCGTCCGCCGCGGTGCTGGGGGCGGCACTGCTGCTCGCCGGGTGCTCGTCCGGAGACGGGGACCAGGGGCCGGACGTGAAAATCACCCAACAGCCCAAGGCCGCCGACCCGTTCTGGGTGAACCCGGACGGCAACGCGGCCCGCCAGATCGCCGCCTACGAGAAGTCCGGCATGAAGACCGAGGCCGAGCAGATCCGCAAGATCGCCGAGCAGCCGGTGGGGGAGTGGATCGGCCCGGAGAACCCCGAGAAGGAGGCCCGCGGCTTCACCGAGGCCGCCGAGAAGTCCGACCGCACGGCCCTGCTCGTCCTCTACAACATCCCGCACCGCGACTGCGGCCAGTACTCCCAGGGCGGCGCGGCCGACGGCAACGCCTACCGCGCCTGGATCGACGGCGTCGCCCGGGGCATCGGCGACCGGCCCGCCACCGTCGTCCTCGAACCCGACGCGGTGCTCCACCTCGTCGACGGCTGCACTCCCGACGAGTTCCACGAGGAGCGCTACGACCTCCTCAAGGGCGCCGTCGCCAAGCTCAAGTCCCTGAAGAACACCAAGGTCTACCTGGACGCGGGCAACGCCGGCTGGGGCCACCCCGACCAGATCTTCCAGCCCCTGCAGTGGGCCGGAATCGCCCAGGCCGACGGCTTCGCCGTCAACGTCGCGAACTTCTACTCCACCCAGGACTCCATCGCCTACGGCAAGCAGCTCTCGGCGAAGGTCGGCAACAAACACTTCGTCATCGACACGAGCAGGAACGGCAAGGGCCCCTACACGGGCGGCGACCAGGCCGAGCGCTGGTGCAACCCGCCCGGCAGGGCGTTGGGAGAAACCCCGACGACGAAGACGGCAGACCCCTTGGTGGACGCCTACCTGTGGGTCAAGCGCCCCGGCGAGTCCGACGGCACCTGCAAGGGCGGCCCGAAGGCAGGGGACTGGTGGCCGACCTACGCCTTGAGGCTGGCGCAGGCGTCAGGCACCTAGGGGTGCGCGAGCAGCCGCAGCGCTCCCGCACCCCTTCACGTACCCGCGGGAGCGCTACGGCACCTTCACCCACTGCGCCTTCGACGGCGTGCCCTGGTCGTCGTCGACGAACAGCATGTACCACCCCGACTGCACCAGGCTCCGATTCTTCGGCACCGTCACGGTGATCTTGTCGCCGGCGGTCTTGAAATCAAGGGCGATGGACCGCTGGTCCACGTCCGTCACATGCGTCGACGCGCTCGGCCGGATCAGCCGCACCTTCTTGATGCTCGACGCATGCTGGGAGGTGAACGTCCCGGACCCACCCCGAGCGATCGTCTGCGGCCCGCCGCTCAACGCCGGCCGGGAGTCCCGGTACAGATAGGGCGGCGTGTAGATCTCGATCCGCTGCTCGAACTTCCCCGGCTTCGTGTTCGCCTTGTCCGCGTACAGCGAGTCGGACCCGAAGAACATCACGCGCCCGTCCGGCAGCAGGATCGACCCGGAGTGGTAGTTCCGCCCCACCAGCGGGTCGGCGACCTGGGTGAAGCTGTTGCTGTCCGGGTGGTAGAGCCGTGCCTGCAGGATGTTGGAGGCGCCGCGCCCCCGGTAGTCCTCCGAGCCGCCGGACACCAGCACGGTGTCGTCGGGCAGGACCGAGGACTGCGGATACCGGGTGCCCTTCTCCAGCTCGGGCCCGTCGACGAACCGGGGGTTCTTCGCCTTCAGGTCGATCAGCCGCGTCCTCTTGCTGGACAGCTTCGACTCGCCGACCCCGCCACCGCCGATCACCATGAACTTCTCGTCCTGGGCCGGAGGCAGCAGCACCGTCCCGGACGTCTCCATCATGTCGGCGTCACTGAGACCGGGCAGCTTGGTGAACTTGTTGGTGTCCACGTCCCAGATGCCGGGCTTGCGGCCCACGTTGTCCGGCCCGTACCCCGCGTTGGACCCCGAGTAGAAGACCTTCCCGTTCTGCATCAGGAACAGCGCCGGATAGGTCGGGAACTGCCGGAGACTCTTCGTGTACGTCCACTTCTTGGTCTTGGGGTCGAAGATCTCGTTCTTGCCCGGCACCAGCTGTCCGATGTCGTCCAGCCCGGAGACACTCAGGATCTTGCCGTCCGACAGGGTCGTCAGCGTCGGGTACCAGCGGGCCTCGTTCATCGGGTCGACCTTGATGTACCGCTCGGCGACCGGATCGAACTCGTAGGCGTTGCGGATGCCCTGGAAGTCCTTCTTGTCGAGGGCCAGCTTCTGCGCGATGCCGTAGGTGTTGCGGGCGTCCGCACCGCTCAGCCCCTGGATCCGGTAGTTGTCCTGGGTGCCGGTCTCGTACTTGGCGCCGCTCGCCTGCGCCTCGACGTAGATACGGCCCAGACCGGGGTCGTTGCGCAGGAACGCGCCGGTCTTCGGGTCGAAGACCTTCTTCGCGCGCGGCACCAGCACCGGGTCCTTGGAGACGAACGTCTTGCCGTTGGTCTTGCCGCTGAACTTGGTGCCCGCGGGCAGCGTGATCGGCTTGTCCGGGTTCTCGTTGTGGACGATCATCAGGCCGCCGGCCTTGGTGACGTCACCCTTCAGCTTCTCGTATCGCTTGGTCCCGCCCGCGATCAGCAGATTGCCGTTGGCCAACTGGGTGTGGCCGGTGCAGAACAGGTCGGTGGGCGTGGGGATCTTCTTGATCGTGCCCTTGACCGGGTCCCAGATCCGGGTGTCGAACTTCTTCTTGTCGAAGTTGTCCTGGTTGTTGCCCGAGCCCGCGACCAGCAGCACCTTGCCGGTGTGCAGGAGCGCCGCGTGGATGGTGTCCTGGCGGTACTCCGGGGGGAACTCGATGATGTCCCAATGGCCGTTGGCGGCCTTGTACTCAGGCTTGTTGATCTTGTACTGGTGGTACTGCTCGGTGCTGAAGCGGTAGAGCCACGGCCCGTTCATCCCGGCCAGCGCTAGTACCACCGCCGTGCCTATCGCGAGTCGACGAGCACGGCGGCGGCCGGCCTGGTCCTTCATTCCTTACGTCCCCCAAGTCCACCAAGGGCGATCTGCATGGTCTGGTCGTTGTCCCCGTCCGGGCTGCCGCCCGGTCCGCCCGGTCGTCCGGGTGCGGCGGCCCAGGTGGGCCGCTGCTGCGGGGCGTGCGGTGCGTAGGCCGCGTACTGCGGGGGCACCGCGTCCTGCGGCTCCGCACCCGCAGGGGCGGGCGCGGGCGCACCCGCAGGGGCAGGCGCGGGCGCACCCGCAGCGTGCCGGGGCTTCTTCTTCGTCTGCCGCATCTCGTGGCGCCAGACGAAGATCGGGAAGGCCGTGATGAGCATGGCGAACGCGGCCCAGATCACCATCGCCGGGTGGGAGTGCCCGAGGACGAACCCGGCGACGACGGACGCCCCGAAGATGGCGATGAAGTACCAGTGGTACCGGAAGGTGGCGAACCAGGTGTCCGGGCTCGCCGAATCGCCCTTGGGGGTGACCACGAACTTGCTCTTGCGGCGCAGTACGGAGTCGATCAGCGCCTTGGCGTAGAGCGGCGCGGACAGGGCCGACATCACCATGCCGGCCACACCGCCCGAGCCCTCCGGCTCGTGCGGGGAGACGTTGTGGCGCCGGTTCCAGATGTACAGGCCGATCTGGAGCGCGGAGGCGTTGCCGTACAGCATCAGCCACACGGTCGGGTCGATGTTCACACCCGAGGCGCCCAGGCCCAGGAACAGCGCACAACTCAGTGCCGCGAGGATCCAGTTGAGGGCCGACATCGGGTAGAAGATGATCATCATCGTGTAGTTGAAGAGCTTGCCCGGCGGCAGCGAGAACCAGCCCTTCCAGTACTGCTTGAGGATCGTCTCGTACGTTCCCCGCGACCAGCGCATCTGCTGGGTGAAGAAGTCCGTCCAGGCGGCGGGCCCCTCCCCGACCGCGAGCACGTCGGGGGTGTACACCGACTTCCACTTGCGGCCGGTGGCCGGGTTCTTCGCCCGGTGCATCTCGAACCCGGTGGCCATGTCCTCGGTGATCGAGTCGTACAGGCCGCCGATCTGCTTGAGCGCCTTGATCCGCACGGCGTTCGAGGTGCCGACGAACATCGGGGCGCCGTAGCGGTTGCCGGCCCGCTGGATCAGCGCGTGGAAGAGGAACTGCTGGGACTCGGCGGCCTTGGTGACGAAGTTGTCGTAATTGCCGTACACCTGGGGGCCGATGACGAAGCCGACATCGGGGTCGCGGAAGAAACCGAGCATCCGCTCCAGGTAGTTGGGCAGCGGCACGTGGTCGGTGTCGACGGAGGCGAAGAAGTCGTAACTGTCGCCGTGCGCCTCGAGCCAGGCGTTGTAGTTGCCGTGCTTGGTCTTGGCGCGGTGCGGGCCCTTGGCCTGGTTCCACCTGGCGACGCCCTTGCGGGAGAAGTGGTGCACGCCGAGCCGTGCGCACACCTCCTTCACGGCCGGGTCGTCGCCCTCGTCCAGCAGCCACACGTGCATCAGGCCCCGGTGACGCAGCTTGACCGCCGCCTCCAGGGTCTTCGTCACCATCTCCAGCGGCTCCTTGCCGGGCACGAAGGAAGTGAGGAAGGCGACGCGGGTGCCGGTCTCGGGCACGACCGGGACCGGGTCGCGGGCGACCAGGGTGGCGTGCGCGTTGGACAGAACGTTCATGCAGCGGAAGAACTCGATCAGGCCGATCGCGACCAGCATGACGACGTCCAGCGCCGGCAGGAAGTCGTAGGCGGGGTAGTCGCGTTCGGTCCAGTGCTCCGGCTGGAGCAGCCAGAACAGCAGGACCAGCGACAGCACCGGTGCCGCGCCCAGCATGAGTGCGGCGCGTATGCGGTGCGGCTCCTGCGAGAGCAGTGAGCGGTACTGCACCTGGTACGGCTTGCCGGGGTCGGGCTGGGTGAGGGGACCCGCCAGCCGGCTGTAGTGCTCGTAGTCGTATCTCGGCAGGCTCTTCCTGATCCGGCGGAACTGGCCGGTCCGGTGCGTAACCGCACGGAGCTGAGTGGTCTGTGACGGGTCGTTGTGCTGTTCGTGGCTCTGCCGGGCGCCCGTCGGCGTCGACGTCATGAGTCATTCCCCCCACACGCAGGTCACCGCGTGTTCGTCGGTCCTCCCGCCCGGTCGGGGTCCCCTCGGCCGTCACGGGCGGATCAGTGGTGGATCACGGTCACCACGTCTTGCACACCCTATAGACACGGGACCGGGACCCTCCGGTTGCATGATGCCCCCCTCGGCACCGGTTCATGAACGGGGCCCCCTCCCCGCCGTGCCCGCAACCGCTTGCGTTCCCCCAACTGCCGCCATCCCGCGGCTTCATGGACATCAAGGGTTGTACGACGCCAAGCATGATCGCAAGACGCGAAACGCGGTGTTTACCGCTCAAACCCGTTCATTGTGGCGCGGGTGGGGTTCGGGGGGCTCGGGTGCGCCGGTGGGGGCGAGGCGGGCACGGATGTTGCCGAAGTGATCCCTTATGGCCTCCTCCGCCCGTATGGAGTCGCCGGACCGGACGGCGTCCAGGATCTCGCGATGCTGGCGGCAGGTGATCCGCGGGTCCTGGGGTACGTCCACCAGGTCCCGCCGGACGCGGTGGAAGGCGTCCCAGAACGCCTCCAGCACCTCGCTCAGCAGTACGTTGTCCAGCCCCCGGTAGAGGGTGGCGTGAAACGCGCGATCGGTCTCGGCGAGGCCGCGTCCCTCGGCGGCCTCCCGTTCCATACGGTTCACGAGGGCGTCCAGTTCAACGAGGTCCGCCTCCGGCAGCCGCCCGGCCAGCCGCGAGACGAGTCCCGTCTCGACGGCCTCGCGCAGTTCCAGCAGCTGGAGCAGGGAGTCCTCGCCCCTGTAGTGCCCGGCGACCGTGCGGAAGGCGAGCCCTTCGATCATGGGTGCGAACGACATCGATCCGACGTAGGTCCCGAACCCGTGCCTGATCTCCACGATGCCCATCGCCTGGAGCGCCTTCAGGGCCTCCCGTACCGAGTTCCGGCTCGCCCCGAGGAACTCCATCAGCTCGGGCTCGGTCGGGAGCGGGGCGCCCGAGGGCAGCCGTCGGTCGATGATGAGCTTCTTGATCCGCTCCTGAAGGTCCCGCGCTGCCATGGCCAGAGGGTATCCGGCCATACGGCGAACAGGCCCCTCGTTGCCACGAGGGGCCTGCTCCCTGTTCGGGGGTGTGGGTGGTGGAGCCCCCCCACCGCGCGCGGCGCAGCCGCGCAAAAACAGAGATGGCGAGCCAGGCCCGCGTTGTGTGCGGACGTGGCTCGCCATCGTCATCGTGCGCCGCCAGGGACTCGAACCCCGGACCCGCTGATTAAGAGTCAGCTGCTCTAACCAACTGAGCTAGCGGCGCCTGCTGACGGGAAAACTCTACATGACCTGGCGGGGTGCTCCGGACCACCGAAAGGTGGGTCCCCGGTCCGGCGGAGCGGCCGTACATCATTCGGACCGTCAACATGCGCACCCGGACGACAGTTGTGAAACTGATCAACGTGCACACTCGCGGACAAATCAACCCCGAATGTGAGGCAGATCGCATGACCGCTCCGCTGTTCGAGGAAGTCGACCCCGTGAGCGGCTGCGACTGTCCCGGCTGCGTCCACGGACCGCGGACGAGCGCTCGCCCACCGTCCGGCCGCTTCGGCGGCCCCCCGGTGACCAGGGGGATCGTGGTGGTGGCCGCCGCCGCGTCCGCCGCCCTCGGCGCGATCCCGCCGGCCGCCGCCCTCACCGCCCCCCAGCCCCCGCCCGGCCCGGGAACCCCCGCGGCGGACAGCGTGCCCGAGACCCCACAGGGCGCCAGGTCCCCGCTGCACGGACCGGCCGCCAAGCCCGCCAGTCCCTCGACCACCACCCCCGCCACCACCCGGACCGAGATCATCAAGCGGGCCAAGACCTGGGTCACCGCGAAGGTGCCGTACAGCATGACCGACTACTGGTCCGACGGTTACCGGCAGGACTGCTCGGGCTATGTGTCCATGGCCTGGGGGCTGACCTCCAACGAGTGGACCGGCAGCCTCGGCGGGTTCGGAGTGAAGATCACCAAGGAGGAGCTCCAGCCCGGCGACATGCTTCTCTTCCACAACCCGGACAACCCCGAGCGCGGCTCCCACGTGGTGCTCTTCGGCGGCTGGACGGACCACACGCACACCGATTACACGGTCTACGAACAGACACCCCCGCACGCCCGCAGCCAGGCCACCCCCTACCCGTACTGGAACAACGCCGACAAGTACGTCCCCTACCGCTACAAGGGCCTGACCACCGGCGCCGCGGGCGGACAGTCGGCCGACGACAGCAAGGCACCGGTGTCCTTCCCGGGCGCCGCGTACTTCGGTCCCGGCGCGAACAACAAGCACGTCGCCCGGCTCGGCCGGATGCTGGTGGCCGGCGGCGCCGGCTCCTACTACACCAGGGGCCCCGGCCCGGTCTGGGGCGAGGAGGACCGCAGGGCCACCCAGGCGTTCCAGCGGGCCCAGGGCTGGACCGGCCGGGACGCCGACGGGCTACCCGGACCGCGTACCTGGGACCTGCTCGTCACCGGCAAGGGCAAGCGCATCGCGGCCGGAGGGAACGGATCCACCCCGCCCGCCTCGCACGGCGTGCCCGGCTACCCCGGCCGTGACCTCTTCCGCCCGGGTGCGGAGAACACGTATGTCACCCAGCTCGGCAAGCAACTGGTGAAGAAAGGGTTCGGCAGGTTCTACGCCACCGACCCCGGCCCGGGTTGGGGCGAAGCCGACCGACGGGCCGTGGAGGCCTTCCAGCGCGGCCAGGGCTGGCGCGGTGGCGCGGCGGACGGCTACCCGGGCCCGGAGACCTGGCGCCGGCTGTTCGCCTAGCGGAACCCCCGACCCCCTCTCACTGTCATGACGCATCTGGCGCGGAGGCTGGAGCACGCATGAGTACGACCACGTCACACACGACCGAGTCCGAGGACCAACCCGAGGGCACGGCGGGCACACCAGGTACGGCCACCCGCCCGGCCCGGCTGATCCAGAACGAGGCGACCACCGAGATCCCCGTCCATCTGCTCTTCCGCGACGACACCGAACCGGTTTCGGTGCCACTGAAACCCGCCGTGGTGGCCCGCCGGCAGGGCACCGGCGAGCAGCCGCGCCTCAGGCGCCCGGCCCCCGTCCGCTGCCGGGCGGTGCCGGAGCCGGATCCCGAGCTGGTGGAGCGCCCGGCGCGGGTGCTGCCCGGCCTGGCCGGGGTGCTGGCCGGGGCGGGCGGCGTCGCGGGGTGCCTGGCCACCTCGTGGTGGGCGGGCGTGCTGCCGCGGCTCGCGGTGGACGCGCTGCGCCTGCCAGCCTACGGCGGCGCGGGTCTGGGTCCGTCCCAGTGGGCGGCGTACGCCGGGGCCGGTGCGCTCGGCGTGCTCGGTTTCGGCGGGCTCGCCCGGGGCCGGACCGGGCAGGCCCGGCTGCTCGGGCTGTTCGGCCGCTACCGGGGGACGGTCCGGCGCACCGGCCTGCTCTGGATGAATCCGCTGCTGGCACGCCGCCGGGTCGATGTACGGCTGCGGCACTGGCGCAGCGAGGCGATGCCGGCGACGGACGCCAACGGGGTGGCGCTGCGGGTGGTGGTGCTGGTGGTCTGGCGGGTGCGGGACACCGCGCGGGCCGTGCTCGGCATCGACGACCACGAGACCTATCTGTGCGAGTGTGTCGAGGCGGCACTGGCCCAGGTGGCGGTGGACCTGCCGGGCGGGGCACGGGGCGGGGTGGCGGCGGCCGGGGAGGCGCTGACCCGGCTGGTGTCGGCGGACGCCGGGCCGATCGGACTGGAGGTGTTCTCGGTGCAGCCGCTGCGGGTGGAGTACGCGCCCGAGGTGGCCGCCGCGATGCACCGGCGCCAGATCGCCGCGCTCGACGCCCGGGAGCGGGCCGGCATGCTCAACTCGGTCGTGGACTCGGTGGAGGACACGGTGACCCGGCTGACCACGCGCGGTCTCGTCGAACTGGACGACTACGACCGCAAGGTGCTCGTGCGGGACCTGACGGTGGCGTTCTGCTCGGGGCGCAGGGAGCCGACCTGACGGTCGCGGGGCCCGGCGACGGGACGCGCGCTCGGTATGGACACGCCCGTGATGTGGACACGCTCAACTAACGGCAATAATCTGGGACTTGGTCTAGACCTACTGCACAGCTCGGCTCAGTGAACATCCCCCACGTTCTCCAGGAGCGGCAGCATGCGCACCAAGACCAGACTGTCCGCGGCCGTGCTCGGCGTGGTGACCGCCGGAGCCTTCGCGCTCTCCTCCGGCGGCGCCAGCGGGCACGGCTACACCGACCTCCCCATCAGCAGGCAGAAGCTCTGCCAGAACGGCACCGTGGCGAACTGCGGCGACATCCAGTGGGAGCCGCAGAGCGTCGAGGGCCCCAAGGGCTTCCCGGCCGCCGGACCCGCCGACGGCCAGCTCTGCAACGGCGGCCTGAGCCGGTTCGCCCAGCTCAGCTCGCCGAAGGCACCGTCCGGCGCGGCCTGGCCCACCACCAAGGTGACCGGCGGTCAGTCGTACACGTTCCGCTGGCAGTTCACAGCCATGCACGCCACGACGGACTTCAAGTACTACGTCACGAGGCAGGGCTGGAACCAGAACCACGCCCTGTCCCGCTCGGACCTCAACCTCACCCCGTTCCTGTCGGTGCCGTACAACGGCCAGCGCCCGCCGGCCACCCTCAGCCACAGCGGCACACTGCCGACCGGGCTGAGCGGGCACCACGTCATCCTCGCGGTGTGGACGATCGCCGACACGGGCAACGCGTTCTACGCCTGCTCGGACGTCACCTTCTGATCCCCGTTCCGCCACGGCGCGGAAACTGAGGTTCCCTTGAGGCCCACGGCCCGGCCCGCCGGGTAGGTTCCCGCCACGCCGATCTTTCGGAGCGGCGCACCGACCTCGGGGGAACCTCATGGAACCGTTCTTCTACGCCATTCCCGCCCTCATGATCGCCGGCTGCGGGTTCGCCGCGTATCTGCTGGTCCGCCGCGCCCGGCGGCTCAGCCGAACGTGGGCGCACGGCCTGACGGCCGAGGCGCGCTGCCTGCGGATGTACACCACGACCAGCGGGGGCGGCGGGGACACGTCGGTGCGGACGACCCTGCACCACGTCTACGAGTTCAGCACGCGCGAGGGCCGCACGGTCCGGTTCGAGGAGGAGGACGGTCCCTCGACCGTCCTGGAGGGCGACTTCGTGACCGTGCGGTACCTCCCGGAGCAGCCCCACCTGGCCACCGCCCGCCCGCCGGCCCGCGGCAGGCTCGCCGTCGGCACCGGCTTCGGGCTGTCCTTCCTGGGGGTCGTCATGACCTTCTGCGTCGGCTTCATGGTCGTCGCCCACATGATGTTCACCGAATCGGACGGCCTGATCCCGTAGCCCGTGGCCCTCTACTTCTGATGCTCTGTCAGCTACCGTGCGCGGCCATGGAGTCCACGACGCGCACGGTAGCCGAGCTGGTCGCCGCAAGGTGGGGGGACCACCGGCCGGGGCTGTGGTGCGAGGAGCGGGTGCTGACACAGCACGAGGTCGCGGCGGGCGCGGCGGAGCGGGCGGCGCTGCTGGACGACCTGCTGCCGGCCGGTGCCGTACCCCACCTCGGGGTGCTGCTCGACAACACCGAGGAGTTCCCGCTGTGGCTCGGCGCCGCCGCGCTGGCCGGGGCGGCCGTCGCCGGGATCAACCCGACCCGCCGGGGGGCGGAGCTGGCACGGGACATCCTGCACACCGAGTGCCCGGTGCTCGTCACGGAGCGGGCCCATCTGCCGCTGCTGAACGGGCTGGACCTGCCGTGGGGCTCCCTCCCCGCGAGTGCGGCCCAGCGCGGGAGAGTACGGATCCTCGTCACGGACACACCGGAGTACCGTGCCCTCCTCGCGCCGTACACCGGTGCCGTGCCCGACGCGTCCCGGGCCACCCCCGCCGACCGGATGCTGCTGTACTTCACCTCCGGCTCCACCGGCGCGCCCAAGGCCGCGGTCTGCTCCCAGGGGCGGCTGGCGGCGGCCGGACAGGCACTGGTCCGGCAGTTCGGGGTGTGCGCGGACGACGTGCACTACGTCTGCATGCCGATGTTCCACGGCAACGCGGTGATCGCCGACTGGGCGCCGGCGCTGGCCGCGGGGGCCGGGGTGGCGCTGCGGCGGCGGTTCTCGGCGTCCGGGTTCCTCGCGGACGTACGCCGGTACCGGGCGACGTACTTCACCTATGTCGGGCGGGCCGTCCAGTACGTCCTCGCCACCGAGGCGCGGCCCGACGACCGGGACAACCCGCTGCGGACGGGCTTCGGCACGGAGGCCGGTGCGGTGGACGCCGCGGCCTTCGAGCGGCGGTTCGGGGTGCGGCTGGTGGAGGGGTACGGCTCGTCGGAGGGAGGGGCGGCGATCCAGTGGGCGCCCGGGACTCCGGCGGGGGCCGTGGGTCCGGCGGGGCCCGGACTGGTGGTGCTCGATCCCGCCACCGGACGGGAGTGTCCGGCGGCGGTCCTGGACGCCGGCGGGCGGCTGGTCAACGGCGACGAGGCCATAGGGGAGCTGGTGAACCGGGGGCCCAGCCCCTTCGAGGGGTACTGGCGCAATCCGGCGGCGGAGGCCGAGCGGCGGCGGGGCGGGGCGTACTGGACCGGGGATCTCTTCTACCGGGACGCCGAGGGGTACCTCTACTTCGCCGGGCGTACCGACGACCGCATCCGGGTCGACGGGGAGAATCTGGCCGCCGCGATGATCGAGAACATCGTCGCCCGGTACGAGGGCGCGGTGGCCGTCGCCGTGTACGGGGTGCCGGATCCGGTGACCGGGGACCAGGTGATGGTGACCATGGCCGGGCGGTTCGACTCGTGGTCCTTCGCGGAGTTCCTGCGGGCCCAGCCCGACCTCGGGACGAAGATGGCGCCCCGGTTCGTGCGGGTGGTGGAGCGGATGCCGGTGACCGCGACGAACAAGATCCACCGGGCGCTGCTCAGGCGCGAGGGGTTCCGCTGTGCCGATCCCGTGTGGTGGCGGCCGCCGGGCGAGAACACCTACCGGAGGCTGACCGGGGAAGACGTCGAAGGGCCCCTCGCTTCCGCGAAGGGTCCCTCGGTGGGAGGTGTGGGTGGCGGAGCCCCCACCGCGCGCGGCGCAGCCGCGCAATAACAGAGATGGCGAGCCAGGTCCGCGCTTTCCGCAGACGTGGCTCGCCATCGTCATCTGTGCGCCGCCAGGGACTCGAACCCCGGACCCGCTGATTAAGAGTCAGCTGCTCTAACCAACTGAGCTAGCGGCGCATGACTCACGCCCTCCGCGGATTTTCACTCCCGCGGCCGGCGACGAAGAAAATACTACCTGGTCCTCCAGGGTGCTCGTGACCGCCCTTCGCGACCTAGATCGCCAGCGACAGCAGCACCGGTGCCGCGTTCCGGTTCAGCGTGTCCGCGGCCCGGCGGAGGCGGTGGGCGTGCTCCACCGGGAGGGACAGGGCCAGGCAGCCCACCGACGAGCCGGCGGTGATCGGGACGGCCGCGCAGACCGTGCCGATCGCGTACTCCTGGAGGTCCAGCATGGGCACCGTCGGCGGCTGGGACTCCAGGCGGGATAGCAGCAGCTTGTCGCTGGTGATCGTGCGCGAGGTGAGGCGGGCCATCTTGTGCCGGGACAGGTGGTCGCGGCGGCCGTTGTGGTCCAGCTGGGTCAGCAGGCTCTTGCCGACGGCCGTGGCGTGCGCGGAGGAGCGGAAGTCGACCCACTCGTTGACCGCCGGGGTGCCCGGCCCGGCGGCGTACTGGGTGACCGTGACCTCGCCGTCCACGTACCGGCTCATGTAGACGGCCGCGCCGACGGAGTCCCGCAGCCGGTCCAGGGTGTGCTGGATCTTGTCGCGCAGGGCCCGCTCGCGGTCGTGCGCCGAGGTGAGCCTGCGCAGGGTCTCGCCGGTGACGTACGTCCCGTCGGTGATCTGCTCGACGTAGCCCTCGCGGCGCAGCATGCGCAGCAGTGCGGTCAGCCGCTCGGGCTCCAGGCCGGTGCGGCGGGCCAGCTCGGTGTCGGTGACGCCGGCGGGGTGACGGGCCACGGTCTCCAGCACGCGCAGCGCGTCCTGGGCGGAGTGGTACGGGGCAGTCGGCTCGTGCATCAGCGCCACGGTTTCCCCCTGCGCTCGCCTGTCTGTGGCCGCTAAATCCGGTCGGCGGATCGCTACCACGATAACGGGCAAAGAGCCGTTGGGGAGAGGGTGTTGGCGAGATTGTGCCCCTCTCCGGGCCCTCCCAACTGCGGCGCAGACCCTCTGGCATATGCCGGAGTCATCACCCAACGCCCCGACCTCGGCTCTTCCCGCCCTCACGTCTCGTAGTCACAGCACCGCGCTGAGGAATTCCCGGGTCCGGTCCTGCTCCGGATCGCTGAAGATCTTCTCCGGCGAACCGGATTCGAGCACACGTCCGGAGTCGAACATCAGCACCTGATCCGAGATGTCCCGGGCGAAACCCATCTCGTGGGTCACGCACAGCATCGTGATGTCGGTGCTGCGGGCGATGTCCCTGAGCAGATCGAGGACGCCCGCGACCAGCTCGGGGTCGAGCGCCGAGGTCACCTCGTCCAGCAGCAGCACCCGCGGCCGCATCGCCAGCGCCCGGGCGATCGCCACCCGCTGCTGTTGGCCACCGGAGAGCCGGGTCGGCCTGGCGTCGCACTTGTCGGCGAGGCCCACCAGGTCCAGCAGCTCCCGCGCCCGTGCCTCGGCCTCGTCCCGGGACATGCCGAGGACCTGCACCGGCGCCTCGGTGATGTTCCGCAGCACGGACATGTTCGGGAACAGGTTGAACTGCTGGAACACCATCCCGATCTTCTTGCGGACCTCCCGGACCTGCTTCTCCGGGGCCGGGAACAGCTGCTCCCCGTCCACGGTGATCGTGCCCTCGTCCGGCTTGGTGAGGGTCATCAGCAGCCGGAGGATCGTGGTCTTCCCGGAGCCCGACGGCCCGATCAGGGTCACGTGTTTGCCGGGGGCGACGGAGAAGGACAGGTCGTCCAGGACGGTGTTCGTCCCGAAGCGTTTGGTGACCCCGTCGAGGCGGATCACATCGGTCGGCTGGGCGTCGGTGGCCGACGACTTCGTTCGGGTCTCAACGGACAAGGCGTCGCTCCAGGGCTCGCAGAAGAAGGGAGGCCAGGTAGGAGATGAGGATGAAGGCCACCCCGATCACGGTCAGGGGCTCGGTGAACTGGAAGTGCTGCTGGGAGAAGAGCCGGGCCCGCCCGAGCATCTCCAGCACGGTGATCACCATCAGCATCGGCGTGTCCTTGAGCATGGCGATCACGTAGTTGCCGAGGGCGGGGACCACGCGGCGGATCGCCTGCGGCAGGATCACCGCCGTCCAGGTCCGCCGCCTGGGCAGGTTCAGTGCCGTCGCCGCCTCCCACTGGCCGACGGGCACCGCCTCGATACCGGCCCGGTAGACCTGCATCGTGTACGTGGAGTAGTGCAGGCCGATCGCGAAGACGCCGGTGGCCAGCGCCGAGAAGGTCAGGCCCCACTCCGGCAGCACGTAGAAGAGGAAGAACAGCTGCACCAGCAGCGGGGTGTTGCGCACGAACTCCGTGACCACCCCGACCGGCCAGCGCACGAACCGGCTCGGCGTCCGCATCAGCAGCGCCCACACCAGGCCGAGGGTGAAGGACAGCAGCGAGCCGAGGGCCAGGGCCTGCAGGGTGACCAGCAGGCCGTCCCAGAAGCGCGGCATGAACTCGCTGACGGCGTTCCAGTCCCACTTCATGCGACTCGACCCCCCACTCCGGTCGTCTGCGCCCGCTTCAGCTCACGCGCCGCCGACTCCGTACCGGCGTCCTTGCCGACCCCGGCCTTCAGCCGCTTCTCCAGACCGCGCATCAGCCGGGTGAGCACGAAGGCGATCACGAAGTAGATCAGCAGCACGTAGGTGTAGATCTCCGCGCTCTGCTGCAACGCCAGCCGCACCAGGTTGGCGCTGAACGTCAGATCGCCCATGCCCATGACCGACACCAGCGCGGTGCCCTTGAGCAGTTCGACCAGCAGGTTGCAGAAGGACGGCATCATCTCCGGCACCGCCTGCGGCAGCAGGACCAGCCGCAGCCGCTGCCAGGGCGTGAAGCTGAGGGCGATTCCGCCCTCCTTCTGCGCCGGGTCCACCGCGTTCAGCGCGCCGCGCACGATCTCCGAGCCGTACGCGCCGTACGTCAGGCCGAGCGCCAGCGTGCCCGCCCACATCGGCACCAGCTGCCAGCCGAAGGCGACCGGCAGCACGAAGAACACCCAGAAGATCATCACCAGCGCCGAGGTGCCGCGGAACACCTCGGTGTAGAGACCGGCGAGGAAGCGCACGATCCACCGGTGGTGGGTGCGGGCGACGCCCACGACGAAGGACACCGCCGTGGCCAGCAGCGCGCTGAACACCAGCAGCTGGACGGTGGTCCATATGCCTTTCAGTACGAGTTCCCAGAGCCCCGAGGTCATCCGGCGCACAACCCCTTCGCGGTGAGGTCCGTCATCTCCGCCTCGGTGAAGCCGAAGGGCCGCAGGATCCGGAACAGTTCCCCGCTCTTCTTCAGCTTGCGCAGCTCGACGTCGAAGGCGTCCCGGAGCTTCGTCTCGGTGGGCCGGAACGCGAACGCGCCGCCGTCGACGTGCGGTTTGCCCTTCACCAGCGGCGCGAAGGGCTTGGTGGCCTCCGCCTTGCTCGACTTCTTCACCACCTCGCGGGTGGTCAGCGCCGTACCGGCGAAGGCGTCGACCCGCCCCGCCTCCACGGCGTTCAGCCCCGCGACCTGGTCGGGGACGATGAGGATGTCGCCCTCCGCGTATCCGGCCTCCACCGCGTACTGGATCTCGGCGTACCCGGTGCCGGTGGCGAACCTGGCCTTCTTCTCCACCACGTCCCGGTAGGAGTTCAACCCCTTCGGGTTCCCCTTGCGGACGATGAACGAATCAAGCATCTGGTAGTCCGGATCCGCGAAGATCACCTGTTCGCAGCGGTCGGGATTGACGTACATCCCGGCCGCCACGACATCGAACTGCTGGGAGTTCAGCCCGGGGATCAGCGAGCCGAACTCGGTCGGCACCGGCTGCACCCGGTCCACCCCGAGCCGCTTGAAGATCACTTTCGCCAGCTCCGGCGCCTCACCGGTGAGATGGCCGTTCTTGTCGATGTACCCGAAGGGGATCTCACCGGCGATCCCCAGCCGTACGACACCCTGTGCGCGCAGCCGGTCGAGCAGGTCGCCGCCGTTCTCGTCCGACGCGGAGGCCACCCGCGTACAGCCCGCCGCGCCCAGCGCGCCCACCGCACCCAGCGCCGCGGCACCCGCGAGCACCGAGCGCCTGCTGTGTCTGTGTTCCGACCGGATCGTGTGCACGTCGTTCCCAAGTGGTGGAGCCATGGCGGCGCGGCTACCCAAGCGCACTCGTCCTATGCACCCTGGATTCATGGCCGATCGATTCGTCACCGTCTCGCTGGACAAGCGGGACGCGCACTGCACGGCACGACTCCTGGACGACCGAGCGCCCCTGACCTGCGCGGCGGTGTGGGAGGCACTGCCACTGGCGGGCGGCGTGTACCACGCGAAGTACGCGCGCAACGAGATCTACGCGCTTTTCCCGCCCTTCGCCTCCACGGAACCCCCACTGGAGAACCCGACGGTCACCCCGATCCCCGGCGACCTCTGTTACTTCTCCTTCGCCGGCGCCGAACTGGGCACGCGGGCCTACGGATACGACCGCGAGGTCAGCCCCGGCACCACCGTGGTCGACCTGGCCCTGTTCTACGAGCGCAACAACCTGCTGCTCAACGGAGACGTGGGCTGGGTGCCCGGGATCGTCTGGGGCCAGGTCGTGGACGGACTGGAGGCGATGGCCGAGGCCTGCAACGACCTGTGGCGCGGCGGGGCGGCGGGGGAGACGCTCAGCTTCCGGAGAGCGTGAGGCCCCCCTCGTACAGGGCGTGCGAGGCCCGCAGCACCAGGTCGTCGCGGTGCCGGGCGGCGACGATCTGCATCCCCACGGGCAGTCCGTCGTCGTCCGCGCCGACCGGCACGGTCGCCGCCGGCTGCTGGGTCAGGTTGAACGGGTAGGTGAACGGCGTCCACCCGGTCCAGCGCCGGAGGCCGGAGCCCCTGGGCACCTCCTCGCCCGCCTCGAACGCCGTGACGGGAAGGGTGGGGGTGACCAGCAGGTCGTACCGCTCGTGGAAGCGGCCCATCCGGCGGCCGAGGTCCATGCGGACGTCCACCGCGGCCAGGTAGTCCAGCGCGCTGTATCTCGCGCCCCGCGCGCAGATCTCCCTCAGGCCCGGGTCGAGCAGCTGCCGCCGGCGCGGCGAGAAGCTCTGGGTGAGCCGGGCCGCGCCGCTGAACCACAGGGTGTGGAAGGCGTCCACCGGCTCGCTGAAGTCCGGGTCGGTCTCCTCGACGTACGCACCGAGGTCCGCGAGTCCGGCCACGGCCCGCCGCACGGCCGCCGCGACCGCCGGGCGGACCGCCACCTGCCCGCCGAGGGACGGCGAGTACGCGACCCGGAGCCCGCGCACGCCCTGGTCCAGACCCGCCGTGAACGACTCCGCCGACGGGGGCAGTGCGGACCAGTCGCGCGGATCGGGCGCGCCGATGACATCGAGCATCAGCGCCGCGTCGGCAGCGTCCCGGGTCATCGGGCCGACGTGCGAGAGCGTGCCGAACGCGCTCGCCGGATACAGCGGGACCCTGCCGTACGTCGGCTTCAGCCCGAAGATCCCGCAGAACGCGGCCGGGATGCGGACGCTGCCGCCGCCGTCCGTGCCCAGTGACAGCGGGCCCGCGCCGAGCGCGACGGCCGCCGCGCTGCCGCCGCTGGAGCCGCCCGCGGTGCGGGAGGGGTCGTACGGGTTGCGGGTCACGCCGGACAGCGGGGAGTCGGTGACGCCCTTCCAGCCGTACTCGGGTGTCGTGGTCTTGCCGAGGAACACCGCGCCGTGCTCGCGCAGCCGGGCGACGGAGGGCGCGTCCTCGTCCCAACTCCCGTGTTCCGAGATGGCCTTCGAGCCCCGCAGGGTGGGGTGACCGCGCAGCAGCAGAATGTCCTTCACCGTCACCGGCACCCCGTCCAGCAGACCGGCCGGCTCGCCGCGCCGCCACCGCTGAGCCGACTCCCGTGCCCGGGCGAGCGCGTCCTCCTCGGTGAGGCGCACGAACGCGTTCACCTCCGGCTGGATCCGCCGTGCCCGCTCCAGGGCCTGTTCGGTCGCCTCCACCGGGCTGAACTCGCCCTTGCGGTAGCCGTCGAGGAGTTGTACGGCGGTCAGGTCGGTGAGCTGCATGCACCCTCCCGGGGTGTCAGTGACCGGGCACGTACCCGCGTTTCTTGTCGACCACGTTCACCAGGGATCTGCCCGCCGCCCACCGCTCGTACAACTCCACGAACTGCGTGCCCAGTTCGTCCCGCCAGCCGACCGTGTCGCCGCTCATGTGCGGGGAGAGGATCAGCCCCGGCAGCCCCCACAACGGGCTGTCCCCGGGGAGGGGTTCGGTGGCGAACACGTCCAGGGCGGCACCCGCGATCCAGCGCAGTCGCAGCGCCTCGGCCAGGGCGTCCTCGTCGACCAGCTGACCGCGGCCGACGTTCACGAAGACCGCCGACGGCTGCATCACGCCGAACCGGCGGGCGTCGAACATGCCGTGCGTCTGCTCGGTCAGCGGTGCGGCGGCGATCACCCAGTCCGCGCGGGAGATCAGCCGGTCCAGGTCGCCCGGGCCGTGGATGCCGGTGCGTGGGACCCGCCCGACCAGCGCCGTCGTCACGTCCAGCGCCTTCAGGGTGCGGGCGATCGCCCGGCCGATCGGCCCGGAGCCGACCACGCACGCGCGCGTGCCCGCCACCCGCCGGGTCTCCCGGTGCCGCCAGGTCCGCTCCCGCTGCAGCTCCAGCGTGCGCGGCAGATCCTTGGCCACCGCCAGCACCAGGGCGGCCACGTACTCGGCGATCGGCTGGTCGAAGATCCCGCGCGCGTTGGTCACCACCGTGTCGGAGAGGGCGAGTTCCGGGCACATCAGGTGGTCCACGCCCGCGCTCGCCGTGTGCACCCAGCGCGGTCGCGGCCCCTCCCCGGGCCAGGCCTCCCGTACGGCGTGCGAGGTGAAGTCCCACACCAGCAGCACGTCCGCCGCCGGCAGCGACCCGGCGAGCCCGGCCGCGTCGGTGTGCACGATCCGGGCCCGGCCGGTGAGCCGCCCGAGGCGGGGCGGCGGGTCGGCGTCCAGGACGAGGAGGGTGGGCAGGGTCGACGTCACGCGGGCGGCTCCGGGGGAGTCTGACATGCGCGGATTGACCACGCTCGCACCCGAACCTACCTTCGTCAACACGGGCGTACGACGACCGTTCCCTCGTCTCCCAGAGTGAGGCCGGTGCCTTGCCATGGACGTCTCCTTTCTCGGCGGACCCCGCCCCCAGCGCGGGGTCGGCGTGGTCGCCCCGTTCGACTTCGCGCTCGACCGCGAGCTGTGGCGCTGGGTCCCGGACGAGGTGTCCCTGCACCTGACCCGGACCCCGTTCGTGCCGGTCGAGGTGAGCCTGGACCTGGCCCGGCTGGTCAGCGAGCACCAGACGCTCGGCGACGCGGTGCGCGCGCTGAGCGCCGTCGCCCCCGAGGTCGTCGCCTACGCCTGCACGTCCGGCAGCTTCGTCGACGGCATCGCGGGCGAGCGGGCGATGTGCGCGGCGATGAGCCTGGCGGGCGCGCTGCCCTCGGTGACCACCTCCGGCGCGCTGCTGGAGGCCCTGGACGAGCTGCGGATACGCCGGGTCGCGCTGGTCACCCCGTACACCGTGTCCGTGACCCGGGCGCTGGAGGAGTACGTCGCCGAGGCCGGCGTGCGGGTCACCGGCTGCGCCTTCATGGGCCTGACCCGGCACATCTGGCAGGTGCCGTACCGGGACGTGGCCGCCATGGCCCGCCGCGCGGTACGCCCCGGCTCGGCCGACGCGCTCTTCATCTCCTGCACCAACCTTCCGACGTACGACGTGATCCCCCAACTGGAGGCGGAGCTGCGCATCCCGGTGCTCTCGGCCAACCAGGTCACGATGTGGGCTGCGCTGCGCCGACTGGGTACCCGAGCCGTGGGGCCCTATCAGGCGCTGCTGGACGAGGCGGCGCGTGACTGGCCCGTACTGCCGGAAGCAACGCAGGAACAGCAGGAACGGCACGGACAGCACGGACAGCACGGACAGCACGGACAGCACGGACAGCAGGAACAGCAGGAACACGGAGAAGGGCTGACATGACTGCACTCGGTTTCCTCTACCCGGGCCACTCCGGCGAGGACGACTATCCGCGCCTCGAGCAGCTCCTCGGCAGCGACATCCGGGTGGACCTCGTGCACACCGACATCGGCGAGGACGCCCACCGGGTGGACGCGCTGCGCGAGATGGGCTCGACCGAGCGGCTCGCCGAGGGCATGGAGGGGCTGCGGCTGGCCGGCGCCGAGACGGTGGTGTGGGCCTGCACCAGCGGCAGCTTCGTGTACGGCTGGGAGGGCGCCCAGGACCAGGTGCGGACGCTGGCCCGGCTGGGCGGGATGCCTGCCTCCTCGACCTCCTTCGCCTTCGTGCACGCGGCGCAGGAGCTCGGGGTGCGCCGGGTCGCGGTGGGCGCGACCTACCCGGAGGAGGTGGCCGCGCTGTTCGCGGAGTTCCTGCGGGCCGGGGGCCTGGAGGTGGTCGCGGTGCGGTCGTCCGGGATCGTCACGGCGGCGGAGGTCGGGACGTGGGGTGAGGAAGAGGTGCTGACCCTGGCCCGGGCCGCGGACACCACCGGCGCCGAGGCGGTGCTGCTGCCGGACACGGCGCTGCACACGGCCGCGCACCTGTCGCTGCTGGAGAAGGCGCTGTCGAAGCCGGTGCTCACGGCGAACCAGGTGTCGGTCTGGGAGGGACTGCGGCTGGCCGACCGGCGGGTGAACGCGCCCGCCCTGGGGACGCTGTTCACCAGGGAACCCATCGTCCAGGCCTGAGCGGACCCCACCTGCCGGTACGCCCGGAATAAACGGGGACAGCCTCCTGTTAAAGCCCGGAAGGACAGCACACGGCCGAAAACAGGAGGCACACACCGTGTCGGCAGACGAGATCCGGGGCACGACGCACGGGACCGCCCCCGTCCCCCTCTCCGTACTGGACCTGGTGACCGTCGGCGCGGGCAGCACCGCCACCGACGCGCTGCGCACCAGCGTGGAGCTGTCCCGGTTCGCCGAGTCGCGCGGCTTCCACCGGTACTGGGTGGCCGAGCACCACTCCATGCCCGGCGTCGCCTCCTCCTCGCCCGCCGTGATCCTCGCCCACCTCGCCGCCCACACCGACCGCATCCGGCTCGGCTCCGGCGGCGTGATGCTGCCCAACCACGCCCCCCTGGTCATCGCCGAGCAGTTCGGCACGCTGGAGGCGCTGGCCCCCGGCCGGATCGACCTGGGCCTCGGCCGGGCACCCGGCACCGACGGGGCCACCGCGGCGGCCCTGCGCCGCACCGACACCCTCAACGAGGGTGCCGACGACTTCCCGCAGCAGCTGGCCGAACTCACCCGCTTCCTGGACGACGACTTCCCCGACGGGCATCCGTACCGGCGCATCCACGCGATCCCCGGCCCGGTGCAGGGCAGCTCTCCCGGCGGCGTCCAGTCCCCGCACCGCCCGCCGGTCTGGCTGCTCGGTTCCTCCGGCTTCAGCGCTCGCCTCGCCGGTCTGCTCGGGCTGCCCTTCGCCTTCGCCCACCACTTCTCCGCGCAGAACACCATCCCGGCCCTGGACCTGTACCGGCAGACCTTCCGGCCCTCCGAGGTGCTGGCCGAGCCGTACGCCCTCATCGGCGTCTCCGCCCTTGCCACGGACGACGAGCGGGAGGCCCGCCGGCAGGTGAAGGCGACCGCGCTGAACATGATCCGGCTGCGCACCGGCCGCCCGGGCCTCTTCCCCGACCCCGACGACGCCGAGAAGTACGAGTTCAGCCCGATGGAGGAGGACTTCGTCGCCTCCTGGACCGGCAACGTCGTGCACGGCACCGCCGACGAGGTCCGTGCCGGCCTGGACGACCTGCAAAAGCGCACCGGCGCCGACGAGTTGATGCTCACCTCGCACGCCCACCGCGGCGAGCTGCGGCTGCGCTCCTACGAACTGGTCGCGGACGCCTACGGCTTGCCCACCGCGTAGGTCTTCTCGCCCAGCAGCTCGGAGATACGATCCGGCGGCACCGGACGCGAGTACAGCCAGCCCTGTCCGGTGTCGCAGCCGATCCGGCGCAGCCGTGTGGCCTGCGCCGAGGTCTCCACGCACTCCGCGGTGACCGTCAGGCCGAGGCGGTGGGCCAGCTGGATCATCGCCTCCACGATCACCTCGTCGGCCGGGTTGGGCGCGACGCCCTTGGGTGCCTCCTCGTACTGGAAGCCGCGCACGAAGGAGCCGTCCAGCTTCAGGACCTTCACCGGCAGCCGGCTCAGATACGCCAGGTTCGAGTAGCCGGTGCCGAAGTCGTCGATCGCGATGCGTACGCCCATGTCGCTCAGGGCCTGCAGGGCCTGCAACGGGCGGCCCGCCGAGCCCATCACGGCCGACTCGGTCAGCTCCAGCTGGAGCAGGTGCGGGGCGAGCCCGGTCTCGGCGAGGGTCTCGGCCACGTCCGCGACCAGGTCGGAGTCCCAGACCTGGCGCACGGCGACGTTGACGCTGACGAAGATCGGCGGTTCGCCGGGGTGGTCCAGCTGCCAGCGGCGTGCCTGCCGGCAGGCGGTCGCGAGCGCCCAGCGGCCGAGTTGGACGATCGAACCGTCCTCCTCGGCCAGTCCGATGAACCGATTCGGCGTCAGTGTGCCGAACTGAGGATGATTCCAGCGGACCAACGCCTCGACCCCGCTGAGCCGTCCGTCCTCCATGCCCACCAACGGCTGGTATTCGAGGGCGAATTCACCGCGCTCGATGGCGGGGCGGAGGGTGGAGGAGAGGGCCTGGCGGGTCATGCGGTGTGCGTTGCGTTCGGGGTCGAACAATGTCCAGCGGGCCTTGCCGTCCGCCTTCGCCCAGTACAGCGTCGTGTCGGCCGCCTGCATCAGGCCCGTGGCGGTCGTACCGGCCGCGTGCCGTTCCACGACGCCGATGGACGCGGTCAGCGACAGCCGCTGCCCGGCCAGGTCGAAGGGCTCCTCCAGGGCCTTCAGCGCGGACTCGGCGAGGTCGGCGAGCTGCTCGGTGCCGGTGGAGTCCTCGACCAGCAGGGCGAATTCGTCGCCCCCGAGCCGGGCCACCAGCGGGGTTCCGGCGCGGGCGTACCCGGCCTCGTCTGCGACCCGGGTCAGCCGCTCGGCGACGGCCGCGAGCAGCCGGTCGCCGACGCGGTGGCCGAGGGTGTCGTTGACCGCCTTGAAGCCGTCCAGGTCCAGGTAGCACAGGCCGATCCGGCCCGTGCCGCTCTGCTCGTACGACTCCGCCTCCAGCGCGGCCGACAGACGCTCGAAGAACAGGGTGCGGTTGGGCAGCCGGGTCACCGGGTCGTGCATCTGCAAGTGCCGCAGCCGGGCCTGGAGTTCGCGGCGGGCACTGATGTCGCCGACCGACAGCAGGACCCCGGGCCCGCCGCCGGCCAGCGGGGCGACGGTGACCTGCACCCACAGCGAGTGCCCCTCGGGATGCTTCAGACGGCGGCTGCAGCGCAGCCTGGCCTGCCGGCCGCGCAGCACCTCGCGGTAGGCGTGCCAGGTGCGGGCGTCCGAGGCCAGGTCCACCAGATCGGCGGCGACCCGGCCGGTCAGCGCGTCCGGCCGGGTGCCCAGCAGCTCGCCGAAGGCGGCGTTGGCGCTGACGACGAGACCCTCGCCGTCGAGGACGGCCATGGAGAGCGGGGCGGTCGCGAAGACACGGCGATAGGTGCTCAGGTCACTGTCTGTGACGGCTGACCGGTCGAGGTCTGCCGCGGGCGTCGGCCCTTCGGACGTTCCGCTCACCGCTCGCTCCCGCAGTGCACTCGATCTCTGTCCGTGCCGGAAAGTGTGCCGATCATAGAGGCTGGCCCCGGGGCCTTCCAGTCACTCTCCAGTGTCCCGGACAGACCACAGGTTCTGACAGATCGTTTCTGCCCGCACCTGGACGGGTTCTTCGGGCCCCCGACCAGTTGTGACGTTCCGTGAGTGTTTCGGGGTGTCGGCACCCGACGCGCGCCGGCGCGCAAACGGGCGTACTCACCCTTCTGGTTCAGGCAAACAGGACGAACAGGGATAAAGTCCCACAGTCTGGATGCGGTGTCCCGCGAACCGCATCCGGAGGTCCTTCCGTGCCCAAGCTGCGCAGCACCGCCGCCGTGTTCACCACGATGTCGGCGCTCGCCGCGACCTCGATCCTCTCCGGGCCGTCGGTCGCCGAGCCCTTCTCGACGGCCCCCTGCGCGCTGCACCGCACCGACGCCCACCACTCGGAGGGCGTGGACACCTGGAACACCGACTACAACCGCCCGACCGGTGCGCTCGACGCCGTCATGATCTTCCTGTCCTTCCCGGACGCCACCCCGCGCATCACCCCCGCCCAGCTGGCCGCCGACCACTTCCCGGCCACCAGCCGCTTCTTCGCGCAGGCCTCCTACGGCAGGTTCACGCTGCGCCCGCACCCGCTGCGGCACTGGCTGCGCATGCCGCGACCGTCGTCCGCGTACGCCATAAAGCGCGACTGGAACGCCGACGACCGCGCCGCCTACCTGCGCGATGCCTTCGCGGCGGCCGACCGGGAGGTGGACTTCTCCCGCTACGACGTCATCTACTTCGTGGCCGACCCGGACGCGCCCGGCGTGGACTCGGACGCGACGAAAGTCGTCAACCTGGACACCCCCCTGCATGTGGACGGCACGGACGTGCGCCGGGTCGTCACGGTGTTCGAGAAACACCCGCCCGACCGTCTGGTCCTCGCCCATGAGACCGGGCACGTCTTCGACCTCCCCGACCTCTATCACCGCCCGGCCGACGGCAAGGGCGACTGGGACACGTACGTGGGCGACTGGGACCTGATGGGAAGCCAGTTCGGGATGTCCCCGGACCTGTTCGCCTGGCACAAGTGGAAGCTGGGCTGGCTGGATCCGCGCCAGGTGGTGTGCGTGCGGGGCGCGGGGCCCACCCGGCTGACCCTGGAGCCGCTGGCCTCCGGCCCTGGCATCCCGGTGCAGGGTGCGGCCGGCGCCCCGGCCTTCGGCCTCGGGCACGGCGTGAAGCTGGCGGTGGTGCGTACCGGTCCGGACAGCGTCCTGGCCTTCGAGGCGCGCGGCGCGGCGGGCAACGACCGTGCGGCCTGCCGCCAGGGCGTCCTGGTGTACCGGGTGCGGGGCGGCGCGGAGTCCGGCGGCGGCCCGGTCGAGGTGGTGGACGCCCACCCGCGGTCCGAGGCGTGCTGGGAGAACTCGGTCTACCCGCCGCTCGCCGATGCCCCGGTCTCCCTCGGCGAGAGCTTCACGGTGCCCGGAGAGGGCGTGAGGGTGGAGGTGGAGGACCGGACGGCGTCCGGTGCCTGGAACGTCAAGATCACACCGGGAGTGGTGGGCTGAGGTCCCGGGACGCGGTGACTTCTCGAGAAACGGTTGCCGGACCGACCTGGATGGGGGTGTGGGTGGCGAAGCCCCCGCAACGCGCGGCGAAGCCGCGCAAAAACAGAGATGGCGAGGAGCTTCGCGCTTTCCGCGAACACGCCTCGCCATCGTCATTGTGCGCCGCCAGGGACTCGAACCCCGGACCCGCTGATTAAGAGTCAGCTGCTCTAACCAACTGAGCTAGCGGCGCCTGCTGACGTCGTAGACATTAGCATCATGGTCGGCGGGAGGAAAAATCGATATCCGTACGGCCGCGCGGGCCGCCCGTACGGCCGCCCACAGCACGACCTCCGGGCCGGGCAGCCAGGGATGACGGGTGTCCGGGGCGACCAGCCAGCGGCAGCCGCCGGCGGGGGAGTCGCTGGTGGGGGAGTCGCCTCCGTCCAGCGCCGGGACGGTCACTGCGTCTCCGGTGCCGTGACAGAGCAGGGGTGGCACCGCCTCCGTGCGGTGGGACCCCCACTCCTCCCAGGTCAGCAGCGAGGGCAGCCGCTGGGCCGTGCCCGGGGCGGCGAACAGGAGCATGCGGCCCCGGAACACCGCGACGGGTCCCGAGCCGGGCCCGTCGTCCCATAACCGGTCCAGCATCCGGCGTCCGAAGATCGCCGGAGCGCTCACCACGTCGAAGACGGTCCCGCAGGGCAGGACCAGCGGGGCGTCCGGGCGCTCCCGCCAGTAGGCCAGCGTGCTTCGCGGATACGTTCCTGCCGAGGCGAGCCAGGCGGCTCCGTCGGCGGTGGCGCAGGTGACGTTCGGCGTGCTGCTCATGCCGACAAGGTCTACCGGCCGTGAGCGAACGGTTCTTCTGGGTTGCGGAAATTCGGGACAGGAGGGGCGGGGAGGAGTATCGTGCCCGCCTGGCATATGCCAGGCGTGTTTGGGCCGGACGGGGTCACACGGGGTCGACGGGCGTCCGGCCCTCCGTCTCGACCCCACGGATCAGATCCCGGCCGAACTCCACCATCTTCTTCGCGTAGTCCTCGGTCCACTCCGCCCGCTCGGCGATGTCCGCCGGGGTCAGCCGGTCGAACCGGCGCGGGTCGGCGAGCTGGGCGGCCGCGATGGCCTGGAACTCCACGGCCCGGTCGGCCGCCACGCGGAACGCCTGGGTCAGCTCCGTCGCCCGCGCCAGCAGCGCCCGCGGATCCTCGATCGACTCCAGGTCGAAGAAGTGCTCGGGATCGCCGGCCGCCTCCGCGGGCTCGAAGATCAGAGGCGCGGGGCGTAGCCGCGGTTGGTGCCGACGCGGCGTGGGCTCCGCCATGTCTTCATCTCCTCCTCGTACCGTTCGGTGGGCCCCGCCTTCAGGTGGGCCACCGTCCATTCTCCCGCGCCGGCGCAAGAGGACGTCAGGTCCGCCGACCGACCCGTGGCACCCTTCTGCCGGGTACCGGCCTGCTCACGGTCGCCGGCTCACGCGGTGTTCGCCCAGGTGGGCCGGCACGGCGTGGTTCGCTTCCCACCTGTCCGGGCTGCATTCATCGGCCGTTTCCGGCGGCGTGCCGGACTCCGTCCGGCGAGGGGCTGCGGGAGCGCGGCGTTCGTCGGCCGGATGCCGGGACGCCGCTCACGGTCGCCAGCTCACGCGGTGTTCGCCCAGGTGGGCCAGCACCGCATGGTTCGCTTCCCACCCGTCCGGAAACTTCACCAGTGTGCCCAGCTGGACCGGTTCCGTGGACGGGTAGTCGTCCAGGAGGTCGTCCACCCCGGCGCGGCACACCACGATGCAGGCGTGGCGGTGGCGGGACGCCAGGACGCACAGCCGGCCGGTCTCCAGGTGGAAGGCGGTGGCGTCGGGGCGGCCGGAGAGCGGGTGCAGGACGACCGTGACGTCGTACTCGCGGCCCTGGAGACGGTTCGCTGTGTCGACCGTGACGTCCGCCACGCCGAGCTCCGTGAGGGCCGCGCGGACCGCTGCCGCCTGGTCGCGGTGGGCCGTGCCCACGGCGACGCGGTCGGCGGTGAGGGGGGAGGGGTCCGGCGAGCGTTCGGACACCGCCGCGCCCCCTCTGTCCAGCAGGCGCCGGATGACCGTCGCCACCGCCCGCACCGCCTCCGGGTCCGTGCGCGGGGTGTGCCGGGCGGGCAGCTCCAGCAGGCCCCAGCCGGATTCCGCCGCCTCGTCGATCACCCTGTCCGGCCCCGAGCCGTCGGAGGGGACGGCGAAGGCGAGGCGGCGGTCGTCGTGGCCGGTGCCGCTGCGGAACGGCGTGTACGGGTAGAAGGCGTCCGAGACCAGCGGGGCCGCGGAGGCCGGCAGCCGCCAGGAGACCGGGAGACGGTGCTGGGGAAGGTCCGCGTTGTGGGCCAGAAGGGTGGTGACGGCGGACGCCGAGGGGTCGTACGACAGGCCCGCCCACTGCTCGCTGCCCACGATCGCGAACGGGTCCAGCTGCCCCGGGTCGCCCACGAACAGGGCCCGCTCGAACAGACCGGCCACGGCAAGCAGGGAGTCCGAGCGCATCTGGTACGCCTCGTCGACGATCGCGTGCCGCCACGGCTCGTCCACCTTGACGTGCGCCCACTTCGCGGCCGTGGACAGGACGACCGGGAGGCCGTTCAGATCGGCCGCCTTCGCCGACGTACGGACACCGGGCAGACCGTCCAGCGCCTTGTCGTACGGGTCGGCGTCGCTGCTGTGCAGCCGGCCCACGGGCAGGTCCGGGTTCTTCTCGGCGAGCCTGATCACCAGATCGTCGACCTGGGCGTTGGTCTGGGCCACCACCATCAACGGGCGCCCCGCCTCGGCCAGTTCCAGCGCCGCCCGGACCACCAGCGTGGACTTGCCGGCGCCGGGCGGCGAGTCGACGACCACACCCCGCGCGATGCCGTGCAGGGTGTCGTGGAGGATCGCGTCGGTGGCGCGTCCCGCCGCGGCTCCGGGGTCGAAGTCGACGGTCGTCACAGGACGTCCTCCTCGGTCACGGTGTCGGGAGCCTCCCGCACGGCCTCGCCCGGCGGGCCGCCGTGCGTCCACGGGGTCTCCTCCGGATCGGGCAGCTTCGCGCCGCCGCGCTGCTCGTGCTCGAACAGCGTGAAGCAGACCGCGTCGCCCTTCTCCGGCACCGAACCGGGCTCGGGCTCCTTGCCCCGGCCCATCTTGTCCACGATCCGCAGCACCAGCAGACCGTCCTCCGGCGCGCCCTCGTAGCCCGTGAACTCCGCCGCCTGCGGCCTTCCGTCCAGCGAGCGGTACACCTTCGCGCGCTCCGCCAGATGCGGCCGGTCGTCCGAGCGGACCGTCACCAAGGGGCGCGGGCTGGGCCGCTTGCCCTCGCTGTACGCCATGACGACATCGGTCACCTCGCCCGCGAACGCCTCACCGGCCAGCCGCCGTCCCGCCATCACCAGCGGGTCGTCCAGCGCCTCCTGCGCCTCCAGACGGCTCTGCTCGCGCTCGCGCGTGGCCAGCTTGTTCGCCGCCGTCACCGCGTCGTCGCGGCGCGGCTGCGGGGGCTCGCCGGCCAGGACCCGGTCGCGGTGGCCGGTGAACGACCAGCGGTCCCGGGTCCAGCGCTCCTCCACGTGCGCCCCCTCCGGCAGCGCCCGCAGCAGGTCCAGGCCCCGCCACACCGCGTCCCAGGTGGGCAGCGTGCGGCTCTCGACCAGGTCGCGCACGCGCTGCTCCGCGGCCGTGAGCGCGGCCAGCCGGTCGTCCGCCTCCAGGGCGTCCTCGGCGGCGGCCAGCGCGGTGCGGGCACGGTCGTAGCGCTCGATCGCCGGGGCGAGGAGCTTGTTGTCGAACGCCGGATCGGTGGCCGGGCCGGCCGGCGGGCACAGCAGCTGGCCTTCGGCGTCGCGCGCGAGTTCGGCCCGGCGGGCGGCCTCGGCGCCGGTGCCCTCCTCGGGCGGGTCGATCCAGGCGAGCAGCGCGCCCAGGTGCTGGTCCTCCAGGCTGGACTGACCGGTCGCCCAGTGCCGGGACAGCACTTCGGTGAGGGCCAGCAGGAGGGAGGAGCCGGGTACCCGGGCCCGCTCGCCGTAGTGGGTCAGCCAGCGGCCGAGCAGCGGCACCCGGGGCGGCGCCGGGTGGGGCGTCTCCGGGTCCTGCTCGGCGGTGCGGCGGAAGCGCATGGAGCGGCCGAGCAGCCGTACGAAGTCCAGGCCCGCCCGGCTCGGCACGATCAGCTGGGGGGCGTCCGCGCACAGCTCGACCTCGACCTTGACCCGCTTGCCGGTCTCCGGGTCGGTCTCGGTGCGCTCGGCCGCCTCGACGGCCTCCGCGTGGGAGTCGATGTACGGCAGCACGACATCGGCCAGTTCGGCGAGGAAAGCGAAGCGCAGGTCGCGGTCGCGGGGCTGCGGAACGACCAGCAGCCGCGGCGTGTCCCGGTCGGTGCCGACCAGCGCGCCGAGCGGAGCGCCCGCCTCACCGGCGGTGGTGAGCGGCACGAAC
The DNA here is from genome assembly GCF_056434305.1 of Streptomyces sp. NPDC044061. Lineage (NCBI taxonomy): Bacteria > Bacillati > Actinomycetota > Actinomycetes > Kitasatosporales > Streptomycetaceae > Streptomyces > Streptomyces sp. NPDC044061. The sequence goes on along the minus strand of NZ_JBWKFL010000004.1, from coordinate 278,573 downwards.
ACCAGGGGGCGCTCGGACAGATGCCGATGGCGGACCGTGGCGGTGGGCCGGGCCCGGCCGGTGCTGACGGCCTCGAGCCGGGCGAGGGTGGCGATCAGGGACAAGGGGCCACCTCCCGGGCGTGCGCCAGTGCCTCCGCGCGCAGGGCGGCCGCCCTGCGCAGGGCCGCCACCGCCGGGTCGTCGGGGTCCCCGCTCTCGCCGCGGGCCGCCGCGAGGACGCCCTCGACCGTGGTCAGACCGCCCAGTTCGGCGCGCAGCGGGCGGCCGAGCCGGGTGACCGCACCGGCCTCGAGGGAGCGTTCCCGGCAGTGGAAGGCCAGTTCGCAGGCCGACAGGCACTCGGGCGCATACGTCGCCGGCACCGACTCGACGGCCGCCGTCAGCTCCTCGGCCGGGCGGTCCGGCGCGAAGCAGGTGCCCTCGGGCAGGGCGTCGGCGATCTCCTCGACGCGGGTGAGCCGGGCCAGCTGGCGGGCGGTGACCGCACGCTGCTTGCGTACGTCGACGGCGGAGGCGGTGGGCAGGTTGGAGAAGTCCTTCGGGCACACCAGCAGCACCCGGTGCCGTACACGGGGAGCGGGGTCGAGGCGGGCCGCGACCTCCTCAAGGGCCAGCACGTACACCGCCGCCTGCCGGGCGGCCGCGCCCACCTTCGCCGGATCGGCCGAACCGTCCAGCATCGGGAAGGACTTGATCTCCACGACCGTCCAGCCGCCGTCCGGATGCACCACGACCGCGTCGGGCTCCAGGAAGGCGAGCGAACCCGCCACGTCCAGCGCCAGCATCGGGTGGTCGAGCAGCGTCCAGCCGCCCGCCGCCACGGCCTCGCGCAGCGCCAGCGCCGTCCGGGCCGTACGACCCTCGGGGCCGACCGCGGTCAGGTCGGGCACCGTGGCCCCGGCGGGCGGCTCGGCACCCGGGTCCAGACGGGAGTGCACCAGCCGCAGCAGCTCCGCGCCGCCGTCGGCCTTCACCTTCGCCTCGAACGCGTTGCCCCGGGTCAGCGCGAACTGCGACTGCCCGAAGCCGGAGGGCGCGCCCAGCGCGTTCGCCAGCGCCGCCTTGTCCACCCCCGCGCCGTCCAGGATCGCCCGCCTGCGGCACCCGGGGTTCGAGGCGAGCGCCGCGAGGGCGCGCGCGTCCAGGGCCTTGGCCGGTACGTCGGGACCGCGCAGCTCAGCGAGCCGGTGCCGGAGCCTCTTCCCCCGCGTCTCGGGCGGAGGCGTCCGGTTCGGCTGCGGGTGCGAGCTGCGACTCGCGCTGCCGTGGAATTCGCTCACCCGCGGAAGTCTGGCATCCGCCACTGACAATCGGGGAACCCGTGTCCGCCGGGACCGGTGCGGTACGGGTGCTCAGGCGGGCCCGGAGCAGATCCGCCCCGCGCATCACACGCGGCGCGAACAGCAGGCCCACGCCCATCACGGCCACGCCCGCGACCGCGTCCAGGAAGTAGTGGTTGGCGGTGCCCATGACCACGAGTGCGGTCAGCAGCGGGTAGCCGACGCCGAAGACCTTGGCGAGGCGCGTGCCGCCGTGGCGCCACAGCATGACCCCGCACCACAGCGCCCAGCCGACGTGCAGGCTCGGCATCGCCGCGTACTGGTTGGTCATGCCGCCCATGCCGCGCGGCGCGCTGGCCTCGCCGCCCCACCAGCCGTACGAGCTGTACTGGGCCATCGTGTCGACGAAGCCGTGGCCCGCGGCGAGCAGCCGGGGCGGGCACGTGGGCAGCAGGGTGAAACCGATCAGACCGATGAACGTGGATGTCATCAGCCAGGTGCGGGCGGATCGGTAGATCTCGGCGCGGGCCCGGAACAGCCAGATCAGGATGGCGGGCGTGACCAGGTAGTGCAGCGAGGCGTACCAGAAGTCGGCCGGTACGCCGAGCCACGGCTCGCGCGTGAACAGCCGGTTGAGCGGGTGCTCGGCGTTGAGGTGCAGTGCCTTCTCCACACGCAGGATCGCCAGGCCGTGGCCGACGGCGGAGGCGACGTCACCGCGCGCGAGGAGACGTCCGGCCGAGTAGCAGCCGTAGACCAGCAGGATCAGGGGCAGCTCGGTCCACCACCGCAGCCGGGTTCGCGGGGTCACCTCGGTGCCCGGTGTCTCGGTCTGCGGCATCCGATCGCCCTCCCCCTTCTGTGGTGCGCCCCTGCGGGCGACCGTGCCACTTTACGGCGTCCATATCCCGGCCATGCGGGCGCTTCAGCCCTCAAAGACGCCGACATCGCCCGGCGGGTTGCCCGTGCCCGGGGTGAGCGATGATGGAGGGACCCACCACCCCCCGGCTACCCCGCTTCATCGTTTTCCGGCGTCCGCCGGACGCCGCTCTCCCGGAAAGGTCTCCCATGGCACCGCGCATCCTGCTGGCCCGGCACGGACAGACGGAATGGTCGCTGTCCGGCAAGCACACCGGCAGGACCGACGTGCCACTCCTGGAAGAGGGCCGGCGCGGGGCCAAGCTGCTCGGGGAGCGGCTGCACCGGGCGCCGTTCGAGGGGCTGCCCGGGGTGGAGGTGCGCACCAGTCCGCTGGCACGCGCGCGTGAGACGTGCGAACTGGCCGGGTTCGGTGAGCGTGCCGAGTCCTGGGACACGCTCATGGAGTGGGACTACGGCGCCTACGAGGGAATGACCCCCGCAGAGATCCAGGCCGTGCGGCCGGGGTGGCTGATCTGGCGGGACGGTGTCCCCGAGGGGGAGAGCATCGCCGAGGTCACCGCGCGCGCGGACGAGGTGGTCGCGTGGGCGCGGTCGGCGGACCGTGACGTTCTGGTCTTCGCCCACGGGCACATCCTGCGGTCCATAGGCGCGCGGTGGCTCGGTCTGCCGCTGGAGTTCGCGGCGCGGATCCGGCTCAACCCGACCTCGCTGTCGATCCTCGGCTGGGCATACGGGGAACCGGCGATCGAGAGCTGGAACGACTTGGGGCACCTGGCGGGGTGACCGCGGCCACGAGCGCGCCGTAGGGGCGCGGGGAACTGCGCGACCGGCCCCACGCGCCCGCAAGGGTCTGCTAGGCCCGTCCCACCCGGGGCAGTGACGCATGCCGGTCCAGGAAGGCCGACACCCCCGACGCCCGCCGGTGCGGCAACAGCACCCGCGCCGTCCCCGCCAGCATCGACTGGATGCGGGAGGACTGGACCTGGTCCAGCAGGTCGAGAACGCGCATCGCCGACTGTGCCGCCTCGTCGGGGCGGCCCTCACGGGCCAGGTCGTCGGCCAGCTCGGCGGTGTAGAGGGCGATGTTGCGGGTGAAGTGGGGGTTCTGGAGCTGGGCCGCCCGGCGGGCGTGGCGGGACGCGCGCCGCCAGTCGCCCAGCGTCGACCAGCACTGCGCCTCCAGACCCTCCAGCTCTGCCTCTCCGTAGAAGCTCATCCACTCGGGGTCGGCGTCCGAGTGGCCCCGCTCGAAGAGGGCCTGGGCACGGGCCAGTGTCTGTTCGCAGCCGGCTCGGTCGGCGAGCCCCGCCCAGCCGCCGGCCTCGCGCAGGGCGAGCAGCGACATCAGGCGGGGAGAACCCAAGGAGCGGGCGACGCGCTGGGCGGCCTGCGCGGCGCGTACCGCCTCGCGGGGGCGGCCGGCGTCGCGGGCGAGGAACGCCATGTTGCAGAAGGCGTGTGCCTCGAGGGCCGCATCGCCGGTCATGCGGGAGGTCGCGAGTGCCTCCGCGTAGTGCGAGCGGGCGTCGTCGAAACGGCCGGAGTCATGGGCCAGCCAGCCCACCGAGATGGCCAGTTCACCGGCGCCCGAGTGGAGCCGCTCGGCGGTCGTCTGCCGGGTCGCGCCCGCGTCCAGCAGTGCGTAGGCGGCGCGCAACGGCGCCGCCGCGCGCCGGTACAGGCCGTCCGCGCCGTGCCGGTCGTCGAGCAGCCGGATACGTCGGACGGCCTCCTCCAGGGCGGCCGCCTCGGAGGCTCCGGCACGGCGCGGTGGCCGGGCAGCCGCCGCGGCGTCGGTGGTGAGACTCAGCGTGGCGGCGGCCACGGTGGCGCCTCCGCCGGTCATGAATGCGCGACGCAGCACGTCGCTCTCCTCGTGGTTCAGGGGGTCGTTCTCGTACGACTCGTGCGGGTCGTACGGGTCCTGCGGGTCGTACCGTTCCTGTGTGTCATACGGCTCGTGCGCCCCTCCTGTCTCAGTGGTACCGAACGCGGGGGGCGCGTCCCCGGTCGTACGCGCCGCGCGTCCGCGGACGGACGAGCGCGGCGCGAAGCCGAGGTCGGTGAGCGTGCGGCCGGGGAACATGTGCAGGAACACCCGTTCGTACGCGTAGTTCGGGCAGCGGATCTCACCCGCCTCGACCCTGCCGACGTAGCGCGCGTCACAGCTCACCCGCTCGCCGATCTCGAGCGCGGCCCGCCGCACCAGCGCGGCGAACTCGGCCGGTGAGCGCCGACCGCGCAGCTGCCGGAAGGCGAGGTTCGGCCGTTGTGGCCGTTCGGGCTGTGACGAGGTCTCGGTTGACGACGCCATGGCCGGGTCCTCTCGTGCGAACCGTCGAACCATGCCGGATCCGGGGTGGATTCGGGCTGAGTTGTCCGTGTGACACCCTGGTTCCGGCGAGCAAGAACGTACCGGCTGTGTCGGACCCGCCACGCATTGTTTGGCTACAAATCGGATATCTCATCCATGATCTGCCATGAACTGCCATCCTTTGCGGCGCACTTGTGCCGTAGCCGTTGACGCCGTCGCGCGTTGGACCCGATGGACTGCAACAGGCGTGGTGGAGGCCGGCATGGAGACCAGCCAGAGCAACGATCCCTGTACTACGGGTACGTCGGGTACGGCGCCGTCGCCGACGGCACCTGACACGGCGTGCGACCTCGTGACGGTGCCGGCCCGGCAGGGGCTGGAGGCGGTCGACATCCTGCGCCGCGGGACGGGGGAGACCGTGGGGCCCGTCCTGCACGACGGCGGGTGCGACACCCTCGGCTTCCTGGTGCCGGCGGGCACCGCCGCCTGCTGGGACGTGCCGGGCAGCATCTGCACCGAGACGAACGGGCGGGGGCTGCGGCTGGACCCGCAGCCCCCGGTGGAGGGCTCGGACTGGCTGCTGCCGCCCGGCGAGGCCGACCTACCGACCGACCCGGTGGTGCTCCGCCGGGCCCTCGGGGAAGCGGCCCGGATCATCGAGGCGGCCGACCGCTGCCGGTGAAGCGCCCGCCCCGGTCTGCTGCGAAAATGGGCCGATGGGCAGGTCCAGGAACAACCGGCGCAGGTCGGCCGCCGTCGAGGCCGTGGTGGAGACGGTCGACGGCGGGCTCGCACAGCTCATACCCGACCCGGACCGCTCCCGGGCCTGGACGCTGCTGATCGACGGGGCGCCCCAGTCGCACGTCGACCTGGACGACCCGGCGTACCTCTCCTTCGAGTACCAGCGCCGCCTCGGCCACGTCATCGACCTGCTCGCCCCGCCCGGCAGTCCGGTGCAGGCGGTGCACCTCGGCGGCGGCGCCCTCACCCTCGCCCGGTACGTCGCCGCCACCCGGCCGCGCTCCACCCAGCAGGTCGTCGAGCGGGACGGGGCCCTCGTACAACTGGTCCGCCGCGAGTTGCCGTTGGACCCCAACGCGCGGATACGGGTGCGGTCCCTCGACGCCCGCGAAGGGCTGGCCAAGGTGCCGGACGGCTGGGCCGACCTGGTCATCGCCGATGTCTTCAGCGGCGCCCGGACCCCCGCCCACCTCACCTCCACCGAGTTCCTGGACGAGGTCCGCCGGGCCCTGAAGCCCTCCGGCGTCTACGCCGCCAACCTCGCCGACGGCCCGCCCCTCGCCCATCTGCGCGGCCAGATCGCCACCGCCGCCGCCCGCTTCCCGGAACTCGCGCTGATCGCCGACCCGGCCGTGCTGCGCGGCAAGCGCTTCGGCAACACCATCCTCGCCGCCTGCGACCTCCCGCTGCCGCTCGCCGAACTCACCCGCCGCGCCGCCTCCGACCCGCATCCCGCCCGGGTCGAACACGGCAGGCAGCTCACCGACTTCACCGGCGGCGCCGCACCCGTGACGGACGAGTCGGCGGTGGCCTCCCCGGCCCCGCCGCCCTCGGTGTTCCGCTGACCCCGCCCGGAAGGGCAGCCCGCGCGCCGGCAACGGAAGACGACGCACGTACCGGCCCGTCAACCGGTCCGTCAGGTCCTCCTCACCACCGTCCTCCTCACCACCGTCCTCCACCCAGTGCCGTAACAGCGTGGTGAAGACCGCGCTCGAGGGGTGCGGTCAGTACGCCCCCACTTCCACGTGCGGCGGGCCGTCGTGCCAGGTGCAGAACACCGAGACGCGGTCCGCGCCGCTGCTGAACTCCACCCGGATCCACGTCTCGGTCTTCCACACCTGCATCGACCAGCCGGTCCCGGGGGTGGCCGAGACGAGAGTGGCGCTCGCCGGGCCCAGGTCGAAGACCGCCCGACCGCCGTCCGTGTCATAGGCCTTGATCTGGCCGGAGGTGGTCGCGCCTGCGGTCGGGGACGGGCTGCCGCCACGGGCCGGTGTCCGGGCGGGCGCGGGCGTCGGGGGCCTGGTCGACGGGCTCTTCGACGCGGACGGCCGGGCGGACGGCGAATCCAGCGGCTTCGAGCGGTGCGTGGTCGTGTCGGCCGCCGTGATCGGCAGGGCGCGCGGTGGGTCGTACGCCGTTCCGGCCATGACCGTGTGCACGCCCCACCACGACAGCGTGACCGCCGCGCCCGTCGCGAGCAGCCACGCGAGTACGTGTACGAGTCCTCTGCGCATCGCGGGCCATACTGCCTCAGGGGTACCGCCGTTCGCACTCGTCCCGAGTTATCCACAGGTACCGGACCCCCCTGTGCCGGATGGCGTACGGTGCGGCGCATGGCAAGTGTGCTCGTGGTCGAGGACGACCAGTTCGTACGCTCGGCGCTCATCCGGCATCTGACCGACGCCTCGCACACCGTGCGCAGCGTCGGTACGGCACTGGAGGCGCTGCGCGAGGTCGCCCATCTCCGTTTCGACGTGGTCATCCTGGACCTCGGACTGCCCGACCTGGACGGCTCCGAGGCGCTGAAGATGCTCCGCGGCATCACGGACGTGCCCGTGATCATCGCCACCGCACGGGACGACGAGACGGAGATCGTCCGACTGCTGAACGCCGGGGCGGACGACTACCTGACCAAGCCCTTCTCGGTCGAGCACCTCTCGGCGCGGATCGCGGCCGTGCTGCGCCGGGCCCGCTCGTCCGGCGGAGAGGCACCGCCCTCGCCCGTCATCCGTGTCGGCGGACTGACCGTCGACCCACTGCGCCGGCAGGCCGAGCTGGACGGCGTCCGGCTCGACCTCACCCGCCGCGAGTTCGACCTGCTCGCCTTCCTCGCCGGCCGCCCCGGTGTCGTCGTACCGCGCAAGGAACTCCTCGCCGAGGTCTGGCAGCAGTCCTACGGCGACGACCAGACCATCGACGTCCATCTGTCCTGGCTGCGCCGGAAGCTGGGCGAGACGGCGGCCCGGCCGCGCTATCTGCACACGCTTCGAGGCGTCGGCGTGAAGCTCGAGCCGCCCATGCCCGCCGACGGGGGAGGGGAACCACCGCGATGAGATGGGCCCTGGTCAAGGTGTGCCTGGCGGTCACCACGATGGTCGTGGTCGCCTTCGCCGTGCCGCTCGGACTCGTCGTCAAGGAGATGGCTCGCGACCGTGCCTTCTCCAACGCCGAGCGGGAGGCGGCCGCGGTAGCCCCCGCACTGTCCATCACCACCGACCGGGACAAGCTGGAGCGGGTGGTGGCCTCCGCCGGCGCGGACTCCGGGATGGCCGTGCACCTGCCCGCCGGCGACGGCCGGGCCGCGCTCGACCTCGGCCGGCAGCGCGCCGAGGACCGGGACATCCAGGCCGTACGGAAGCTGGGCCGCGCGTCCACCACCTCGGTCACCGGCGGCTCCACCCTGCTGCAGCCGGTCGCGCTCAGCTCCGGCGCGATCGCGGTCGTCGAGGTGTACGTCCCCGAGTCCGAGGTGAGCAACGGCGTCGGCACGGCATGGGCGGTGCTCGCCGCCGTCGGCCTCGCGCTGATCGTAGGCTCGGTCGCGGTCGCCGACCGGCTCGGAGTGCGCATGGTGCGGCCCGCGCAGCGGCTGGTCGAGGGGGCGCACGAGCTGGGCGAGGGCCAGCTGGGCGCCCGGGTGCCGGAGGACGGGCCGACCGAACTGCGGCTCGCGGCGGTCGCGTTCAACTCCATGGCCGATCAGGTCGTCCAACTGCTCGCGAACGAGAGAGAGCTGGCTGCTGACCTCTCGCACCGGCTGCGCACCCCGCTGACCGTGCTGCGGCTGAACGCGGCCTCGCTGGGCGCCGGTCCCGCCGCCGAACAGACCCGGACCGCCGTCGCCCAGCTGGAACGGGAGGTCGACACCATCATCCGCACGGCCCGGGAGGCCAAGCCGCAGACCGCGGCGGCCGGCCCCGGCGCCGGGTGCGACGCGGCCGAAGTGGTCCGCGAGCGCATGGAGTTCTGGTCCGCGCTCGCCGAGGACGAGGGCCGCAAGTGGCGGGTGGCCGGCGTGGAGCGGCCGGTGCGCATACCCGTGGCCCGCGCCGACCTGGCCGCCGGACTCGACGCGCTGCTCGGCAACGTCTTCCGGCACACCGCCGAGGGCACCGCCTTCGCGGTCGACGTGCACAACGGCGAGGACGCGGTGATCGTGCTGGTCTCCGACGCGGGCCCCGGCATACCCGACCCCGAGGCGGCGATGGCCCGCGGCCGTGGCTCCGGCAGCGCCGGCTCGACCGGCCTCGGTCTCGACATCGTGCGCCGGCTCGCCGAGGCCACCGGCGGCGACGTCCGCATCGGCTCCTCCGTGCTGGGCGGCACCGAGGTGCGCATCTGGTTCCAGCTGGACGGGCGGAAGCCGGCGGGCAGAGGACACCGGGGGAGTGTGCGCAGACGCCGGCGCGCGGCGGGGGTCCGCTGACGCCCGAAAGGCGCCTGGCGCCCGGACGCACCCCGATCCCGCGCGGATTGGTCTCGACCTTTAACGGTCCCCGATCCCTTCCTTAAGCGCACCCTAAGATCCTCAACCGCTGTCCCTATCAAGCCGTTTGCCCCTTTCCCGATCGCTAGCGTGCTGCCGCACCCCACCCCCGTGAACAGCGAAGGCAGGCACCGCATGAGCACGCACCGGCGCAGGATCAGTGGCAGGAACAAGGCGATCGGCGGCCTGGTGGCCGCGGCCGTGGTCGGTGGCGGCGCGCTCCTGCTGACCGGCACCGCGAACGCGGCCGGTGTGAACGCCGCGTACACCAAGACCAGCGACTGGTCGTCGGGTTACACCGCGCAGTACGTCGTCACCAACAACAGCGGCCAGACCGAGAAGACCTGGACGCTGGAGTTCGACCTGCCGACGGGCGCGAAGCTCAGCTCGCTGTGGAACGCAGAGTCGAGCGTCAGCGGCCGGCACGTCACGGTGAAGCCCGCGAAGTGGGACACGGACGGCCTCGCGCAGGGCAAGTCGGTCACCGTAGGCTTCGTGGTGAGCGGCACCGGCGACCCGACGGGCTGTCGTATCGACGGCGCGCAGTGCTCCGCGGACGACGGCGCCACCCCCGAGCCGAGCGGGCGCCCGACCCAGACCCAGTCGCCGACCCCGACCGCGACCCCCACCAAGAGCGCCACACCCACGCAGAGCGCCACCCCCACCCAGAGCGCGACGCCCACCCCCACCGGGAGCACCGGCAGCGGCACCACCGCCTCGGCCGGCTTCGCCCCGTACGTCGACACCTCCCTCTACCCCGCCTTCGACCTGCTGGCATCGGCGGACGCGACCGGAGTGAAGAACTACAACCTGGCCTTCGTCACCGACGGCGGGGGCTGCACGCCCAAGTGGGGCGGTGTCACGGACCTCACCGCCGACGGCGTTGCCGCGCAGATCGGCTCCCTGCGCGCCAAGGGCGGTGACGTCCGGGTCTCGTTCGGAGGCGCCTCCGGCTCGGAACTGGCCACCACCTGCTCCTCCGCGGACGCGCTGGCGGCCGCCTACGGCAAGGCCGTCGACGCCTTCAAGCTGACCAAGGTCGACTTCGACGTCGAAGGCGGCGCGCTGCCCAACACGGCCGCCAACACCCGCCGCGCCCAGGCCATAGCCAAGCTCCAGGCCCAGCACCCGAACCTGGACGTCTCCTTCACCCTCCCGGTGATGCCCGAGGGCCTGACCCAGGACGGCGTTAACCTGCTGTCCGACGCCAAGTCCAACGGCGTGAAGATCAACACCGTCAACATCATGGCGATGGACTACGGCCCCTCCTACAGCGGCGACATGGGCACCTACGCCGAGCAGGCCGCCACCGCCACCCAGGCCCAGGTCAAGAGCGTGCTCGGCCTCTCGGACTCGGCCGCCTGGAAGGCCGTCGCGGTCACCCCGATGATCGGCGTCAACGACGTCTCCTCCGAGGTCTTCAAGGTCGACGACGCCACCCAGCTGGCGAACTTCGCCAAGTCCAAGGGCCTCGGCGGCCTGTCGATGTGGTCCGCGACCCGCGACAAGCAGTGCGACGGCGGCACCAAGCCCACCGCCGACGCCACGTGCAGCTCCATCACCCAGGACAAGTTCGCCTTCTCGAAGGCGTTCGGCGCCTTCAACTGACGGCCGCCCAAACGAAGGTGCGGCACTCCACGGGGGGAGTGCCGCACCCTCCCCCCGTCCTCACACCACCGGCTCCCCCGCCGGCAGCACCCCCGTCCGGGCCGCCTCGCCGTACCAGTGGGCGCTCGACTTCGGGGTGCGTTCCAGGGTCGCGTAGTCCACGTACACCGCGCCGAAGCGCTTGTCGTAGCCGTACGCCCACTCGAAGTTGTCCAGCAGGGACCACAGGTAGTAGCCGCGGATGTCGGCCCCGTCGGTGAGGGCGCGGCGGACCGCCGAGAGGTGGCCGTGCAGATAGGCGATGCGCTCGGGGTCGTGCACCCGGCCGTCCGGGTCCGGCTTGTCGTCGTAGGCCGCGCCGTTCTCGGTGATGTAGAGGGGCAGGCCCGGGGCCTCGCGCGTGTAGCGCATGATCAGCTCGTGCAGGCCCGTCGGGTCGATCGTCCAGCCCATCTCCGTGCGCTCGCCCGGGGTCTGGTGGAAGAGCACGTCGTCGGCGCCCGGCCAGGGTGAGTGATCGCTGGCGCCGTGGCCGTCCACCCGCGGACCGTCGACCCTGTCGGGGGACGCCGAGACCAGCGTCGGCGTGTAGTAGTTCAGGCCGAGCGCGTCCAGCTTCGCGTTGATCGTGCGGACGTCACCGTCGAGGACGTACGACCAGTCGGTGACCGAGGAAGTCGCGGAGAACAGGGTCTCGGGGTAGGCCCCGTGCAGCATCGGACCGTGGAAGATCCCGTTGGCCAGGTCGTCGATCCGGCGGGCGGCGACCAGGTCGGCCGGGTTCTGCGAGAGCGGCCGTACCACGCAGGAGTTCAGGCTGACGGCGATCTGGTTGCGGGCCGGCATCACCGAACGCAGGGCCGAAGCGCCGAGGCCGTGCGCCAGGTTGAGGTGGTGGGCCGCGCGCAGGGAGGCCGCCGGGTCGGTACGGCCGGGGGCGTGCACGCCGGAGCCGTAGCCGAGGAAGGCGCTGCACCAGGGCTCGTTGAGGGTGATCCAGTTCTCCACCCGGTCACCGAGCGCCTCGCCCACCAGCTGCGCGTACTCGGCGAACCGCAGCGCCGTGTCCCGCTCCGGCCAGCCGCCCGCGTCCTCCAGCTCCTGCGGGAGGTCCCAGTGGTAGAGGGTGATCGCGGGCTTGATGCCGTGCGCGAGCAGCTCGTCCACCAGACGGCGGTAGAAGTCGAGGCCCACCTGGACCGCGGGGCCGCGGCCGGTCGGCTGCACCCGGGACCAGGAGATGGAGAAGCGGTAGGCGCTCAGGCCCAGCTCCGCCATCAGCGCGACGTCCTCGCGGTAGCGGTGGTAGTGGTCGACAGCGATGTCACCGGTCTCGCCGCCGACCGTCTTGCCCGGCGTATGGCTGAAGGTGTCCCAGATCGAGGGGGTGCGGCCGTCCTCCCGCACCGCCCCCTCGATCTGGTACGCGGAGGTCGCGGCGCCCCAGAGGAAGGCGGGAGGAAAGGTCACGGGGGAAACGGAGTCAGGCATGGAAGCGCTCCCAAGAGAGGTCGTAGGAGACCGATGAGACGGGTGGGGGAGGGGGTCGCCCGGGGCAGAGGCCGGGGCGGGGAAAGGGCCGGGACGGCGATGGCCCGGCCCTGGGAAAGGGCACGTCAGCCCTTGATCGCGCCCTGCATGATGCCGCCCACGATCTGCTTGCCGAACAGCAGGAAGGCGATCAGCAGCGGCAGCGTGCCGAGCAGTGCGCCCGCCATGATCACCGCCTGGTCCGGGACATAGCCGGTGCCGAGCGAGTTCAGGGCCACCTGCACGGTCGGGTTCTGCTGGTTCAGGGCGATGATCGGCCACAGGAAGTCGTTCCAGGCGAAGACGAACGTCAGCAGGCCGAGCACCGCCATCGCGGGCCGCGCCGCCGGGAAGACCACGTGCCACACGATCCGGATGCTGCTCGCCCCGTCCACCCGGGCGGCCTCGATCAGCTCGGTCGGCAGCGCCTGCACCAGGTACTGCCGCATGAAGAACGTGCCGAACGCGGTCACCAGGCTCGGCAGGATCACCGTCTGCAACTGGTTCGACCAGCCGAAGTCCGACATCCACAGGTACAGCGGTACGACCGCCAGCTGCGGCGGGATCATCATCGTGCCGATGGTCAGCAGCAACAGCAGGCTGGAGAACCGGAACCGCAGCTTGGCGAAGGCGAAGCCGGCCAGCGTGGCGAACAGCACCGTGCTCACCGTGATCGTGCCCGCCACGATCAACGAGTTGAGCATCGCGGTGCCGAGTCCTGCCTGGTCCCAGGCGGCCTGCAGGTTCTTGAACAGGTTGCCGCCGAACCACAGCGGCGGCGGGGTCTGGGCCAGTCGCCGGTCGGTGCGCGAGGCCGCGATCGCCGTCCACACCAGCGGTGCCAGCGAGACCAGCGCGAAGACGGCCAGCACGACGTACGTCACCGGGCCCGCGTGCAGCTGCTTGCCCGCGCCCATCACCCGGCGCCGCTCCGGCCTGGCCTCGGCGGGCTGCGGCAGTGTCAGTTCACTGGTGGTCATTGGGACTTCCTCAGCCGTCGGGTGAGCAGCAGGTTGACCGCGGCGACGATCAGCAGGATCAGGAACATCGACCAGGCGATCGCGGAGGCCTTGCCGAGGTTGCCGATGATCCAGCCCTGGTCGTACATGTACAGACCGAGCGTCTGGTACTGGTGCTCGGAGCCGCCCTTGGAGCCGCTGACCCCGCCGAACAGCAGGACCTCGCCGAAGAGCTGGGTCGCCCCGATGGTGGAGACGACGACGGTGAACAGGATCGTCGGCCTGAGCTGCGGGATCGTCACGTGGCGGAACTGCTGCCAGCGGCTCGCACCGTCGAGCGCGGCCGACTCGTACAGGTCGATCGGGATCGCCTGCATCGCCGCCAGGTAGATCAGCGCGTTGTAGCCGGTCCAGCGCCAGATCACGATCGTCGACACCGCGAACTGCGAACCCCAGTCCGACTCGCGCCAGTTGACGGCGTCGACGCCGAAGAAGTGCAGGATCCAGTTGACCATGCCGCCGTCCCAGGAGTACAGCAGCGTGAACACCAGCGTCGCCGCCGCCACCGAGGTGGCGTACGGGGTGAGCATCACCACGCGCCACACGGTGGAACCGCGCAACTTGTAGTTGAGCAGATGAGCGAGCCCGAGCGCCGCCAGCAGCTGCGGCACCGTCGAGATCAGACCGATGGTGAAGGTGTTCTTCAGGGCGTTCCAGAAGAAGTCCGAGGACAACAGGTTCTTGTAGTTGTCCAGGCCCGCCCAGGTCTGGTGGTCCAGCGACGACAGCTGCACGTCGTGCAGCGAGTACCAGGCCGTGTACAGCAGCGGGACCAGCGAGAAGGCCCCGAAGAGGACGAAGAACGGGGCGACGAACGCGTACGGTGACGCCTTCATGTCCCAGCGGTACAGCCGGCTGCGCCAGGAGTCGGCGCCCGCCGGCGCACCGCGACCACGAGCGCCCCGGGCCGCGCCCGGCTGGGAGCCGGGCGCGGCGTCGGCGCTCGACGCGGGTTGCGCGAGAGCCTGCTTGGAGCTGGTCACTGTCCGAGCACGTCCTTGATCTCCTTGGTGGCCGCGTCCCAGCCCTGGGCCGGGGACTTGCCCTTCTGCTCCACCTGGAGGATGCCGACGTCGGTCAGCGCGGTGTTCATCGGCTGGTCCTTGATGCCGAAGTACTGCGTCGGGATCGTCTTCGCCGAGTCGGAGAAGATCTGCGTGATCGGCGCGTCGGAGAAGTACGCGGTGGTGTCCGCGGCCGGCTTCAGGCTCGAGTACGCCGACGGGGTTGAGGGGAAGCTCGCCTGCTTGGCGAAGACCTTCGCCTGCTGCTCCGGAGCGGTCAGCCACTTCGCCAGGGCGACGGCCTCCTTCTGGTGCTTGCCCGCGCTCGGCACTCCGAGGAAGGAGCCGCCCCAGTTGGCCGCGGTCGGCGCCGCCGCCACGTCCCAGTTGCCCTTGCCGGAGTCACCCGACTTCTGCTCGATGTAGCCGATCATCCACGCCGGACAGGCCACCGTCGCGAAGGTGCCGTTGGCGAAGCCCTGGTCCCACGGCTTGTCGAACTGCTTGAGCTTCGCCGACATGTTGCTGGTCGCCACGCTCATCGCGACGTTCCAGGAGGACTTCACGCCGGAGGACTTGTCCCAGATGACGTTGCCGTCCCTGTCGTAGTAGCGCTCGCTCGCGCCGCCGAGGGCCGCGTTGTAGACCGAGGAGGCCGAGTCCACGAACTTGGTGCCCTTGGGCGCCTTCTTCATGTACTCCTTGCCGACGTCGACGTACTTGGCCCAGTCGCCCTTCCACTGCTCGGCGAGCTTGGTCCGGTCCGTCTCCAGTCCGGCCTTCTCGAACAGGTCCTTGCGGTAGCAGATCGCCATCGGGCCGACGTCCGTGCCCAGCCCGATCGTCTTGCCGTCCTTGGTGGTGGCCTGCGCGAGCTTCCAGTCCAGCCACTGGGACTTGTCGACCTCCTTGCCGAGGTCGACGAACTTGTTCGCCTGCGTCTGGACGGCCTCGGTGATGTTGCCGACCTCGATGGCCTGGATGTCGTCGGTGCCGGAGCCGGCCTGGAGGCGGGTGAGCACCTTCGGCCAGTACACGTCTGTCCGAGTGGTGACATTCTCCTTGATGTTGATGTCCGGATGGAGCTTCATGTACTCGTCGTAGAGGCCGGCCTGCTTGTAGCCGAAGACGCCGAAGGTTCCGATGGTCAGCGTGATCTTGCCCTTGCCACTGCCGTTGCCGCCGTCCGAGTTGTTGGACGAGCCGTCATCCGAGTCGTTGGCGCAGCCGGCCAGCAAGCCCGTGGTCAGCGCGGCGACAGCCGCGAGGGCCATCAGTCGCCGAGACCGGCGGATGCTCGTACGCATTGCGTCCTCCTGTTGCCTGACGTGCCGACCCCCCGGCCAACTGCATGGAATTGGGCCCGTTCGTACTCGCTGCGGCTCGGGCGGGGAACGTGCGGGTTGTGTATGTGCCAGGTACCGTGGGAGCGCTCCCACCGGTGATGTGTTGAAGAGTCGCCGGTTCGAAGCGGGGTGTCAAGGGAGCGGACGCGGGGGGAGGTGTTCAGTTATCCGAGTGTTAACTGGCTCCTGGCGGGAGCCCCGTGGCCGCCCCCCGCCCTGGCCAGGGCTGTTAGATTCCAGCCACCGGGATGTTGGTGTCGAGGGAGGCGGAGCCCATGGCGAACCACGCAGGGCGGGGCCGGAGCGGGGGACGGCCCACGCTCGAGGAGGTTGCCGCCCGGGCCGGGGTCGGCCGGGGCACGGTCTCGCGGGTGATCAACGGCTCGCCCCGGGTCAGTGACGCGACCCGGGCGGCGGTGGAGGCGGCGGTCGCCGAACTGGGCTACGTCCCGAACACCGCGGCCCGCGCCCTCGCGGCCAACCGCACCGACGCCATCGCGCTGGTCGTCCCCGAGCCGGAGACCCGGTTCTTCGCGGAGCCGTACTTCTCCGACATGCTGCGCGGGGTCGGCGCGGAACTGACCGACACCGAGATGCAGTTGCTGCTGATCTTCGCGGGCAGCGACCGGGAGCGCCGGCGCCTCGCGCAGTACCTGGCGGCCCACCGCGTGGACGGTGTCCTGCTGGTCTCCGTGCACGCCGACGACCCGCTGCCCGACCTGCTCGCCCAGCTGGAGATCCCGGCGGTGATCAGCGGTCCGCGCTCGGCCGCCGAGTCGCTCACCTCGGTGGACTCGGACAACTACGGCGGCGCCCGCTCGGCCGTGGAGCACCTGCTCTCCCGGGGCTGCCGGACGATCGCCCACATCACCGGCCGGCTCGACGTCTACGGCGCCCAGCGCCGCGTCGACGGCTACCGCGCGGCGCTGCGCGACGCGGGCCACGAGGTGGACGAACTGCTCATCGAGTCGGGGGACTTCACCGAGGGGGGCGGCCGGCGGGCGATGACGACCCTGCTGGAGCGGTACCCCGATCTGGACGCCGTCTTCGCCGGCTCGGACGTGACGGCGGCGGGCGCCCGGCAGGTGCTGCGCGAGGCGGGCCGCCGTATCCCCGACGACGTGGCGCTGGTCGGGTACGACGACTCGGCCATCGCCCGGCACATGGACCCGCCGCTGACCAGCGTCCGCCAGCCCATCGAGGAGATGGGCCGCGCGATGATCGACCTGCTGCTCACGGAGATCGCCGACCGCCGTCCGGCCGCGTCCCGGGGCCTGGAGCGACGGCACGCGGTGCTGCCGACGGAACTGGTGGTGCGGGCGTCGTCGTAACGGCTCTCGTGCCCGCTCCGGGCTCCGGGCTCCGGCCCGGAGCGGGAAGGCGCAGGAAACGAAGCAGCCGGTGACCCGTCTCTCGACGGAGTCACCGGCTGCTCACACAGGGTGAGTGACGGGACTCGAACCCGCGGCATCCTGGACCACAACCAGGTGCTCTACCAGCTGAGCTACACCCACCACGACCGGCGATGGAACTTGTCGTTTCCCCGACCGGCCGAGAAGAAGTCTACAGGGTCCGAAGGGGTGCTCGCGCACGTGTTTTCCGTGCGGGCCTCCGCGCGGACCCCGCGGGGCCTAGCGTGCAGGCAGAACGTGTCTGGCCGCGATCGTCCTCGCGGTGTCGCTGTCGGGTCCGGGCTGGGGCACGAAGATGGCCTCGCGGTAGTAGCGCAGCTCGGCGATCGACTCGCGGATGTCGGCGAGCGCCCGGTGGTTGCCGTTCTTCTCCGGGCTGTTGAAGTACGCCCGCGGGTACCAGCGCCGGGCCAGTTCCTTGATGCTGGAGACGTCCACGATCCGGTAGTGGAGGTAGTCCTCGAGGGTCGGCATGTCCCGCAGCAGGAAGCCGCGGTCGGTGCCGACGGAGTTGCCGCACAGCGGGGCCTTGCCGGGCTCCTTCACGTGTTCCCGGACATAGGAGAGGACCTGCTCCTCGGCGTCGGCCAGCGTGGTGCCGCCGGCCAGCTCGTCCAGCAGTCCGGACGCGGTGTGCATCTCGCGCACCACCTCCGGCATCGTCTCCAGCGCCGAGTCCGGCGGACGGATGACGATGTCCACCCCCTCGCCGAGTACGTTCAGCTCGGAGTCGGTGACGAGGGCGGCCACCTCGATGAGAGCGTCGTCGGACAGCGAGAGGCCGGTCATCTCGCAGTCGATCCACACCATGCGATCGTTCATGCGACCACCCTAAAGCTGACGTCCGCTTTTGGGATGCCCCCGTCGGCGCCGGGCTCGCCGGGGACCGAGCCCCGTGCGGCGCCGGACGACGAAGGAGGGGGCGGGTGTGTGCCCGCCCCCTCCCTTCGCCTCGCTCAGTTCCCGCTGCGCGGTCCCGGCAGCAGACTCACCGCGCCCGCCGCCTGGCGGCGGCTCTGCATCGGAACCCCGCTGTCCCGGTCCGAGTGCAGGACCGAGGGCGCGTGGCCCACGGGCCCGTGACCCGGCAGGCCGGGCGCGCCGGACGGCCCGTGCTGTGCCACCGACGCCTCCGGGTCACCCGGCTTCTCGCCCTGCGGCCGGCGGGCCCGGTAGGCGGCCCGGTAGGCGGCGGGGGACGAGCCGAGCTGACGGCGGAAGTGCCCGCGCAGCGCGACCGGGGAGCGGAAGCCGCAGCGGCCCGCCACCTCGTCCACGGAGTAGTCCGACGTCTCCAGCAGTCGCTGCGCCTGCAGCACGCGCTGGGTGATCAGCCACTGCAGCGGCGCGCTGCCGGTCAGCGAACGGAACCGGCGGTCGAACGTACGGCGGCTCATGTAGGCGCGTGCCGCCAGTGTCTCCACGTCGAACTGCTCGTGGAGGTGTTCCAGCGCCCAGGCGACGACCTCGGCCAGCGGGTCGGCGCCGATCTCCTCGGGTAAAGACCTGTCGAGGTAGCGCTCCTGACCGCCGCTGCGGCGCGGTGGGACGACCAGGCGGCGGGCCAGCGCGCCGGCGGCCTCGTTGCCGTGGTCGGTCCGCACGATGTGCAGACACAGGTCGATCCCCGCGGCCGTACCGGCCGAGGTCAGCACGTCGCCGTCGTCGACGAACAGCTCCCGTGGATCCACGTGGACCGACGGATAGCGCTTGGCCAGCGTCGGCGCGTACATCCAGTGCGTGGTCGCCGGGCGGCCGTCCAGCAGGCCCGCCGCCGCCAGGACGAAGGCCCCGGTGCACAGCCCGACGATGCGGGCGCCCTCCTCGTGCGCGCGGCGCAGCGCGTCGAGCGCCTCTTCCGGCGGCGGTGAGGTGATCGAGCGCCAGGCCGGTACGACGACCGTACCGGCGCGCGAGATCGCCTCCAGCCCATGCGGTGCGGTGAGTTCCAGGCCCCCTGTGGTCCGCAGTGGGCCTTCCTCGCCGCCGCAGACCAGCAGTCGGTAGCGCGGCACGCCGGCGTCCTGACGGTCGATCCCGAACACCGACAGCGGTATGGAACTCTCGAAGATGGGGCCGCCGCTGAACAGCAGCACCGCGACGATCTCCTTGCGGCGTCGCCCGGAAAGCTTCCGGGCCGCGGCTTCCGGCGCGGCAGTGGAGTCGTGGCTCATCCTGCTAAGCCCCCCTCGGTGGTCGCGGCTCCTCGGTTGTGTCGCTCCTGCACGTTTCCCCTCGGTCCTGCACGAGTCCCCCGCCGTAAGACAGTCAAGATCGAATCTACTGGCTCCCGCGGTCATACGGTGGCCAGTTCGACACGCCGGACATTGTCGACATGACAACTTGGCGTGAAGCATTCGATCACGAAGGGTTGCACTCGTGGGCCGTGCAGGGAAGTGCGCCTCGTCGCAGTGGCCAAACCGCGTAGGGTGCACGGGTCGGCCCAGACCCTTTCCGTGCAGGTGGAACGGGGGTTGAGGGGTGGGTGGGACTCCCCTGGAGGGGCATCAGGAAGTTGGCCGAAAAGAAGCGGTCGGGGGTGCAAAAACCGGTCAGTCGACCGGTGTCTTTCCCTTGGTGTGACGTCCGCCTCTTTGCGTGGCGCAACGCTCGGACCGCCGCAGCAGGACGCGGCAGACGGCCGTGACGGCGGCCAGGCCGAAGGCGGTGCCGGCCGCGCCGGCGAGCGAGGTGCCGTACCAGACGAGGACCACGGGTACGACGACGCAGCTGAAGGCCGCCCAGCGGATCACGTCGCTCGTGGTGTCCGGGGCGGGGTGCGGGTCGGTGGATCGGGGTCCGGACATCTCGTACTCCCTGTGGCGGTGACTCACCGGGTTCAACGTCTGTTCGATCGGTCGGTCACCGGGCGCGACTGAAGGGAATCCCGTGCAAACCGCCTGTACGGGGCAGCAACCATTGCGTTACGGGCGTCGCTCGTGCATGCTCCGGTGAACCCCCGCGGGACACCCGTGGGGCCGCTTACGGAGCGTGCGCAGGAACTGGGCAGAGGAGGCGTGCCGCCGTACCCTTGGGGGTATGGGGTTGGGAAGACGAATCCCGGACACAGCTCCGCACGCCGATGTCGCCCCCACAAAGGATCACAACGCCGAGACAGTCATGGCCGGTCACGAATTCTTCGAACCAGCGGACCGCAAGCGGCCGGTCGCCGATCCCACGGCGGCCGATCCCCTGGCGGCGGAAGAGCCACGCCCTTCCTGCGACCCCGCCTTCAAGCACGGCGTCGTCGTCGGCTTCGACGGCTCGACGTCCAGTGAGCGCGCCCTCGCCTATGCGATCGGCATGGCCCACCGCTCCGGTTCGGGCCTGATCATCGTCCATGTGGCCAACAGGCTGCCCACCACGGTGTGGGCGGGGTGCGAGCCACCTGTCTTCGTCGACGTACCGGATCACCGGACCGAGGTGCTGGGGCTCGAGCTGGCCTGTGCGGACTATCTGGCCGAGGTGCCCTGGATCCTGGTCGAGCGCGGTGGCGACATCTGCCATGAACTCGAAGAGGTGGGGCGGGAGTACGAGGCCGACGCGATCGTGGTCGGCTCGACGCACGGCATCGTGGGCCGGATCTTCGGCTCGGTGGCCGGGCGGCTCGCCAAGCGGGCGCAGCGGCCCGTGATCGTGATCCCCTGAGGGTTTCCGACCCTTCGTCAATTCCCTTTGTGCAGCGCGAAACTACTCGCGCGTAGAGGTGTTTGTGCCCTTGTGAAGGGCATATACCGGTCACCGCGCAACAGCACATGCATGAAGGGAGCCCGCCGTGGACAATGACGTCTCCGCGGGAAGCGGAACCACCACCGTGGTCGGCCGACTCGCCCTGGGTGTCACCCTGTTGGCGTTCGGACTCGGCACGACCGGCGTGATCGACGGCGTGCGGGTGTCCGACGCCGTGTCCCTGGCCCACTACGTGGGCGGCATCGCCCTCTTCCTCGTCGGTCTGCTGGCCCTCCGCGACCGCGACACCGCTTCCGGTACGGGCTTCGTGGCCCTCGGTGCCCTGTGGTTCACCTGGGCCGTCTCGTTCGGTGAGCACACGTCGGCCAACGGAGCGGGACTCTTCCTGCTGCTCTTCGCGCTCGTGGCGCTCACCCTGACCCTCGCGAGCGGGGACAGCCTCGGCCAGGCCGGGCACGGTCTGCTGTTCCTGGCGATGCTGCTGCTCGCCGTCGCGAACTTCGCCGACAGTTCCGTTCTCGCGAAGGCCGGCGGCTGGGTCGCCGCGGTCTCCGGCGCGGTCGCCTGGTACGCGGCGACGGCAGCCTTGGCGCACTGGCCGACGGTGCTTCCCCGGCGTGCCGCCGGCCGGGGGGTGACGGCCACCGGCTGATCAGCAGCGGCACCGAATGGACCCCCACGTGGTTGGTGGCGCACGTGGGGGTCCGTTCTGCCGTGACTACTCCACCGTCACCGACTTGGCGAGGTTCCGCGGCTTGTCGATGTCCCGGCCCAGGGCCTTCGCCGTGTGGTACGCGAGGAGCTGGAGCGGGATGCCCATCAGGATCGGGTCCAGCTCGTCCTCGTTCTTCGGGACCACGATCGTCTCGTCGGCCTTCTCCTGGTGCTGGTGGGCCACCGCGAGGATCTTGCCGCTGCGGGCCTTGATCTCCTCCAGGGCCGCGCGGTTCTTCTCCAGCAGGTCGTCGTCGGGGACGATCGCCACCGTCGGCAGGGCCGGCTCGATGAGGGCCAGCGGACCGTGCTTCAGCTCGGAGGCGGGGTAGGCCTCGGCGTGGATGTAGGAGACCTCCTTGAGCTTCAGGGAGGCCTCGCGGGCGACGGGGTAGCCCCGCACGCGGCCGATGAAGAGCATCGAGCGGGCGTCGGCGTAGCTCTCGGCCAGCCGCTTGACCTCGTCCTCCTGCTTGAGGATCTCGGTGATCTGCTCCGGCAGCTTCCGCAGGCCCTCGATGATCCGCTTGCCGTCCCGCACGGACAGGTCGCGGGTGCGGCCCAGGTGCAGGGCGAGCAGGGCGAAGGCGACCGTGGTGTTGGTGAAGCACTTGGTGGACACCACGCAGACCTCGGGGCCGGCGTGCACGTAGATGCCGCCGTCGGCCTCACGGGCGATCGCGGAACCGACCACGTTGACCACGCCGAGGACCCGGGCGCCCTTGCGCTTCAGCTCCTGCACGGCCGCCAGCACGTCGTACGTCTCACCGGACTGGGAGACCGCGACGTAGAGGGTGTCGGGGTCCACGACCGCGTTGCGGTATCGGAACTCGGAGGCCGGCTCGGCATCGGCGGGGATGCGGGCCAGCTCCTCGATCATCTGGGCGCCGATCATGCCCGCGTGGTACGAGGTGCCGCAGCCGAGGATCTTCACGCGGCGGATCTTGCGCGCCTCGCGGGCGTCCAGGTTGAGGCCGCCGAGGTGCACGGTGGAGAAGCGGTCGTCGATGCGGCCGCGCAGCACGCGGTCCACGGCGTCGGCCTGCTCGTGGATCTCCTTGTGCATGTACGTGTCGTGGCCGCCCATGTCGTAGGAGGCCGCCTCCCACTCGACGGTGGTCGGCTCGGCCGTCGTACGGGTGCCCTCGGTGGTGTAGGTACGGAAGTCGTCGGCCTTGAGGGTGGCCATCTCGCCGTCGTCCAGCGTCACTATCTGCCGGGTGTGGGCGACCAGGGCGGCGATGTCCGATGCGACGAACATCTCCTTCTCGCCGATGCCGAGGACGACCGGGGAGCCGTTGCGGGCCACCACGATGCGGTCGGAGAAGTCGGCGTGCATGACCGCGATGCCGTAGGTGCCCTCGACGACCCGGAGGGTCTCGCGGACCTTGTCCTCCAGCTTCTCGGCCTGCGAGCGGGCGATCAGGTGGACGAGCACCTCGGTGTCGGTCTCGGAGAGGAACTCGACCCCATCGGCCTCCAGCTTGCGACGCAGGTCTGAGGCGTTGTCGATGATGCCGTTGTGCACGACGGCGACCTTCTGGTCGGCCGACATGTGCGGGTGGGCGTTCACGTCGGAGGGGGCGCCGTGGGTGGCCCAGCGGGTGTGGGCGATGCCCGTGGTGCCCTTGAAGCGGGCCGGGACCTTCGCCTCCAGGTCGCGCACCCGGCCCTTGGCCTTGACCATCTTCAGGCCGGCCGTCTTCGGGGAGGTGACGACGATGCCCGCGGAGTCGTAGCCGCGGTACTCCAGCCGCTGCAGGCCCTCCAGGAGCAGGGGAGCCACATCACGCTTCCCGATGTATCCGACAATTCCGCACATATACAGGTATCTCTCAGCCTGGCGTCTCAGCCGTAGACCATGCGGCGCAGCTGCCTGAGCGTCAGCTCCGGCGGCGCCACCGCCCGGTATCCCAGATCCGCCTCGATCCGTTCGAAGATCTCCGTGTTCGTCAGGCCCTGGGCCTGCAGTTCACGGTGGCGGCGACGGACGTAGTCCTGCGTCGTCTCGTCGAAATAGGCGAGCACGTCCTGGACCACCCGCAGTGCCTCGCCCCGGTTCAGGGGCGTGGACCGCGTCAGGTGATCGACAAGTTCCTCGTGCACCCGGTAGATCCTGAGCCAAGAGCCGCGGTTTCGCAAGAATCGTGCCCGATTCCGGGCAGGCGCCTGTTGAATCTCTTATGGTGCTCTGTTCGCAAGCTGGCCATCCTGCGTCTTGCGCGTCGTTGCCCGAACGGACGAGTTTCAGACGCCATGGACATTCCTCGTATGGGAGTACCCGAGAAGCTGGCCGAGCGCATGAGCCTGGCCGAGCAGCATGAGTACCTGCGCGCCAGATTCTCGCGGCGCACCATGATCAGGGGCGGCGCCGTCACGCTGGGCGCCGTCGCGGGTGGCGCGTTCGTTCCGGGCGGCACCGCCCAGGCCGCCGTGCCGACCCAGCGCACGGCCCCGGCCACCGAGACGGTCGACGGCGCCCTCGTCGCCCCCTTCGGCCGCCACCTCGCCTACGGCAACGACCCGCGCACGGAGATGACGGTCTCCTGGCAGGTCCCGGTCGCCGTGAAGAAGCCCTTCATCCGCATCGGCGCCCACCCCTGGGACCTCTCGCGCAAGATCGAGGCCGAGGTCCGCAGCCTCTACACCCCGGCCGGCGTCGGCGCGAGCGGCGACCACACCCAGTACTACCTGCACGCCGAGCTGACCCACCTGCGCCCCGGCAGGACCTACTACTACGGCGTCGGCCACCAGGGCTTCGACCCGGCCGAGCCGCACCTGCTGGGCACCGTGGGCACCTTCACCACCGCCCCCGCCCACAAGGCGCCGTTCACCTTCACGGCCTTCGGCGACCAGGGCGTCAGCTACCACGCCCTGGCCAACGACAGCCTGATCCTGGGCCAGAACCCGTCCTTCCACCTGCACGCGGGCGACATCGCCTACGGCGACCCGGCCGGCCAGGGCAAGTCCACCGACACCGGCTTCGACTCGCGCACCTGGGACCAGTTCCTGTACCAGACCGAGTCGGTCGCCAAGCAGATCCCGTGGATGGTCTCGTACGGCAACCACGACATGGAGGCCTGGTACTCGCCCAACGGCTACGGCGGCGAGGAGGCCCGCTGGACCCTCCCGGACAACGGTCCGGACGCCAAGAACCTGCCGGGTGTCTACTCCTTCGTGTACGGCAACACGGCGATCATCTCGCTCGACCCCAACGACGTCTCCTTCGAGATCCCGGCGAACCTGGGCATATCTGGAGGAACCCAGACGAAGTGGTTCGAGGCCCAGCTGAAGAAGTTCCGGGCCTCGAAGGACATCGACTTCATCGTCGTGTTCTTCCACCACTGCGCGTACTGCACCTCCACCGCGCACGCCTCGGAGGGGGGCGTGCGCCAGGAGTGGGTGCCGCTGTTCGAGAAGTACACCGTGGACCTGGTCATCAACGGCCACAACCACCAGTACGAGCGCACCGACGTCATCAAGGGCAACGAGGTCGCCAAGAAGCTGCCGATCGGCGGCACGGCGTACCCCGAGACCGAGGGCGTGGTGTACGTCACGGCGGGCGCGGCGGGCCGCAGCCTGTACGCCTTCTCCGCTCCGGACTCCTACGAGGGGCACGAGCACGAGGTGGACTCCGTGGCCTCGTTCATCAACCTCAAGGACGGCAAGCAGAACGAGACGGTCGCCTGGTCCCGGGTGCGCTACCTCAACTACTCGTTCCTGCGCGTGGACGTCGAGCCCGCCTCGAAGGGGCACTACGCCAAGCTGAAGGTCCAGGGCATCGCCGAGACCGGTGACCGGATCGACCACTTCACGGTGGCACGCCGGGCCAAGTAGGCATCCGGGTGCGCCCGGAAGGCACGGCGCCACCCGCCCGAGAGCGGGCGGTCCTCACATCCGCCTGAGGACCGCCCGCTTGGCCAGGCCGAACTCCTCGTCCGTCAGGACACCCGAGCGGTGCAGTTCCCCCAGCTCACGCAGGCGCCGCAGCAGTGCGTCGTGGTCGTCCTCGGCCACGGTCGCCTTCGCGAGCAGTGGCGGCCCGGGCCGTACGTCCGTCCCGACGGCCGGTACCGACGGATGCGGCAGCCGGGCCTGCACGGCGGCCGCGACCAGCGCCATCAGCGGGTCCTTCTTGAAGCCCCACAGCTCGACGGCGTTGGGGTCGTACTTCGGCGGCGCGGTGGCGGGCGCGTCCCGCACCGTGAAGCGCAGGTGGCCGTTCTCCAGCCCGGCCGCCGGCTGCCACTCCACGGCCGTGATCTCGGCGAGCGGGATCGTACGAGGCCCGGTGGCGGCCTTGGCGTTCTCCGTCTTCCAGTTCCACTCCAGGCGCACCCGCTCCCCGTCGAAGCCGGCCGTGCCGTCCCCGGCCGAGGCGGACAGCGGCACGGACGGCCCCGGCAGCAGGTAGCCGGCGGCCGGGTCCGGTGAAACCCCGTCCAGCAGCAGGGCGTTGCGGACCTCGTCCGCGAAGTACTCGGCGACGCCGTACCGCTCGGACTCCACCGTCAGCTGGTACGGGTCGTCGGGCTCGGCGAGCCGGCCGCCGGTGGCGTGCAGCAGCGGGTCGGCGCCGTCCCGCAGCCGCAGCCTCAGCCGCCCGGACCGCTTCCCCTGCTCGAAGGAGACCCCCGCCAACGCGCCCAGGGGTACGACGAGTTCACCCAGTGTCCGGCGCAGCAGGCCGATGTTCTTGTCCCGGCCCGGGGTCAGCCTGAGGGCGTCCCCGTCGAAGACCCAGGTGCCGTCCTTCTGGATGATTTCCGCCATGCGGGGATTGTTTCACCGGATCTGCGGGAGAGTGGTCTTTACCACTTCCGAAGGGAGCGCATGTGAGACGCAACCACAGCACGACTCCCCGACTGACCCGCGTCCTCGGATCGCTGCTGCTGGTGGCGGCAGGCGCGTTCACCGTCGGCGCGACACCCCCGCCGGTGCCGCGCCCCTCGGCGGCGAGGCCGCTGGACCAGGTGGTCCCCGCGCCCGCCTCGGTCCAGCCGGGCGGAGCGCCCTACCGCGTCACCGGCGCCACCGTCGTCCGCGTCGACGCCTCCGCCTCCGACGAGGTCCGCCGGATCGGGGAGTACCTCGCCGGCATCCTGCGGCCCTCCACCGGCTACCCCGTGCCGGTCACCGACCAGGGCAGCCAGGGCGGCATCCGACTCCACCTCGCCGACGGCTCGTTCGACGCCGAGGGCTACCGCCTGCAGAGCGGGCCCTGGGGGGTCGTCATCACCGCGAGCGCACCCGCCGGCCTCTTCCACGGCGTGCAGACCCTGCGTCAGCTGCTTCCGGCGTCCGTGGAGAAGAAGAGCGTCCAGAGCGGTCCCTGGCGGATCGCCGGCGGCACCATCGAGGACCGCCCGCGCTACGAGTACCGCGGCGCCATGCTGGACGTCTCCCGGCACTTCTTCACCGTCGCCCAGGTCAAGCGCTACATCGACCAGCTGGCGCTCTACAAGATCAACACCCTGCACCTGCACCTCAGCGACGACCAGGGCTGGCGCATCGCCGTCGACTCCTGGCCGCGCCTTGCGACCTACGGTGGATCCACCCAGGTCGGCGGCGGCAAGGGCGGCCACTTCACGAAGTCCGACTACCAGGAGATCGTCCGCTACGCCGCCTCCCGCTACCAGGAGGTCGTCCCCGAGATCGACATGCCCGGCCACACCAACGCGGCCCTCGCCTCCTACGCCCAGCTGAACTGCGACGGCACCGCACCCCCGCTGTACACCGGCACCGAGGTCGGCTTCAGCTCGCTGTGCGTGCCCAAGGAGGTGACGTACGCCTTCGTGGACGACGTCGTCCGGGAGCTGGCCGCGATCACGCCCGGACGCTACCTGCACATCGGCGGCGACGAGGCGCACTCCACCAGCCACTCCGACTACGTGAAGTTCATGGACCGCGTACAGCCGATCGTCGCCAAGTACGGCAAGACGGTCATCGGCTGGCACCAGCTGACCGGCGCCACCCCCGCCAAGGGCGCCCTCGCCCAGTACTGGGGCCTGGACGGCACCAGCGCGGCGGAGAAGGCCCAGGTGGCGAAGGCGGCCCAGAACGGCACGGGACTCGTCCTGTCGCCGGCCGACCGGGTCTACCTCGACATGAAGTACACCGCGACCACCCGGCTGGGCACGAAGTGGGCCGGCTTCGTGGAGGTGAAGCGCTCCTACGACTGGGACCCCGGCAGCTACCTGCCCGGAGCGCCCGCCTCGGCCGTCAAGGGCGTCGAGGCGCCGTTGTGGTCCGAGACCCTCACCAAGTCCGCCGACATCGAGTACATGGCGTTCCCGCGCCTGGCCGGAGCGGCCGAGCTGGGCTGGTCACCGGCGGCCACGCACGACTGGAACACGTACAAGATGCGCCTGGCGGCCCAGGGCCCGCGCTGGACCGCCCTCGGCATCGGCTACTACAGGTCGCCCCAGGTGCCCTGGCCGACGAGCTGAGCGAAGGGCCGGCGGGCACCCCTCAGGACCGTACTCCGGGTGCCCGCCGGTCCGTCAGAAACCGGCGACGGGGTTCTCCAGGCTCCCCACCAGCTGCAGCGCGCCGGACGGATCCGCCAGGTCCACCATCTGCCGGTTGTCGCGCAGCTGGAGCCGGTTCAGACAGGACAGCGCGAACCGGGGGGCGAACATGTCGTACTGCCGGAAACGGTCGGCCAGTTCGGGCACCGACTCCTGGTACTCACGGGTCACCTCCGCGACCGTCCGCCAGAAGTCGTCCTCCTCCAGGATCCCCTCGGCGGCGAGGTTCGCCGCGAGGAACCGGAAGAAGCAGTCGAACACGTCGGTGAAGACCGACAGGAGCTTCTTGTCCTCCGGGACCTCGACCCGGATCCGCCGCACCTCCGGCGGCAGCACCGCGTCCGGGTCCATGACGGCGATCTCCTCGGCGATGTCCTTGTGGATCGCGCGCCGCACGACCCCGTCCCTCAGCACCAGGATCACGTTCTCGCCGTGCGGCATGAAGACCAGGTCGTAGGCGTAGAAGCAGTGCAGCAGCGGGGTGAGGTACGCCCTCAGGTACTGCCGCAGCCACTCGGTGGGCGCGAGTCCGGACCGTTCGACCAGTGCGCCCGCGAAGGAGGCGCCGGTGTGGTCCACGTGCAGCAGGGACGCCATGGTCGCGAGGGTCTCGCCCTCGCGCAGTGACGGCACCGGGCTCTCCCGCCACAGCGCGGCCAGCATCTTGCGGTACGGCGAGTGGCGGTCGGTGGCCCGCTCGTACTCCAGGTGCCGGTAGCCGACGGCCGCCCGCTCCCGGATGATCGACACACCGGTCGCCTTCAGCACGCCGTCGTTCTCGATGAGCTGGGCGAGCCAGTCGTTGATCGCCGGGGTCGCCTCCATGTAGGCGGCCGAGAGCCCGCGCATGAAGCCCATGTTGAGGACGGACAGCGCCGTCTTCACGTAGTGCTTGTGCGGGGCGGAGGTGTTGAAGAAGGTCCTTATGGACTGCTGGGCGAGGTACTCGTCGTCGCCCTCGCCCAGGCAGACCAGGTGGCGGCGGGCCACCTCGGCGGCGAAGGTCACGCTGAGCTTGTTCCACCACTGCCAGGGGTGGACCGGGATGAGCAGGTGGTCGGCGGGGTCCAGACCCTGCTCGGTGAGGATGGCGTGGAATCGGTCCAGCGTCTTCTCGCCCAGCTCCTCGCGCAGGAAGGACTCGTACTCGATCCCGGCCCCCGCCGTGAACGCGGCCCGCGAGCGGTGCGCGGCCAGCCACACCAGCCGGACCGGGCTCGCGGTCTCGGGGGCGTACGACAGGTACTCGTGGATGCCGAAGCCGAGCCGCCCGTTGTTGGCGACGAAGCAGGGGTGGCCCTCGGTCATCCCGGTCTCGATCGCCTGGAAGCCGCTCCGCGCCAGCTCGGCGGAGGTCGCCTGCGGCTTGGTGAGCTTGTAGCAGGTGCCCGAGAGGGTGGAGGAGATCTCCTCCAGATAGACGGGCAGGATCTCGTCGCTCAGCCCCAGCGCCTGCCGGAACTCGACGAAGAAGTCCAGTGCGGCGAGGGGGAGTTCGGCGCCGTCGCGGTGGCGGGTGAGGGACTCGGGGGCGATCTGCCAGTGGTCGAGGCCGCGCAGGGTGGCCGTGAACCGGTAGGCGGTGAGCCCGTCGTCGCTGCGCACGACGTACTGCCCGCCGTCCCGCTCCGGGAGGAGCAGCCGCTCGTGGGCGAACTCCGACAGCGCCTTGCGCACCAGCAGACGGTTGGCGGTGTCCCAGCGCTCGGGGGACAGATGGGCCACGGCGTCGGTGGGGCTCATGCCGTCACCCCCGTCGCCGCGACGAACCGCTCCCGCGTGCAGAAGCTCAGCAGCGCCTTCTTCTCCGGCTTCTGGATCTCCCGTTCGGGCACGAACCCGACGGCCTCGTTCAGGGCGTGCACCGCCTTGTTGCGCACGTCGGGTTCGACGACGACCCGCTCCACCGCCGGGTCCTCGAAGAGGTGGGCCATGACGGCGGTGATGACGGCCTTGGTGAACCCGTGCACGGGCGTGCCGGTGGCCGGCGTCAGGAAGTGCATGCCGACGTCGCCGGGCTGCGGCTCGTACAGCCCGACCAGCTCCCGGCGGGCGGGGTCGTACCGCTCCATGAGGAAGGCGGGTTCGCCGTCGTGCAGGCCGAGCAGGGCGTGGTGGTGCTCGTCGGCCGCGATCTCCATGTAGGCCCGCTCGACGTCCTCCAGTTTCGCGTCCTGCATCATCCAGAAGGCGGCCTTGGGGTGGGTGACCCAGGAGTGCAGCAGTTCGGCGTCCTTCAGCGGGTCGAGGGAGCGGAAGGCGAAGGTCATGGTCGTGCCGGTCATACGGCGAACTCCTGGAAGGCGATGGTCTTCTCGACCGGGTAGTACTCCGTGCCGAGCAGCTCACGGATGATGTACGAGTTCCGGTAGGCGCCCATGCCCAGGTCGGGGCTGGTGATGCTGTGGGTGTGGACGCCGGCGTTCTGGAGGAAGACGCCCCGGCCCGTCACGTCGATCGCGTAGTTGCGGGCGACGTCGAAGCGGCCGTGGGCGTCGAAGCGGAGGCGGTCGCGGATCGGCGCCAGGAAGGCGGGCGGCTCGTACTGGTAGCCGGTGGCCAGCACCAGCCCCTCGGTGCGGATCTCGAAGTCCTTGTCCTGCTCGTCCTGGTGGAAGCCGAGCCGGTACGAGCCGTCCTCGTGGGTGGCCGTCGTCAGGGAGGAGTTGGTGAGCAGGCGGGTCGGGACGGGGCGGTCGCCGCTCTCGACGTTCTTCTGGTAGAGCAGGTCGAAGATCGAGTCGACGAGGTCCGAGTCGATGCCCTTGAACAGACCCTTCTGCTGCTTCTCCAGCCGGTAGCGGGTCTCCTCGGGCAGCGCGCGGAAGTAGTCGATGTAGTCCGGAGAGGTCATCTCCAGCGTCAGCTTGGTGTATTCGAGCGGGAAGAAGCGCGGGGAGCGGGTGACCCAGTTGAGGGCGTAGCCGTGGACGTCGATCTCGGAGAGCAGCTCGTAGTAGATCTCCGCGGCGCTCTGCCCGCTGCCGACGACCGTGACGGACTTCTTGGCCTGCAGTTCCGCCTTGCGGTGCATGTACTGGGCGGTGTGGATGAAGTCGCCGCCGAGGTCGCGGCACGCCTGCGGGACGGAGGGGACCGTCCCCGTGCCGAGGACCAGGCGCCGGGCGCGGAACGTTTCACCGGCGCGGGTGCGGACGAGGTAGTGCTCGTCCTCGTACGTCACCTCGGTGACGGTCGTGCCGAAGCGGACGCTGCCGAGCTTGTTCGCCGCCCAGCGGCAGTAGTCGTCATACTCGACCCGCAGCGGGTAGAAGTTCTCGCGGATGTAGAACGAGTACAGTCTGCCCTTCTCCTTCAGGTAGTTGAGGAAGGAGTACGGCGAGGTCGGGTCGGCCAGCGTGACCAGGTCCGACATGAACGGGGTCTGCAGGTGGGCGCCGTCCAGGAACATGCCCGCGTGCCACTCGAAGTCGGGCTTGGAGTCGAGGAAGACGCCGTCCAGTGCGGCGATCGGCTCGGTCAGGCAGGCGAGGCCGAGGTTGAAGGGGCCGAGCCCGATCCCCACGAAGTCGTAGGTGCGGCTGTCTTCAGGACGCGCGGTCAAGGGACTCTCCCAGGTACTGCTCGGCGTGGCCGGCGATGAGGTCGAGGACGGCGGCGATGTCGGCCGGCGTCGTCTCGGGGTTGAGCAGGGTGAACTTCAGGTAGTGGCGGCCGCCGACCTTGGTGCCCGCGACCACGGCGTCGCCGGAGGCGAACAGGGCCTTGCGGGCGTGGAGGTTGGCCTGATCGATCTCGGCCGGGTCGGTGACGGCCGCCGGGATGTAGCGGAAGACGAGGGTGGACAGGGAGGGCTCCACGACGACGTCGTAGCGGGGGTCGGCGGCGAGCAGCCGCCAGCCCTCCCGGGCCAGCTCGCAGACCTGGTCGAACAGTTCGCCGATGCCGTCGGCGCCCATCACCCGCAGCGTCATCCACAGCTTGAGGGCGTCGAAGCGACGCGTGGTCTGCAGGGACTTGTCGACCTGGTTGGGGATGCGTTCCCGCACCATGCGGCGCGGGTTCAGATACTCCGCGTGGTAGGTGGCGTGGCGCAGGGTGGCCGCGTCCCGGACCAGCACGGCGGAGGAACTCACCGGCTGGAAGAAGGACTTGTGGTAGTCGACGGTGACCGAATCGGCGTGCTCGATGCCGTCGATGCGGTCCCGGTGCTTGAGGGAGGCGAGCAGCCCGCAGCCGAAGGCCGCGTCCACGTGCAGCCACACGCCGTACTGGGCGCAGAGCCCGGCGATCTCCGGGAGCGGGTCGATGGAGCCGAAGTCGGTGGTGCCGGCGGTGGCGACGACGGCCATGGGCACCAGGCCGTCCTTCGCGCAGCGCTCCAGTTCGTGGGCGAGTGCCACGGTCTGCATGCGCTTGTCGTGGTCGACGGGGACGGTGACGACCGCTTCGGGGCCGAGCCCGAGCAGGTTCGCGGACTTCTTCACGCTGAAGTGGCTGATCTCGGAGGCGAAGATGCGCAGCCGGTCCAGGTCCCGGCTCTTGGCCTCCTCCCGTGCCAGCAGCAGCGCCTGGAGGTTGGACTGGGTGCCGCCGGAGGTGAACACGCCGTCGGCGGCGGGGCCGAGGCCGATGCGGGCCGTCGTCCAGTCGATCAGTCTGCGCTCGATCAGGGTGCCGCCGGCGGACTGGTCCCAGGTGTCGAGGGAGGAGTTGACGGCGGAGAGGACGGCCTCGCCGAGCACCGCCGGGATGACCACGGGGCAGTTGAGGTGGGCGAGGTAGCGGGGGTGGTGGAAGTAGACCGCGTCGCGGAGGTAGACCTCCTCGAGTTCGTCGAGTGCCGCGGTGGTGTCGTGCAGCGGCCGGTCGAGGTCGATCCGCTCGATGCGGGGGGCGAGGGCGTCCACGGTGACGCCGGTGAACGGACGGTCGGTGGTGGCGAGTTTGGCCGCCACCCGCTCGACTCCTTCGGTCACGGAGCGGCGGTAGTGCTCCGCGGTGAGGCCATTGAGCAGGTGCGAGCGCATGTGGGGGTCCTCCGAGGGGACTGTCCGTGCCAGAGTTAACTAAGGTTAGCCTAACCTAACTTTGATGTTGCGAGGTGTGGCCGTGCCGTGACCGGCGTCACCGCAGGGGGAGTTACCCGGCCGCGCGGAGCTGTTCCTCCGTCATGCCGCGGCGCCAGTAGCCGACGAAGGTGATGTGCCGCCGTTCGATCCCGCGCTCGCCGGTGAAGTGCCGCCGCAGCTCCTTCACCCGGCCGGACTCGCCGGCGATCCAGACGTACGGCCGCCGGGCGGCGGGCAGACGAGCGGCCCGTACGGCGTCGACGGCCATGAGGGCGGGGGCACTTCCCGCGCCCTTGAGGCGGTGGGGGACGTCGTGGCGTACGAGCCAGGTGATCTCCGCGTCCGCCTCGGTCGTCACGTCCTGGATGTCGCCGGCGTGCGGCACCTCGAGCCAGGCGCGGGCACGGGTGCCGGCCGGCAGGGACTCCAGGACGGCGGTCGCGGCGGGTACGGCCGTCTCGTCGCCCCAGAGGACGACGAGGTCGGTGCCCTCGGGCGGCCGGAAGCGGATGGCGCGGTTGTCCGCGATCGCCGGGCCCAGGAGCAGCACGCGGTCGCCGGCGGCGGCTCGTGAGGCCCAGCCGGACGCGGGCCCGGCGGGCGTGTGCAGGACGAAGTCGATGTCGATCTCGTCGGGAGCGCGGCGCAGCGCCCGGAGGGTGTACGACCGCATGACGGCCCGTACGTCGTCCGGGAGTTCACGCCACCCCTGCCACCAGTCGTCGCCCAGTTCCAGCGGGACCACGGGCTCGCTCTGTCCCGGGTGCGGCAGGAACAGCGACAGGGACTGGTCGCGCCCGTCGGAGTGGAAGGAGTGCAGGTCGGCCCCGGCGAAGGTGACCCGGACCAGAGACGGCCCGAGCCGCCTCGTCCGTACGACCTGAAGGGAGAAGAAACGGAACGGTGCGGCCACGGCCGTCGTCATGAGGGCTCCTGAGGCTGGTGTTCAGGAAGACAGGTGAGGGAAAGACAGGTGAGGGGGATTCAGCTGACCTTCTTGGCCTTCTCGAGGGCCTCGGCCAGGTTGGTGAGCAGCGGCACGCACTTGTCGTACGACAGGATCGGCTCGGGCGACCGCGCGACGACCTGCCCCGCCTTCACCGCGGGCAGCTTCTTCCAGGTGGCCTTGGTGATGTCGGCGGGCTGGATCGCCGAGGTGCGGTCGTCCAGCATGATGATGTCGGCCTGGTACTTGTCGACGTTCTCCCAGCTCAGCGACTCGTACCAGCCGCCGCCCTGCTTCTTGGCGCTCTCCGGGGGCTCCACGAAGTTCACGCCGAGGGCCTTGAAGTACTCCAGGTCGATGGAGAGGTTGGTGCCGGAGACGTAGAAGAGCTGGTCGCTCGCGGAGCCGGCCATCACCTTGATGCCGGGCTTGGCCTTGGCGGCGGCCCGCAGCCGGGCGGCCGCTTCCTCGAAGCGCTTCCTGGCGTCGGTGACCTTCGCGGCCCTCATGTCGGCGCCCAGCGACTCGGCGAGGTCCCACATCCGCTGCAGCGGCCGGGTGAGCTGACGGTCGTAGACGGAGACGCCGACGCCGGGGGCCAGCTGGGCGATCTTCTTCTTCGACTCGTCGGGGACGTACCAGAGCGTGCCGGCGTCGTCGAACATCGTCGAGATCAGCACGTCGGGCGCGAGGGCCGCGTACTTCTCGATGCTGAACTGGCCCCAGGCGTTGCCGAGGACCGTCACCTTGCTGATGTCCATGTCGCCGGCCTGGACGTCGGCCTTGCCCGCGGTGGTCCTTGTCGGGCCGAAGACGCCCTTGACCTGGATGCCGTAGTCGTACAGCGCGGCGGCGACACCGGTGAACGCGACGATGTTCGCGGGCACCTTGTCCAGCTTCACGGTCGTACCGCGGTCGTCCTCGAAGCTCCAGGGGCCGGACTTGCCGCTCCCGGCCGTCTTCCCGGAGCCCGCTACTTTCCCCTTGTCGTCCCCGCAGGCGGCGAGTGCCGCACCGAGTCCGAGGGCGCCGCCCGCGGCGAGCAGGCCGCGGCGAGTGAGGTGGGTGGCACGGGCATGGGGCATGGATGTGACTGCTTTCGAACGGGGCGAGGCGCCCGCCGGACAAGTTCGAAGGTAGGTTAGCCTAACCTCACTAGTTGTCCAGAGGGTGGGGGCGCCCCGCACCCGGACCCGCGGGCGGCCCGGGCGCCGCCGGGGCTACCTCAGCCCACCAGCCCCAACTCCCTTGCGATCAGCATCCGCTGGACCTCGCTCGTGCCCTCGCCGATCTCCAGGATCTTGGAGTCGCGCCACATGCGGGCCACCGGATACTCGTTCATGAAGCCGTATCCGCCGTGGATCTGGGTCGCCTCGCGGGCGTTGTCCACGGCGACCGTGGAGGAGTAGAGCTTGGCCACGGCCGCCTCCTTCTTGAAGGACTCGCCCGCGACCAGCCGGGAGGCCGCGTCGCGCCAGGCGAGGCGGGCCGTGTGGGCCTTCATCTCCATGTCCGCGATCTTGAACTGGATGGCCTGGTTGCTGCCGATCGGCCGGCCGAAGGCGTGGCGCTCCTTCGCGTACTTCACCGACTCGTCCACACAGCCCTGGGCCAGTCCGGTCCCCAGGGCCGCGATGGCGATGCGGCCCTCGTCGAGGATGCGCAGGAACTGGGCGTAGCCGCGGCCCTCCGCACCCAGGAGGTTGGCGGCGGGCACCCGGACGTCCTGGAAGGACAGTTCGCGGGTGTCGGAGGCGTTCCAGCCGACCTTCGAGTAGGGCGCGGCGACCGTGAAGCCGGGGGTGCCCGACGGGACGATGATCGCCGAGATCTGCGGCTTGCCGTCCGGCTTGCGGCCGGTCACCGCCGTGACCGTCACCAGACCCGTGATGTCGGTGCCCGAGTTGGTGATGAAGCACTTCGTGCCGTTGATCACCCACTCGTTCGTGTCCGGGTCCAGGCGGGCCGTGGTGCGGGTGGCCCCGGCGTCGCTGCCGCCGTCCGGTTCCGTCAGGCCGAAGGCGCCGAGGATCTCGCCGGAACAGAGCCGCGGGAGCCACTCGCGCTTCTGCTCCTCGGTGCCGAAGAGGTGCAGGGGCATGGCGCCCAGCGAGACACCGGCCTCCAGCGTGATGGCCACGGACGAGTCGACCCGGGCCAGTTCCTCCAGAGCGATGCCGAGGGCCAGGTAGTCGCCGCCCATGCCGCCGTACTCCTCCGGGAACGGCAGCCCGAACAGGCCCATGCGGCCCATCTCGCGGACGATCTCGTACGGGAACTCGTGCCGCTCGTAGAAGTCGCCGATCTTCGGCGCCACGACGTCGTGCGCGAACTCCTCCACCGTACGGCGGAGTTCCTCGAGCTCGGGGGAGAGGCGGTGGTCCATCGTGATCACTGCTCCTTGTGGGACAGGGCTCGGACGGTGCGGGAAGGGCTGGGTCGGCCCAGGTGGGCGGCCATCCACACGCTGGTGGCGACGAGGCGGCCGAGGTCGACCCCGGTGTCGATGCCGAGGCCCTGCAGCATCCACACGAGGTCTTCGGTGGCGAGGTTGCCGGTCGCGGACTTGGCGTACGGGCAGCCGCCGAGGCCTCCGGCGGAGGCGTCGATGGTCGTCACCCCGTGTTCCAGTGCCGCGTAGGTGTTGGCCAGTGCCTGGCCGTAGGTGTCGTGGAAGTGCACGCCGATGACGTTCGTCGGCACGCCCTCCTCGTTGAGCAGGGAGAGGAGTTCGAGGACATGGCCCGGGGTCGCGACCCCGATGGTGTCCCCGAGGCTCAGCTCGTCGCAGCCCATGTCCATCAACGCCTTGCAGACGCGTACGACCTGGTGAAGCGGTACGGCGCCCTCCCAGGGGTCGCCGAAGCACATGGAGACGTAGCCGCGTACATGGGCGTCCGCGTCCTTGGCGCGGGCCACGACCGGCTCGAAGACGGCGAGGGACTCGTCCACGGTCCGGTTGAGGTTGGCCTTCGCGAAGGACTCGGTGGCGCTGGCGAAGACGGCCACCCGGTCGGCGCCCAGGGCCAGCGCACGGTCGAGCCCGCGCTGGTTGGGCACGAGGACCGGAAGCCGCACCCCCTTCAGGTCCTGGACGACCGGGAACAGCGCCTCCGCGTCGGCCAGTTGAGGCACCCACTTAGGGTGCACGAAGCTCGTCGCCTCGATGCTCGTCAGACCCGCGTCGGCCAGCCGGCGGATGAACTCCGCCTTGACCTCGGTCGGCACGGTCATCTTCTCGTTCTGCAGCCCGTCGCGCGCGCCGACCTCGTGGATCCGCACCCGTGCGGGCAGGTCCTGGGCCGGTACGACCATGGGCAGTCCGTCGGCGCTCACTCCGCCTCCTCCTTGGGTGCGATGACGGCCAGGACCTGGTCCATGGCGACCGTCGTGCCCGGAGCCACGTCCAGCTCGGCGACCGTGCCGGCGTGCGGGGCGGAGATGACGTGCT
Source organism: Streptomyces sp. NPDC044061 (assembly GCF_056434305.1). Classification (NCBI taxonomy): domain Bacteria; kingdom Bacillati; phylum Actinomycetota; class Actinomycetes; order Kitasatosporales; family Streptomycetaceae; genus Streptomyces; species Streptomyces sp. NPDC044061. The sequence continues at coordinate 241,302 of NZ_JBWKFL010000004.1, read as the reverse complement.
CCATCTTCATCGCCTCGACCACCAGCAGGCTCTGGCCCGCCGTGACCTCGTCGCCGACGGCGACCTTCACCACGGTCACCGTGCCGGGCATGGGCGCGGTGAGCGAGTCGGCGCCCGCGTGCCCGGCCCCGGTGAGGGACGCGGCCACCGGATCGTGGTCGCGCACCTGCCAGGCGTCGCCGTCCCGGCCGATCCAGTCACCGGCCCGGCGGAAGGAGTGCCGGACGCCGTCGAGGGTGACGGACACCCGGTCTTCCGTGACGGTGTGGGTGCCGCGCGGGGTGTGCGCGACCGGTTCGGCCACCCGCAGGTCGAAGGCGGGCGGCTTCGGAGTTCCGCCCAGCCGCCAGCCGCTCGGCACCGAGAAGGGGTCGGTCCAGCCCTCGCCCCGCGGCCGCAGCGCCTCCAGCCGTACGGCCGCCGCCGCCTCGTACACCTCCTCCGGGACGTCCGTGGAGACCAGGTCGTCCACCACCCGCTCGACCAGCCCGGTGTCCAGCTCGCCCGCAACCACCGCCGGATGCGCCAGCAGCCGCCGCAGGAACCCCGCGTTGGTCTGCACGCCCAGCGTGACCGTCTCCGCCAGGGCCGACCTGAGCCTGCGCAACGCCGTCGCGCGGTCCGGGCCGTGGGCGATGACCTTGGACAGCATCGGGTCGTAGAGGCTGCCCACCTCCGTGCCCTCGCTGAGCCCGGAGTCGGTGCGCACGCCGTCGCCCCGCGGCTCGTCGAGCAGCAGCACCGTGCCGCCGGACGGGAGGAAGCCGCGCGCGGGATCCTCGGCGCAGATCCGCGCCTCGACCGCGTGGCCGGTGAGCGCCACGTCCTGCTGCGCGAAGCCCAGCCGTTCCCCGGCCGCCACCCGCAGCTGCCACTCCACCAGGTCGAGCCCGGTGACGAGTTCGGTGACCGGGTGCTCCACCTGGAGGCGGGTGTTCATCTCCATGAAGTAGTACGACGACGGGTCACCGCCCGGCACGATGAACTCCACCGTGCCCGCGCCCCGGTACCCGCAACTGCGCGCCGCCTGTACGGCCGCCTCGCCCATCGCGGAGCGGGTCGCCTCGTCGAGGAGCACGCTCGGCGCTTCCTCGATGATCTTCTGGTGCCGCCGCTGGAGCGAGCACTCGCGCTCGCCGAGGTGGACGACGTTGCCGTGACCGTCCGCCAGCACCTGGATCTCGATGTGCCGGGGACGGTCGATCCACCGCTCCACCAGGAGCGTGTCGTCACCGAAGGAGGCACGGGCCTCGCGGCGGGCGGCCGCGATCTCCTCCTCCAGCACGGTCACGTCCCGCACCAGGCGCATGCCCTTGCCGCCGCCGCCCGCGCTCGGCTTCAGCAGTACGGGCACGCCGATCTCCCGGGCCGCTTCGGCGAGTTGGTCGTCCGTCAGGCCGCTGCCGCTGGACCCGGGGACCACCGGCACCCCGGCCGCGCGCACCGTCTCCTTGGCGCGGATCTTGTCGCCCATCAACGCGATCGCGTCCGCCGGCGGGCCGATGAAGACCAGCCCCGCCTCCTCGCACGCGCGCGCGAAGCCCGCGTTCTCCGCGAGGAAGCCGTACCCCGGGTGGACAGCCTGGGCGCCGGTGCGGGCTGCGGCCTCCAGCAGCCGCTCCACCGACAGATAGCTCTCGGCGGCCGGCGCCGGGCCGATCCGTACCGCCGTGTCGGCCTCCCTCACATGCCGCGCGTCGGCGTCGGCGTCGGAGAAGACCGCCACCGAGCGCACGCCCAGCGAGCGGAGCGTACGGATGACGCGTACGGCGATCTCGCCCCGGTTGGCGACCAGCACTGTGTCGAACACGGTTCCCCTCCTCACATCCGGAAGACGCCGAACTGGGGGTCACCCAGCGGCGCGTTGGCGCAGGCCGTCAGGGCGAGTCCCAGCACCTGACGGGTCTGCAGCGGGTCGATCACGCCGTCGTCCCAGAGACGGGCGGTGGCGTAGTAGGCGTTGCCCTGGCGCTCGTACTGCGCGCGGATCGGCGCCTTGAAGGCCTCTTCCTCCTCGGCCGGCCAGTCCTCGCCGCGCGCCTCCAACTGGTCGCGCTTGACCGTGGCGAGCACGGAGGCGGCCTGCTCGCCGCCCATGACGGAGATCTTGGCGTTGGGCCACATCCACAGGAAGCGGGGGGAGTAGGCCCGGCCGCACATCGAGTAGTTGCCGGCGCCGTACGAGCCGCCGACGACGACGGTCAGCTTGGGGACCCTGGTGCACGCCACGGCCGTCACCATCTTGGCGCCGTGCTTGGCGATGCCGCCCGCCTCGTAGTCCTTGCCCACCATGAAGCCCGAGATGTTCTGCAGGAACACCAGCGGGATGCCGCGCTGGTCGCACAGCTCGATGAAGTGCGCGCCCTTCTGGGCGGACTCCGAGAACAGGATGCCGTTGTTGGCGACGATCCCGACCGGGTGGCCGTGGATCCGGGCGAAGCCGGTGATCAGGGTCTGCCCGAACTCGGCCTTGAACTCGGCGAACCGGGACCCGTCGACCACGCGCGCGATGATCTCGCGCACGTCGTAGGGGGTACGGGAGTCCACCGGGACGGCGCCGTAGAGCCCGTACGGATCCACCTTGGGCTCCGCGACCGGGGTGACCTCCCAGGGGAGGGACTGCCGCGCGGGGAGCGTGGCGACGATGTTCCGCACGATCCGCAGGGCGTGCGCGTCGTCCTCGGCGAGGTGGTCGGTGACACCGGAGGTCCGGGAGTGGACCTCGCCGCCGCCCAGCTCCTCCGCCGTGACGACCTCACCGGTGGCCGCCTTCACCAGCGGCGGGCCACCCAGGAAGATCGTCCCCTGGTTGCGGACGATCACGGCCTCGTCGCTCATGGCCGGGACGTACGCCCCGCCGGCCGTGCACGAGCCGAGCACGGCGGCGATCTGCGGGATGCCCGCGCCGGACATCCGTGCCTGGTTGTAGAAGATCCGCCCGAAGTGCTCGCGGTCGGGGAACACCTCGTCCTGCATCGGCAGGAACGCGCCGCCGGAGTCGACCAGGTAGACGCACGGCAGCCGGTTGTCCAGGGCCACCTCCTGGGCGCGCAGGTGCTTCTTCACCGTCATCGGGTAGTACGTGCCGCCCTTGACGGTGGCGTCGTTGGCGACGATCACGCACTCGCGCCCACTGACCCGCCCGATCCCGGCGATCACGCCGGCGGCCGGTGCCTGCCCGTCGTACATCCCGTCGGCGGCGAGCGGGGCCAGCTCCAGGAACGGCGAGCCCGGGTCGAGCAGCGTGTCGACCCTGTCCCTCGGCAGCAGCTTGCCGCGCGCGGTATGCCGCGCCCGTGCCTTCTCGCCGCCGCCGAGGGCCGCGACGGCCAGCTTGCCGCGCAGTTCCTCGGCGAGTGCGAGGTGGGCTTGTTCATTGGCCCGCCAGGCCTCCGACGCGGGGTCTGCCGCGCTCGTCAGCTCCGGTGCCTCCTGCATCCTGCGGTCCCCTCACCCAGTGGTCGTACTGTTAATGAGCGTTAACCATTTCCATCAGGTTAACGACCGCTAACCTCCCTGTCTAGAATTGCTGGCATGGTCACCAGAACCGACGCCCCCACCCGTCGCGAGCAGATCCTCAAGGAGGCCGCCCGGCTCTTCGCCGAGCGCGGTTTCCACGGCGTCGGTGTTGACGAGATAGGCGCCGCGGTCGGCATCAGCGGCCCCGGTCTGTACCGGCACTTCCCGGGCAAGGACGCGATGCTCGCCGAGCTGCTGGTGGGCATCAGCGGTCAGCTGCTGACGGGGGCCAAGCGCCGCCTGGCGGAGGCCGACGGGCAGGCCGGCGCCTCTGCGGTCCTGGACTCGCTCATCGAGGGCCACATCGACTTCGCCCTGGACGACCGTCCCCTGATCACCCTGCACGACCGCGAGCTGGACCGCCTGCGCGACAGCGACCGCAAGCTCGTGCGGCAGCTGCAGCGGCAGTACGTGGAGCTGTGGGTGGAGGTGGTCCGGGCGGTCTACCCGGCGCTGTCGGAGCCCTCGGCGCGGTCCGCCGTCCACTCGGTCTTCGGCCTGCTGAACTCCACGCCCCACCTGGGCCGCGCGGGCACGCTGCCCGGCCGGGGCACCACGGCGGCGCTGCTGCACCGGATGGCCCGCGGGGCGTTCGCGGCGGCGGGGGACCAGTAGCCACCTGTCCGCGCAGGTCAATGCCATGATCAATTCTCCCCTTGCGCCGCACGAGGGCGCACCGGACGGAGGGGGGAGCCGTGGTGACCGCCACGGCCGGAGGAGTGAGGTGGGCGAGAGCGCCGCGAGCGGTTGCCGCGCTCGCCGTGGTGGGGACGCCGACGGCCGCGACGGGGGGTGACCGGGCCGGCGGCTACGCGCAGAGACACGCGCTCGCCGAGACGGGCAACGCCATCGGCTTCGAGCATGCGCGGATCGGCGACGAGTACTGGGTGAGCCTGCCCCTCCGGGCCGACGGCGGCGGAGAGCCGCTCACGCTGTTGCGCACGCGGTGGCTCCAGGCGCCGGCCGGTCTGAAGGTGCTGCGCTACGGCGCCGTCACCCTGGGGCAGATGGGCGGCTACGGCCCCGTCGTCGCCGACGACGAGGAGCTGAACGCCGACGGCCCGGTGCGGGTCGGTCCCGAGCGGCCGGTCCCGGTGCCGCCGCACGACGACGCGAACGCCCATGCGCTCGCCCGCGTCCGCGTGACCGGTCCCGTGCGCGGTGACCTGTCCGGATACCGCGTGTGGAACCGGAAGGGAGCCGTCGAGTACCGCCAAGGCCTCGACCGGGACGCGGAGGTCCGCCTCGGCCCGCCCCCGGAGCGGGCGTGACGAGCGTTACGCGCGGACCCCTCTGGACGGGATTCCCTACCCGCCGGTACGGTTGAGTGAGCAAGCGCTTAGACATGGCGAAGTCATGCCGAGGTACGTGGAGGTGGACGGCGTGCGCCGTACGGTGTTCAACGAGGATCACGAGGCGTTCCGGGAGACCCTTCGCGCCTTTATCGAGGCCGAGGTCGTACCGGTCTACGACGAGTGGTTCGCCGCCGGCCAGGCGCCGCGCGACTTCTACTACAAGCTGGGTGAGCTGGGCATCTTCGGCATCAGCGTGCCCGAGGAGTTCGGTGGCGCGGGCCTGGACACCCACAAGTTCGAGGCCGTCCTCTACGAGGAGACCGCCCGTGCGGGCGTGAGCTTCGGCGGCTCCGGCGTCCACGTCCTGCTGGCGCTGCCCTACCTCAAGATGCTCGCCAGCGACGAGCAGAAGAAGCGCTACCTGCCGAAGTTCGTCAGCGGCGAGGAGATGTGGGCCATCGCGATGACGGAGCCGGGCACCGGCTCCGACCTCGCGGGCATGAAGACCACCGCCAAGCTCAGCGAGGACGGCACGCACTACGTCCTCAACGGCGCCAAGACCTTCATCACCGGCGGTGTCCACGCCGACAAGGTGATCGTCTGCGCCCGCACCGCCGCGCCGACCGCCGAGGACCGCCGCCACGGCATCTCCCTCTTCGCCGTCGACACCAAGTCCGAGGGCTACTCCGTCGGCCGCAAGCTGGACAAGCTCGGCCTGAAGACCTCCGACACCGCCGAGCTGGCGTTCGTCGACGTCAAGGTCCCCGTCGAGGACCTGCTGGGCGAGGAGAACAAGGGCTTCTACTACCTCGGCCACAACCTGGCCTCCGAGCGCTGGGGCATCGCCTTCGGTGCCTACGCGCAGGCCAGGGCCGCCGTCCGGTTCGCCAAGCAGTACGTCCAGGAGCGCACCGTCTTCGGCAAGCCGGTCGCCCACTTCCAGAACACCAAGTTCGAGCTTGCCGCCTGCCAGGCCGAGGTGGACGCCGCCGAGGCCGTCGCCGACCGGGCGACCGAGGCCCTTGACGCCGGTGAGCTCACCCCCGCCGAGGCCGCCTCCGCGAAGCTCTTCTGCACCGAGGTCGCCCACCGCGTGATCGACCGCTGCCTCCAACTGCACGGCGGCTACGGCTACATGAACGAGTACCCGATCGCCCGCCTGTACGCGGACAACCGCGTCAACCGCATCTACGGCGGCACCAGCGAGATCATGAAGACGATCATCGCCAAGGACATGGGTCTGTAAGGTCCCCGCAATCACTGGCCGGTACAACTAATTCCATGAGCCAGGCACTCCAGGATCTCCTCGATCTGCTCGACCTCGAGCAGATCGAGGAGGACATCTTCCGCGGCCAGTCCCGCTCCGCCGTCGTCCCCCGGGTCTTCGGCGGGCAGGTCGCTGCCCAGGCGCTGGTCGCCGCCGGACGGACGGTCCCCGCGGACCGGCCCGCCCACTCCCTGCACGCGTACTTCCTGCGTCCGGGCGACCCCGGCGCGCCGATCGTCTACAGCGTCGACCGCATCCGCGACGGACGGTCCTTCACCACCCGCCGGGTGGTCGCCGTACAGCACGGCAAGCCGATCTTCCATCTGTCGGCGTCCTTCCAGACGTACGAGGAAGGCCTCGACCACCAGGCCCCCATGCCGGCCGCGCCCGACCCGGCCGCGCTGCCCACCTCCCAGGAGCGGCTGCGCGGCTACGGCCACCTCGCCCCCGAGGTGGTGGAGCGCTTCCTGGAGGCCCGCGAGGCGATCGACCTGCGCTACGTGGACGAGCCGCCGTACGGGAAGTTCGGCGAGCCGCGCGAGCCGCACTCCCAGGTCTGGTTCCGCACCAACGGCAAGCTCGACGACGACCCCCTGCTGCACGTCGTCCTCGCCACCTACGTCTCCGACATGACCCTCCTCGACTCCGTGCTGCTCGCGCACGGCCGCGGCGGCTGGGCCGTTGGCGACGTCGTGGGGGCGTCCCTGGACCACGCGATGTGGTTCCACCGGCCCTTCCGCGCCGACGAATGGCTGCTGTACGACCAGGAGTCGCCGTCCGCGCACGGCGGCCGGGGCCTCGGTCAGGCCCGGATCTACACCCAGGACGGACGGCTCGCCATCACGGTGATTCAGGAGGGTGTGGTGCGCGTCCCGCGATGAGTGTGACGCGATTGGTCGCCCGAGATGACGAGTGACGGGTGCGGTACCAGGCTCTTCCGGTGAAAGCCGCAAGTGCACGGCACACGCGGCCGACGAGGTCTCTGGAAAGCTCTGACCTCAACCGCGACATCCGAGGGCAGGGATCGCAGGCGTCGGCCGGACCGAGGTGCCGCTCATGAGCCAGCGGTGACATCCGAAGACCGTGCCGCACCTTTCCTCCCTCGTGCGGTGACGGCCATCCACCTCGTGACGTTCCCTTCAGGTACGCGCGAGAGCCGATGGAAGGTATTTCCCATGCGAGCTACCCGCACGAGGCGTCTTGTCGCGACGTCCGCAGCCGGAATTCTGCTGGCCGGCGGAGCCGCGATCGGGGCGGCAGGCACCGCCTCGGCGTCGGACAACGGCGACCACGGCTCCTACAGCCACAGCTGGGACGACAGCGACCACAGCGGTCATCACAGATGGTGGGGCGACGATGACGACGACTACGGCAACCATGACCACGGTGGCTACGACCACGGCGGCAACGACCATGGCGATCACAGTGGCAACGATCACGGTGGCAACGACCACGGTGGCAACGGCCACGGTGGCAACGACCACGGCGGCCACGGAGGTTACTGACCCGACCACCACCTGATCGATGGTGCGGCTCCCGTGGCGGGGCCGCACCGTCACGACCGTCGACGCACCGTGCCGGGCGTCAGGCCAGCCCCGCCTCGGCCAGCAGATACGCCGTCAGCGGGTCGTAGTAGCGCGGGCTGAGCACGTGGTCGTCGAGCGGCACCGCGACCTGGAGGGTGCCCTCGGACTCGGCGAGGAACAGCGCGGGGTCGTTGCAGTCGGCGTATCCGACGGAGTCGACGCCGTGCTGTGCGGCGTACCCGGCCCAGCCGTGGTCGGCCACCACCAGGTCCGGCAGCGGACGTCCCTCGCGCTCAAGTGCCGTCAGAATGGCCCGCATCGGCTCACCGGAGTGCGTGTGCCAGAGTGTCGCGCCGTGCTCCAGGACGGCCACGTCCGCGAACTGCATGACGTACCCCTCGTCCGTCTGCAGCCCGTCCGGGATGACCACGATCTCGCAGCCGGCGGCGCGCAGTGCGGCGGCCGTCGCCCGGTGCACGTCCAGCAGGCCGCCCGGGTGACCGGTGGCGAACAGCACCCGCTGCTGCCCGTCGGCCGCCTTGCGCAGCCGGCGCGCGAGGCGCTCCAGCGCGTCCACGGTCAGCTCGGGGTCGATGGTGTCCTGCCCGTACCGGTACTCGGGATCGTCGTTGACGCCCACCCGTTCGGCCATGACCGCGAGCACGTCCTGCTCGTCCGTCCAGCGGTCGCCCAGCTCCAGGCCGAGCCAGAAGTTGCGGACACCGTTGGCGAGCTGGCGGTAGTGGGAGAGGTTGTTCTCGCGAGGTGTGGCGACGTCCCCCGCGATACGGGTCCTCACCAGGTGGTCGACGAGCTGGGCGCGGCTGGGTGTCCCGGATATCGGCATGCCTCCCATTGTGGAGCAGCGGGCTTTGCGCGTCCTCGTCATACCGCACCCTGGGACGCGGGTCACTCACCGCGCCGCAGCGCGAACCACAACTCCATCCGTACGTCGGGGTCGTCCAGGTCGGCCTCCAACAGCGCGGCGCAGCGGGCGATCCGCTGCCGCACGGTGTTGCGGTGCACCTCCAGCGCCACCGCCGTACGGTCCCAACTGCCGTGCAGCGACAGCCAGGCCCGGAGTGTCTCGGCGAGCGCGGGCTGGGCCGCGAGCGGGGCGAGCAGCGCACGGGCGTGGGCCTCGGCGTCGTCCCGGGACACCAGGTCCCCGAGTCCCGGCCGGGCGTCGTGCCGGACCAGCGGGGCGCGGGTGGCACGGGCGCGGGCCAGCGCGCGGGCCGCCTGGGTGTCGGCGGCCGGCCAGTCCCGCGGGCCGACGGCCGCGCTGACCCCGAGGGTCCAGCCCTGCTGCGCGACCGGCTCCCGCCCGGCGGGCACCAGCACCCGTACGACGTCCCGCGCGAGGTCGACCAGCGGCGACCCCAGGGCCGCGCCGAGCGCGGAGGCCGCCATCGCGTCCGGCAGCTGGGTCTCGGGCCGGGCGTGCACGACGACCCACCGCCCGTTCCCCAGCAGGGGTGCCACCTCTTCGGGCGCCGTGCCGAGCAGCAGCCGAACGAGCGCCGAGGACCGGGCGGCGCCCGCCCCGCTGTGGTGCTCGCCGGTGAGCAGGGACAGCAGCACGGCGGCGACGGAGGCGATGGTGTGGTCCCCGGGCTCGCGCTGCGGGGACGCCACCCCGAGCACGAAGCCCTCACCGGAGCCGAGGGCGTAGGCGGCGAGATGGGTGTCACCGAGGGTGTCGGTGGCAGAGCTGGGAACCGGCCGCGCGGGGGCGACGGGCGCGGCAGCGGTCGGGCGACCGGGTGCGGTGGGCGGGGTGGGTTGGCGGCCGGTGCCGGTGGCCGGGCGGGTGGTTCCGGGGCCGCCGGCCGGCTCGGGGGCCGGGGCGCGCGTCGCGCGGCCCGTCGGCCGTACCACTCCGGCGAGTTTCGCCAGTGCCTGCCCGGTGCCCCCCGCCGGGTCCCGGCCGGCGCTCGTGATCTCCGTTCCGTCGGGCCCGTACAGCACCGCGTGCCCGCCCAGACGCTGAGCCAGCTGGCGCAGCACCGAGGGGACCGGGTCCGGGCGGGAGGCGGCGGCCGCGAGGCTCTGCTGGGCCTCCGTCACCCGGCGCAGCTCGGCCAGGCGGGCCTGCGCCATCAGCTGCCACACCGCGCGGGCGACGCCCGAGAAGGTTGTCTGCGGCGGCACCTCGAGCAGGGGAAGGCCGTGCACCTCGCAGGCGGCGACCAGGGCGCGCGGGACCGTGTCGTGCACGGGGGCCAGACCGAAACCGAGGGCCGCGCCGCCCGCCGCGACGATCCGGGAGACGTAGTCGTCGAAGTATGTGCCCGAGCCCGCATCCTCCGGGACGTGCACCCCGGCGGTCAGCAGCAGCTCGCCGCCCAGCAGGTACGGGTACGGGTCGGCCATCTCCGAGGTGTGCGCCCAGTGGATCACGATGTCCGGATCCGAGGGTCCCGCGATCCGGCGCAGCGCGAGATCCTCCCGGGCCAGCAGGGCCGAGAGCGGGACGGGTGGGGTCGGTGGGACTGCTGGGTTGATCGTTTCCGGCATGGTGTGCGTTCCCTCCATCCGGCCCCGTTCATATGGATGAAACGTACACTTCGCAGTCGCTTTCCGGCCACCTACTGTCAAGTCAGCACGGCAGCCGTGGGTACGGGCGGATGTCCCCGCGAGCCCCTGCCGTCGCTCCTCGTCGAGGAATTCCCCCACGACTCTGCACGACACGCCACCGACAGTGCGCGAAGGAGGGCCCCACATGGCCGTCGACTACACAGTGATCGTCGTCTATCTCGCCGGGATGCTGGCCATGGGCTGGTGGGGCATGCGCCGCGCCAAGTCCAAGAGCGAGTTCCTGGTGGCCGGCCGCCGCCTCGGCCCCGCCATGTACTCCGGCACCATGGCCGCGATCGTCCTCGGCGGTGCCTCCACCATCGGCGGCGTGGGCCTCGGCTACCAGTACGGCCTCTCCGGCGCCTGGATGGTGTTCACCATCGGCCTAGGCCTGCTGGCCCTGTCGGTCTTCTTCTCGGCCCGCATCGCGCGCCTGAAGGTCTACACCGTCTCCGAGATGCTGGACCTGCGCTACGGCGGCCGGGCCGGAGTGATCTCGGGCGTGGTCATGTGGGCGTACACGCTGATGCTCGCGGTGACGTCCACGATCGCCTACGCCACGATCTTCGACGTGCTCTTCGACATGAACCGGACCGTCGCGATCATCCTCGGCGGCTCGATCGTGGTCGCGTACTCGACGCTCGGCGGCATGTGGTCCATCACGCTGACCGACATGGTCCAGTTCGTCGTCAAGACGGTCGGCGTGCTGCTCCTGCTGCTGCCCATCGCGGTGGTCAAGGCGGGTGGCTTCTCCGAGATGAAGGCCAAGCTGCCGACCTCCTACTTCGACCCGCTGGGCATCGGCGGCGAGACGATCTTCACCTACGTGCTGATCTACACCTTCGGCATGCTCATCGGCCAGGACATCTGGCAGCGCGTGTTCACCGCCCGCAGCGACAAGACCGCCAAGTTCGGCGGCACGGTGGCCGGAACCTACTGTCTGGCCTACGCCCTCGCCGGTGCCGTCATCGGCACGGCCGCCAAGGTCCTCTACCCCAAGCTCGGCAGCCCCGACGACGCCTTCGCGACCATCGTCAAGGACGAACTCCCGGTCGGTGTGCGCGGTCTGGTGCTGGCCGCCGCCCTCGCCGCCGTGATGTCGACGTCCTCCGGCGCCCTGATCGCCTGCGCCACCGTCGCCAACAACGACATCTGGTCCCGGCTGCGCGGTGCGGTGCGCCGTGACGGCGAGGCGCACGACGAGGTGAAGGGCAACCGCGCCTTCATCCTGATCATGGGTGTCGCGGTGATCGGCACCGCGATCGCGCTGAACAACGTCGTGGAGGCCCTGACGGTCGCCTACAACCTCCTCGTCGGCGGTCTGCTCGTCCCGATCCTCGGCGGTCTGCTGTGGAAGCGCGGCACCGTGCAGGGCGCGCTGGCCTCCGTGATCGTCGGCGGCCTCGCCGTGATCGGCCTGATGGCGGGCTACGGCATCCTCGCCAACGAGCCCGTGTACTACGGCCTGCTCGCCTCCCTCGCGGCCTATGTCGTCGTCTCCCTGGCGACCAGGCCCACCGACGAGGCCGTCCTCACCACCTGGCGTGAGCGCCTGGCCGGACGGTCCCCCGAACTCGCGTCCGAACCGGTCCCGGCTCACCAGTAGAGTCGTATGAAAAGCAGTACATGCGCGATGAAGCGCAAGAAAGAAGGCATTTCATCATGAGCAGCAACGAGACGCCCCGCGGCCCCGTCGACTCCTCCCGCATCCCGCGGTACGCCGGACCCGCGACCTTCGCCCGGCTGCCCCGCCTCGACGAGGTCGGCACCGCCGACGTCGCCGTCGTGGGCGTACCGTTCGACTCCGGCGTCTCGTACCGGCCGGGCGCCCGCTTCGGCGGCAACGCCATCCGCGAGGCGTCCCGGCTGCTGCGTCCCTACAACCCCGCGCAGGACGCGTCCCCCTTCGCCCTCGCGCAGGTGGCGGACGGCGGCGACATCGCCGTGAACCCGTTCAACATCAACGAGGCCGTCGACACCATCGAGGCCGCGGCGGACGAGCTGCTGGGCACCGGCGCCCGCCTGATGACCCTGGGCGGCGACCACACCATCGCCCTCCCGCTGCTGCGCTCGGTCGCGAAGAAGCACGGCCCGGTGGCCCTGCTCCACTTCGACGCCCACCTGGACACCTGGGACACCTACTTCGGCGCCGAGTACACCCACGGCACCCCGTTCCGTCGCGCGGTCGAGGAGGGCATCCTCGACACCGAGGCCCTCTCCCACGTCGGTACGCGCGGCCCGCTGTACGGCAAGCAGGACCTCACCGACGACGAGAAGATGGGCTTCGGCATCGTCACCTCGGCGGACATCTACCGCCGGGGCGCCGACGAGGTGGCCGACCAGCTGCGCCGGCGCATCGGCGACCGCCCGCTGTACATCTCCATCGACATCGACTGCCTCGACCCGGCCCACGCCCCCGGCACCGGCACCCCGGAGGCGGGCGGCATGACCTCCCGCGAACTCCTGGAGATCCTGCGCGGGCTGGCCTCCTGCAACCTGGTGTCGGCGGACGTCGTCGAGGTGGCGCCGGCGTACGACCACGCCGAGATCACCTCGGTGGCGGCCTCCCACACGGCCTACGAACTGACCACCATCATGAGCCGCCAGATCGCGGCGGCCCGGAAGGACGCGGAAGCGAAGTGACTCACGACCACGACCTGGTACTCCGCCCCACGGCGGCACAGATCTCGACCGCGCTGAACCCGCCCCCCGGGCGCAACGGCGGAGACCTGGTCGTGGAAACCCTGGCCGGGCTCGGCGCCACCACGGTCTTCGGCCTGCCCGGCCAGCACGCCCTCGGCATGTTCGACGCCCTGCGCCGTTCCTCCCTGCGCTACGTAGGTCTGCGGGTGGAGAACAACGCGGGCTTCGCGGCGGACGCGTACGGCAGGATCACCGGCGAGGCGGCACCGCTGCTGCTGTCGACCGGTCCGGGAGCGCTGACGTCGCTGGCGGCCCTGCAGGAAGCCGCGGCCGCCTCCGCTCCCGTCCTGGCCATCAGCAGCCAGATCCCGACGGCTGGCCTCGGCGGTGGCCGCCACGGCTACCTCCATGAACTCCCGGACCAGGCGGCCTCGTTCCGGGGAGTGGTGAAGTCGGTCCACACGGTCCGCACCCAGTCCCAGATCCCCTCCGCCATCGCGGCGGCCTGGAAGTCGGCGCTGACGGCTCCGCACGGCCCGGTGTGGGTGGAGATCCCGCAGGACGTGCTGCTCGCTCCGACGCCGCTGCCCGTGGTGACCGCGGTGGACGCGACGCCCGAGGACCTGGTTCCGCGCCCCGAACTGACGGCGGTGGCGGCGGACCTGCTGTCCCGCGCGGCGCGCCCGGCGGTCATCGCGGGCGGCGGGGTCGTCCGGGCGGACGCCTCGGGGAAGCTCGTTCAGCTGGCCGAGAAGCTCCAGGCGCCGGTCGTGACGACCTTCGGCGGCAAGGGCGCCTTCCCCTGGGAGCACCCGCTCTCGCTCCAGTCCTGGCTGGAGGACCGCCACACGACCGACTTGCTTGAGGACGCCGACGTCCTCCTCGTCGTGGGCTCCGGACTGGGCGAACTGTCCTCCAACTACCACACGTTCAAGCCGCGCGGCCGGGTCGTCCAGATCGAGGCCGACCTCGGCAAGCTGGAGTCCAACCACCCCGCCCTCGGCATCCACGCGGACGCCCGCCTGGCTCTGCAGGCCCTGCTGGAGACGGTGGAGGAGCGCAGCGACGAGTCGGCGCCGCAGCGGGTGCGAGAGCTGCTCGCCAAGGTCGGGGACCGCATCGCGGCCCAGGAACTCACCCTGGAGCAGGACGTGTTGACGGCTGTCCGCCGCGCCCTGCCCGCCGACTCCCCGTCCTTCTGGGACATGACGATCCTGGCGTACTGGGCCTGGTCGGCCTTCGACCCCCGGGGCACCAACACCATGCACTCCGCGCAGGGCGCCGGCGGCCTCGGCTACGGCTTCCCGGCGGCGCTCGGCGCGGCCGCCGCGGATCCGGCCCGGCCGGTCCTGGCGGTGTCCGGCGACGGCGGGGCGCTGTACTCGATCGCCGAACTGGCGACGGCGAGGCAGTACGACCTGAACGTCACCTGGCTGATCGTCGACGACGGCGGCTACGGCATCCTCCGCGAGTACATGACGGACGCCTTCGGCCAGGCGACGGCGACTGAACTGACCCGCCCGGACTACGTGGCCCTGGCCGAGTCCTTCGGCGTCCCCGGCGTCCGCACGACCCCTCAGACCCTGGAGACGGACCTGGCCAAGGCGCTTGCGACCCCCGGTCCCTCGGTGGTCGTACTCCCCGCGGTGCTGCGGATGTTCGCACCCACGCACCTGGGCTGATCCGCGCCGGGCGGCCGCCGGACCCGGGTCCGGCGGCAGTCCATGGCCGGTGCCCGGGGCTGCCCGAGAACACCACCAGACCCGGTTGCACCGGGGGCCCGGCGAGCGGGAGACGGCCTGGTCCGAGTTCTCCCACACGAGGACACCGGGCCCGTCGGGCGTCACGACCGGCACCCATGCCTCGTCGACCTCGGCGAGGCGTGTCTCGTCCAGGGCGAGCGGGGCGGGAAACAGGTCGTCCCGGTTGGCGGAACCGTAGACGTGGAAGGCGACCGCGGTCCTCAACCGGGCGAGCAGTTTCTCCGGCCAGTCCGGCCGACGGGCTCCCTGCCCCTTCAACTCCCCGACGAAGATCTCCTTCAGCTCCTCGTCCAGCCCCTGTCCGAAGACGGGGACGAGGTAGCCCTCCTGCGCGTACTGGACGCAGCCGAAGCCGCCTCCCTGCGCCTGGTAGACCACGCCGGTCCTTGCCGCCACGATGACGAACACCCAGCCCTGGTCCGAGCCCGTGCCGTCCGGGTCGAGACAGACGTACCGTCGGTGGTCGTCCGTGTCAGCCATGAGGGGGAGCGTGTCCTACGGCGCCCCTTGGGAGTCGGGACGCCCCGGCGTGGGTGCCGGGGCGTCACCGTTGCGCCGCTGGATCAGCTCACCTCCGAGGCGTCCAGGCGGTAGATCGTCGACTGGCCGTTTTCCGAAGAGGAGTTGGAAGAGGAAGAGGAGCCGGAGTTCGTCGTGCTCTTGCCGTACGCGCTCTCCTTCACCGCCGTCCCGTGCTTCTGGACCCAGGACGTGACCTCGGAGCTCGCGCTGTTGCCGCCGCCTCCGGGGCCGCCGCCCATGCCTCCGCCGAGCTGGATGTAGTGCAGCTCGCCCTTCTTCACCAGCTCCTTCAGCTTGGCGAGGGTCATCGCCTTGTCGGTGCCGGACCAGCCCCACATGGAGATGACCGGCTGACCGCTGCTGAGGATCAGCTGGGCCGCGCTCTGCGAACCCGACACCGCCAGCAGCCACTTGGCGCCGTCCTGGTGCTTCTTCAGGTAGGAGATCAGCTCGGCGCTCGCGCCACCGCCCATGCCACCCCCGCCGAAGCCGCCCATACCGCCGGGCGGGGTGCCCTGAGCGCCGCCGCCCGGCGTCGTGCCGGACGTACCGCTGGTGCTGCCGGGTGCCGTGCCCTCCGATCCGCCGGTGCCGCCGGGTGCCGTGCCCGTCGTTCCGCCGGCGCCTTCGGCGTCACCCGATGCCGTACCTGCCGATCCGCCGCTGCCGCCGGGGAGTTCGCCGCCCTGCGTACTGCCCTGCGCACCGCCCGGGAAGCCGCCGCCCGGCTGTCCGCCGCCGGGGGCGCCGCTCGGCGCGCTCCCGCCCGGGAAGCCGCCCGCCTCCGTGCTCCCGCCGCTCTGCCGGGGCGGCTCACCGCCTCCCGGGAAGCCACCCCGGCTGCCCCCGCCGGGGCCGCCGCCGAAGCCGTTCCCCGTCGACGGGCCCGCGGTCGGGTTCGTACCGCCCATGCCACCGCCGCCGTACGCCGACGGTACCGACCAGGCGTACGCCGCCGGGCCCGCCACGGCCGCCACGACCGCCGCCGCGACGGACGCCGCGAGCAGCCGTACCCGGTTGCCCGTACGGAAGAGGAGCAGGCCCGCCACGGCCACCGCCATGACCACGCCGACCGCCGGCCACAGCCAGGTGTGCCACCCGGAGGCCCGGCGGAGCAGGACGATCGACCACACCGCCGTGACCGCCAGCGCGGTCGGCAGGACCCACACCCAGCGCCGGTCCGTCCGGAACGCGCGCCACAGCAGCACGCCACCGCCGCCGCACAACGCGGCGATTCCGGGTGCGAGGGCCGTCGTGTAGTAGGGGTGCATGGTGCCCTCGGCCATGGCGAAGGTCAGGTAGTGCAGGCCGGTCCAGCCGCCCCACAGCACCAGGGCGGCGCGGGTGAGGTCGGTGCGCGGGGCGCGGCCGCACAGCACCAGACCGCCGACGCAGGCGACGGCCGCGAACGGGATCAGCCAGGAGATCTGGCCGCCGAGGATGTCGTTGAAGAGCCGGCCGATGCCCGCCGTGCCGGAGAAGCCGCCTCCGCCACCACCGCCACCGCCCGTGTTGCCCTCGCCGCCGAGGACCCGGCCGAGGCCGTTGTAGCCCGTGATCAGGTTCCAGGCCGAGCCGTCCGTCGAGCCGCCGATGTAGGGGCGGTCGGAGGCCGGGACGAGGGAGACCGCCGCCGCCCACCAGAAGCTGGAGACCGCCAGGGCCACGCCCGCGAGCAACAGGTTGACGATCCGCTTCACCAGCGGCGGCCGGGCCGCGTACAGGTACACCGCGAAGACCGCGGGCAGCGCGATGTAGCCCTGCAGCATCTTGGTGTTGAAGGCGAGCCCGAAGCAGACCGCCGAGCCGAGCAGCGGCAGCAGGCGCCCGCCCGCGACCGCGCGCAGCCCGAGCGCCGCGCCGCCGACCATCAGCAGGACCAGCAGGGTGTCGGGGTTGTTGTCCCGGTCGATGGCCACGGTGATGGGGGTCAGCGCCAGGACCAGCGCGGCCAGCGCGGCCGCTCCGTGCCCGAACACCCGCTTCACGGACGCGTGCAGGATCCAGATCGTCGCCGGCGCGGCCACGATCAACGGCGCCATCATCTGCCAGGTGCCGAAGCCGAAGAGACGGCAGGACAGGCCCATGACCATGAGGGCGAGGGGCGGCTTGTCGACGGTGAGGAAGTTGCCCGCGTCCAGTGAGCCGAAGAACCACGCCTTCCAGCTCTGCGTACCGCTGAGCACGGCCGCGCTGTAGAAGCTGTTCAGGCCGGACCCGGAGAGGTTCCAGGAGCGGAGCACCGCCGCCAGGATCATGATCGCGATCAGTGCGGGGAGCGACCAGCGGGGCGCCGGGCCCGAACGCGTGGCCGGTGACGGCGCGTCGGGAGTCTCGGTCGTCGTGCGGGGGAGGGGATCGGTGGCAGATGTCACCACTGCACCCTGCAGAGCGCCGATGGGTGCCGACTGTGGCCCGCCTGGGGAGGAGCTGTGCGTCGGTGGGAGCCGGGCGGGGAACGGGACCGCGGCGGTCACGTATGCCCGTTAAGTCGGTTTAATGGTGAGTTGGTTGGGTGTCGTGACCCCCCTCACCCCCGTGAACCCCCGCTCTGGGAACATGCGTACAACTTTCGGCCACCCCGGCGAGTCAACCCAGAAGGCGCAGGGGTGCGCCCGACGGCGTCCGAAGTGCCGACGCCACACGACATTCAGGGGGAACCCTCCATGACTCACCGGATATCCCGACGTGCCAGAGTGCTGGCCGCGGCCCTCGGCGCCGGGGTGCTCATACCCTCCGTGGCCGTGGCCGCCGCCGCCCCGGCCGCCGCGGCGACGCCGACCGTCAGCTGTACGTCCGCCAAGGCGGGCCTGGCCACCAAGCTGCAGAAGGACATCACGGCGGCGCTGGCCAACCGCAGGAGCACCGTCGCGATCGGCGTCTACGACCGCACCACGAAGACGACGTGCACGCTGCGGGCCACCTCCTCCTACGACTCGGCCAGCACGGTGAAGGTCACCGTCCTCGCCACGCTGCTGTGGGACGCGAAGAAGCACAACCGCTATCTGACCGACCGTGAGGCCTCGCTCGCCAAGGCCATGATCACCAAGTCGGACAACAACGCGACCAGCACCCTCTGGAAGCAGCTCGGCCTGACGAAGATCAAGGGCTTCCTGGCCGCCGCCGGAATGACGAAGACCGTCCCGGGCGCGAACGGCTACTGGGGGCTGACCCAGGAGAACGTCACCGACGAGCAGAAGCTGCTCAAGCTGGTCACCGCCAAGAACACAGTCCTGAGCGACAACTCCCGTGCCTACATCCTGAAGTTGATGAGCCAGGTCATCTCCTCGCAGCGCTGGGGCACGCCGGCCGGGGCACCGTCCACGGTCACCGTGCACGTCAAGAACGGCTGGCTGCAGCGCTCCACGCACGGCTGGCGGGTGCACAGCCTCGGCACCTTCAGCGGCGGCGGCCACGACTACATGATGTCGGTGCTCACCTGGGACAACAGCACCATGGACTACGGCGTCACCACCATCCAGAACGTGGCGAAGGCCATCCACAAGGACCTCGTCCCGGTGACGTCCTCCGCCACCGCCCTGCGCTACACGCCCACTTCCACGCCGAGCGAGGCGTTCCCCGCGGTGCCGTCGAACGGCTGACGCTTCACGAGGCGGTCTCCCCGCCGTCACCGTCCTCTCCTACGGTGACGGCCATGCGCCTGAGAACCGTACTCGCCGCCCTCACCGCCGGCCTGGCGGCGGCCACCTGCCTGACCGCCGCCGGGCCCGCAAGCGCCAACTCCGCCACGAGAAACGACTGTTCGCCCGCTGTCTCCATCGACCGCTTCTCCGACGCGCTCGACAAGACGACGTACCAGGGCACCTTCGTCGGCAACTTCTCCGCCCTCGCGATGGACGGCGACGGCTCGATCGCCGCGCTCGAGGACCGCTCCTCCCTCTTCGGCCTGGACCCGAGGACCCTTCGGCCGACGTCGGCCGTCCGCCTCGCCGACGAGAAGGGCGCCGACCTCGATTCCGAGGGCCTCGTCATCGACCGGGACGGCACCCGGCTGATCACCTCCGAGACCGAGCCGTCCGTCCGCCGCTACTCCCGTGCCGGGAGGATCCTCGACCGCCTCCCGGTCCCGACGTCCCTCCTGGTCGCCCCGGCGGGCCGCGCCACGGGCAACCAGACGTTCGAGGGCCTGACCCTGCTGCCCGGCGGCCACACCCTGCTGGCCTCCATGGAGTACGCGATCTCGGGCGACTCCACCGGCACCGTCCGCTTCCAGACCTGGACCCGCCGGCACGGCCGGTTCCGGCTCGCCGCCCAGTACGCCTACCGCACCGACGCCGGCCTCGGCGTCCCCGAGGTCCAGGCCACCCCCGACGGCCGCCTCCTCGTCCTGGAGCGCGGCTTCACCGCGGGCGTCGGCAACACCGTCCGCCTCTACCTGGCCGACCTCCGCCACGCCACGGACACCAGCGGCATCGAGAACCTCACCGGGCAGCCGGACGTACGCCCGGTCGGGAAGACCCTCCTCGCGGACATCGCCGACTGCCCCACCCTGGGCGCCACGGCGAAGCAGCCCCAGTCGAACCCCCTGCTGGACAACATCGAGGGCATGACGATCACCGGGCGTGACCGCACCGGCCGCCTGAAGGTCCTCCTGGTCAGCGACGACAACCAGAACGCGGTACAGACGACGCGGTTCTATTACCTGCGGGTACGAGCCTCCTGAGGCCGGCTGCCTGCGGGTGCGAGCCTCCTGGGAGCGGCCGCCCCGGGCCGGACCGGCAGGGCGAATGTTGCGGAGGGATGAAATCCGCTTCCTTCGGCGTTGGTGCTTTCCGGTAGAACAGGTCGAACGGAAGGCACCGGCGTGGTTGCGCAACGGGGATGGGCACGACGGCTGGCGGGCTACGCCTGGCGGTATCCGAAGGACGTCGTGCTGGCTCTGGGCGCCTCGCTCGCCGGCATGGCGGTGCTGGCCGTCGTCCCGCTGATCACCAAGGTGATCATCGACGACGTGATCGGCGACCACAGCCGCTCCATGGGCACCTGGGCGGGCGCCCTGATAGCCGCCGCGCTCCTCGTCTACGGCGCCACCTTCGTCCGCCGCTACTACGGCGGCCGGCTCGCCCTCGACGTCCAGTACGACCTGCGGACCGAGATGTACGGCACGATCAGCCGCCTCGACGGCCGCCGCCAGGACGAGCTGTCCACCGGTCAGGTCGTCGGCCGGGCCACCAGCGACCTCCAGCTGATCCAGGGCCTGCTCTTCATGCTCCCGATGACCATCGGGAACCTCCTGCTCTTCCTGATCTCCCTGGTGATCATGGCGTGGCTCTCGCTGCCCCTGACCCTGGTCGCCCTGGCCGTGGCCCCGGCCCTCGGCTGGATCGCCAAGCGCAGCCGCAGCAAGCTCCACCCCGCCACCTGGTACGCACAGGCCCAGGCCGCCGCCGTGGCCGGCGTGGTGGACGGCGCGGTGAGCGGCGTACGCGTGGTGAAGGGGTTCGGGCAGGAGGAGCAGGAGACCGGGAAGCTGCGGGAGGTCGGCCGGCGGCTGTTCGCGGGGCGGCTGCGCACGATCCGGCTGAACAGCAAGTACACCCCGGCCCTGCAGGCGGTCCCGGCGGTCGGCCAGGTCGCCATGCTGGCGCTCGGCGGCTGGCTGGCCGTGCGCGGCCACATCACCCTCGGCACCTTCGTCGCCTTCTCCACCTACCTCGCCCAGCTGGTCGGCCCGGTCCGCATGCTCGCCGTCGTCCTCACCGTCGGCCAGCAGGCCCGCGCCGGCACCGAGCGCGTCCTGGAGCTGATCGACACCGAGCCGACCCTGAAGGACGGCACCAAGACCCTCCCGGCCGACGCGCCCGCCACCGTCGAGTTCGACGACGTGTCCTTCGGCTACGAGCACGAGCGCAAGGTCCTGGACGGGCTCAGCCTCGAGATCCGGCCGGGCGAGACCCTCGCCGTGGTCGGCTCCTCCGGCTCCGGCAAGTCCACCCTCTCCCTGCTCCTCCCGCGCTTCTACGACGTCACCCGCGGCGCCGTCCTGATCGGCGGCCACGACGTGCGCGAGCTGACCCTGGACTCCCTGCGGGCCGCGATCGGGCTGGTCCCCGAGGACTCGTTCCTCTTCTCGGACACCGTCCGCAACAACATCGCCTACGGCCGCCCCGACGCCACCCAGGAGGAGATCGAGGCCGCCGCCCTGGCCGCCCAGGCGGACCGTTTCATCGCGGAGCTGCCCGGGGGCTACGACACCAAGGTCGGCGAACAGGGCCTGACCCTCTCCGGCGGCCAGCGCCAGCGCATCGCGCTGGCCCGGGCCCTGCTCACCGACCCGCGCCTGCTGGTCCTCGACGACGCGACCTCGGCGGTGGACGCCCGTGTGGAGCACGAGATCCACGAGGCGCTGAAGCACGTCATGCGGGGCCGCACGACCCTGCTCATCGCGCACCGCCGCTCCACCCTCAACCTCGCCGACCGCATCGCCGTCCTGGACGGCGGCCGGCTCGCCGACCTGGGCACGCACGACGAGCTCCAGGAGCGCTCCGCCCTCTACCGCCGCCTGCTGACCGACCCGGACGAGCTGGGCGGGGTCTCCCCGGGCCACGACCTCCCGGCCGAGCCGCGGCAGGACACCTCCGTCCGCGAGGAGCTGGACGCCGAGTTCGACGCCGAGCGCGGGGTGACCCCCAGGCTGTGGACCGGCGACCGTGCGGCCAAGAACGCCAAGGACACGGCGCTGTCCGGCACCCCGGCCACCCCCGAACTGCTCGCCCAGGTCGAGGCGCTGCCCCCGGCCACCGACACCCCGAGCGTCGACGAGGCCCGCGCGGTCCGCCCCGAGGAGTCGTACGGCCTGCGCCGCCTCCTCCACGGCTTCGGGCTGCCCCTGCTGGTGAGCCTGCTGCTGGTCGCCGTGGACGCGGGCGCGGGCCTGCTGCTGCCGGTGCTGATCCGGCACGGCATCGACGCGGGCGTCACGAAGGCGGCCCTCGGCGCGGTCTGGGCGGCCTCGCTGCTCGGCCTGGTGACCGTGCTGGTGCAGTGGGCGGCCCAGATCGGCGAGACCCGGATCACCGGCCGTACCGGCGAGCGCGTGCTGTACGCGCTGCGGCTGAAGATCTTCGCCCAGCTCCAGCGGCTCGGCCTCGACTACTACGAGCGCGAGCTGACCGGCCGGATCATGACCCGGATGACGACGGACGTCGACGCCCTCTCCACCTTCCTGCAGACCGGACTGGTCACGGCCTTCGTCTCGGTCGTCACCTTCTTCGGCATCATGGTCGCCCTGCTGGTGATCGACGTGCAGCTCGCCCTCGTCGTCTTCGCCACCCTGCCCCCGCTGATCGTCGCCACCTTCTTCTTCCGCCGGGCGAGCGTCAAGGCGTACGAACTCGCTCGCGAGCGCGTGTCGGTGGTCAACGCCGACCTGCAGGAGTCGGTGGCCGGACTCAGGATCGTGCAGGCCTTCCGGCGCGAGCGGGACGGCGGGCGGCGGTTCGCCGAGCGCAGCGACAGCTACCGGAGCGCCCGCATCCGCGGCCAGTGGCTGATATCCATCTACTTCCCGTTCGTCCAGCTGCTGTCGTCGGTGGCGGCGGCGGCCGTACTGATGGCGGCC
This sequence comes from Streptomyces sp. NPDC044061, assembly GCF_056434305.1. NCBI lineage: Bacteria > Bacillati > Actinomycetota > Actinomycetes > Kitasatosporales > Streptomycetaceae > Streptomyces > Streptomyces sp. NPDC044061. Next base: position 218,605 of record NZ_JBWKFL010000004.1, on the reverse strand, counting down.
GCGGGCCGTGTCGAGGCCGCCACCCTGACCACGGGCGCGCTGGTCGCGTACCTCCTCTACATCGACCTGTTCTTCGCGCCGGTCCAGCAGCTCTCCCAGGTCTTCGACGGCTACCAGCAGGCCACGGTCTCGCTGGGCCGCATCCAGGAACTGCTGCGCGAGCCGACCTCGACCGGAGCCGCGGACGAACCCCGCGATGTCCCCGCCCTGCGCGGCGACATCGCCTTCGAGGACGTGCACTTCGCCTACGGCACCGACGAAGAGGCGCTGACCGGCATCGACCTGACCGTCCCGGCCGGGCAGACCGTCGCCTTCGTCGGTGAGACGGGCGCGGGCAAGTCGACCCTCGTCAAGCTGGTGGCCCGGTTCTACGACCCCACCTCCGGCCGGGTCACGGTCGACGGCACGGACCTGCGCGCGCTGGACCTGACCGCGTACCGCCACCGGCTCGGGGTCGTCCCGCAGGAGGCCTACCTCTTCCCGGGCACCGTCCGTGACGCCATCGCCTACGGCCGCCCCGACGCCACCGACGCCGAAGTCGAGGCGGCGGCGCGGGCCGTCGGCGCGCACGAGATGATCGCCACGCTCGACGGCGGCTATCTGCACGAGGTCGCCGAGCGCGGCCGCAACCTCTCGGCCGGCCAGCGCCAGCTGATCGCCCTCGCCCGCGCCGAACTCGTCGACCCCGACGTCCTTCTGCTCGACGAGGCCACGGCGGCCCTGGACCTGGCAACGGAGGCCCAGGTCAACCAGGCCACCGACCGTCTGGCGGGGCGCCGTACGACGCTGGTGGTCGCCCACCGGCTGACCACGGCCGCCCGCGCGGACCGGGTGGTGGTGATGGACCACGGCCGGGTGGCCGAGGACGGCACCCACGAGGAACTCCTGGCCCGCGGCGGCCGGTACGCCGAGCTGTGGCGCACCTTCGTCGGCCAGTCCGAACCGGAGGAGCCGGTGGGCGCGTCCCGCTGAGGCGCGCTGTTCGGGGGGTGGCTGAAACGCACTCCTGACGGTCGTGCAACCATCCGACACATGTCGTGCGTCCGTACATCAGTACGGTCATCGGCGACGTATGACGGCGGTACGGGGAGGACGACAGTGGACAGTGGTGCGATACGCCGGCGCCTGGCGCTGGGCGCGGCCGTGCTGGCCGCGTCCGGGGCGCTCGCTCTCGCGGTGCCCGGCACCGCCACGGCGGCGACGGCAGGCTCCTGCGCCGGGCGCGAGGTGCGGACGCTGCCCTTCAGAACCGGCGTGGTGCACGTCTACAAGCGCGACGGCTACGTCTGCGCCGTCACCGTCGCGAGGAACCCCGGTGTCAGGCGCACGATGTCGGTCAGCGTGCAGGCCCGCGGCAACCGGCCGGTCGTGGACAAGGGCCAGTACAAGCACCACGCCGGCCCGGTGACCGTCCACGCCGGGCAGCGCTGTGTGTGGGTGAAGGGCTCGGTGAACCGGGACTCGGTCAGCTCCGGCTGGATCCTGTGCTGACCGCGTAAACCGCGCATCCACGCAAATCGCACAACCCCCTCTGGTGTGACGGCAGTTGCTCCGCTAGCTTCCGGCGGACATCTGTCTCACAGGGGAGAGTTGCGCATGCGCAAGGCGCTCAGATGGCTGCTGGCGCTCACGGTGTTCATAGGAACGCTGAGCACGGCGGGCGCGGCCACCGCCGCACAGTCCGCGCAGTCAGGGCCCACCGACATCAAGGACCGCCTCCTGGCGATACCCGGCATGAGCCTGGTCCAGGAGAAGCCGTACCCCGGCTACCGGTACTTCGTCCTGAACTACACCCAGCCGATCGACCACCGGCACCCGGACCGGGGCACCTTCCAGCAGCGCATCACCGTGCTGCACAAGGACGTGAGCCGGCCGACGGTCTTCTACACCAGCGGCTACAACGTCTCCACGACGCCGTCCCGCCGCGAGCCCACCCAGATCGTGGACGGCAACCAGGTCTCGCTGGAGTACCGCTTCTTCACGCCGTCCCGGCCCGACCCGGCCGACTGGTCCAAGCTGGACATCTGGCAGGCGGCGAGCGACCAGCACCGCGTCTACGAGGCCCTGAAGCCGGTCTACTCCGCCAACTGGCTGGCGACCGGCGGCTCCAAGGGCGGCATGACGGCCACGTACTACGAGCGCTTCTACCCGCGCGACATGGACGGCGTGGTGGCCTACGTCGCCCCCAACGACGTCGTCAACAACGAGGACTCGGCGTACGACCGCTTCTTCGCCAAGGTCGGCACCAAGGAGTGCCGGGACCGCCTGAACGCAGTTCAGCGCGAGGCGCTGGTCCGCCGCGAGCCGCTGGAGGCGAAGTACGCCCAGTACGCCGCCGACAACGGCTACACCTTCTCCACCATCGGCGGCCTGGACAAGGCCTACGAGGCGGTGGTCCTCGACTACGTCTGGGGCTTCTGGCAGTACAGCCTGCTGAAGGACTGCGACTCCATCCCCGCGGACGCGGCCACGGCAACGGACGACGCGATCTGGAACTCGGTCGACACGATCTCGGGCTTCTCGGCATACACCGACCAGGGCCTGGAGACGTACACGCCGTACTACTACCAGGCGGGCACCCAGCTGGGCGCGCCGACGATCCACTTCCCGTACATCGAGCGGAAGTTGATCCGCTACGGCTACCAGCCGCCGCGCAACTTCGTCCCCCGCTCCATCCCGATGCGCTTCCAGCCGGGCGCGATGCGGGGCGTCGACACGTGGGTCCGCCACCACGCGCGGCACATGCTGTTCGTCTACGGCCAGAACGACCCCTGGGGCTCGGAACGCTTCCGCCTCGGCAAGGGCGCCCACGACTCCTACGTCTTCACGGCGCCGGGCTTGAACCACGGAGCCAACGTGGCGGGGCTGGTGTCGGAGGAGAAGGCCCTGTCGACGGCACGGATCCTGGAATGGGCGGGCGTCGCGTCGGCCGCGGTCCAGAAGAACCCGTCGGCGGCGAAGCCGCTGGCTCGCCATGACGCGAAGCTGGACGTAGCGGACGGGGAGAGGGAGCCGGCGCTGCGTCCGTGACGCGGGTCCCACCACTCCCGACGGCGGGGGGGGGCCGGCCGGGCCCCCCCCAAAACCTCCAGAAACCCCCCCCCTCCCCCACACCGTCCCCCCCCAACCGCCAGCGGGGCTTTCCCTTGTTGTTCCCCCCCCAGT
>NZ_JBWKFL010000004.1:207065-215430 GCF_056434305.1 Streptomyces sp. NPDC044061 | reverse complement strand
GGGGGGGGGGGGGGGTGGCATTTTCTTCTCTCTCTCCCCCCCCCCCCCCCCCCCCCCCCCCGCTCCCCCCCCCCCCCCCCCCCCCCCCCGCGAACCGTCAGGAACCCTCGCCCTTCCACGACACGGTCACCTGCAGATGGCCGGCGGCGCTGCCCTTGGTGATCACCGCCCCGGCCTCGACCGCGAGGTCCACGCCGAACTCGATCGTGATCTCGTCGGGGCGGGCCTTGCGCAGCTGGTCGAGGGCGGCCTCGGCCGCGTCCGTGATCGGCCCCAGAGCTTCCTGCAGGGTGGCCGGCATCTCCCGGACGATGTCCGTGATCCGTCCGGCCTTCACCGGGCCCGCCACCGCGGCGGGCGCCTCGACCAGGACGGAGCCCCCGCCCTCCAGGGGGATCTGGGTCAGAGCGGTCATGGCGCTTCCTTCGGTGGGTGCGGGTGTCCGTCAGGGGTCCCAGCCAGCTTCCGGCTCTCCTGGCATATGCCGCAGCTCGGAGTGGGCCGTACGAAGGAGGTGTCACACCGGCCGGGCGCAGCCCACCGGGTTCCTGCCGCCCAACTGGACGTAGAGGACCGTCGTCGCGGGGCAGGAGGACCGGTCGGTCACCGCCTTCGTGACCTTGTACCGCGGTTTCCGGCGCCCCGAGCCGTCGCACGCCGTCTCGCGCACCTGGCCGTCGCCCGAGTCGTACACGCAGTCGCCGGGGATCGTGCGCGGGCCGCCTCCGCCGCCCGGGTCGCCGGGGTGCGGGGGTTCCAGGTTGCGCATGCAGGCGTAGCCCTGGGGGATCGCGCCGTCGCCGTCCTCGTCGCCCGCCGGCCGCTGTTCGCTGATGTGCAGGACGAAGTCGGTGGCCGCCGGGCACAGCGGACCGTCGGTGACCGCGCCGTCGTAGCGGGCCACGACCCGGGCGGCGGCCCGCTCGCCCGCGCACGGCACCTCGGTGAAGCCGGCGGTGCCGAAGGAGCTGCACTCGCCGACCGCGAGGAACTGGGCGCCGTAGCCGGAGGGGAGGACGGTGGCGGGCCGGGCGTTGCCCACGGGGGCGTCCGCCGGGCCCTGGCACCCGGTGAGCAGGGCGGCCAGGGCGATCAGGGCGGGGGCGGCCGGCAGCAGCCGGTGCGCCACCCCCGCGGCACCTTTCCCGAGCATCGCATTCCCCCCAGACACCCCCGTCCAGCGTGGCCCCGTCGCCGAGGCCACGCCAGACATGCGGGATGGTTTCCGCCCTTTGGGGGGTTTGTGTCCGTTACGTGACGTACGTCTAGTACGTCAGCCCGTGGCCGAGGGGATACAGCACCTGCGCCGGATCGTCCGCCCGCTGCACCGGCACCGGGAGCCTTCCGCGCGGAGCCACCCGCCCGGCGATCACCCGGGCCGCGGCCCGCAGTTCGACGTCGGTCCAGGAATAGGACGCCAAGTATGCCTTCACCGAGGTGAGTTGGGCCACGTCGTAGGGGTTTCTGACGGCGACCGCCACCACCGGTGTGCCGGTCGCGAGCAGCCGCTCGACCAGGGTGCGCTGGGTACTGCCCGCCGTCACGTTGTACGTTCCGACGACCACCGCGTCCGCGTCCTGTGCCGCCGCCACGGCACGGGCGACGACCGTCTCCGACGGCGCGGTGCCGGTGGACAGGGCGGTGGCGGTGAAGCCCAGTTCGGTCAGGGCGCCGGCCAGGACACCGGTGGGCGGGCCGGTGGTGCCGGACGGGGAGGCCGGGTCGGCGCCGACGACGAGGACCCTGGGCTCCCTGGCGTGGTCGAGCGGGAGTACGCCGTCCTCGTTGACCAGCAGGGTCGTGGTCCGCTCGGCGATCCGGTCCGCGGCGGCCAGGTGGGCCTCGGTGCCGACCGTGCGGTCGACACCGGACCGGGTGACCTGGGCCCGGTCGAGGAGACCGAGACGTGCCTTCAGCCGGAGGATCCGCAGGATCGATTCGTCCAGGCGGGCCTCGGTCAGCTCGCCGTTCTGGACGGCCCTGAGGACCGCGTTCCACGCCACGTCGAGCGACGGCGGGTTGAGCAACTGGTCGACGCCGGCCTTCAGGGCCAGCACCGGCACCCGGTCGTCGCCGTACTTGGTGCGCACGCCCTCCATGCCGAGGGAGTCGGTGACCACGACCCCGTCGTAGCCGAGTTCGCCGCGCAGGATGCCGGTGAGGATCGGGTGGGAGAGGGTGGCCGGGTCCCCGGAGTCGTCGAGGGCCGGGAACTGGATGTGGGCGGTCATGATCGAGTCGATGCCCGCCTCGATCGCGGCCCGGAAGGGCACCGCGTCCAGCTTCTCCCACAGGTCCCGGCTGTGGGTGATGACCGGGAAGCCGGTGTGGCTGTCGACGGCGGTGTCGCCGTGCCCCGGGAAGTGCTTGGCCGTCGCCGCGACCCGGGCGGTCCGATAGCCCTTCACCTCGGCCGCCACCAGGGCCGCGAGCGCGGCCGGGTCGGCCCCGAAGGACCGTACGCCGATCACCGGGTTGGCCGGGTTGACGTTCACGTCGGCGTCGGGCGAGTAGTCCTGGTTGATGCCCATCGCGCGCAGTTCGGCGCCGGAGATCCGGCCGAGGGTGCGGGCGTCGGACCGGGAGCCGCCCGCTCCGATCGCCATCGCGCCCGGGAACAGCGTGGCCGGTTTGCCCACCCTGCACACGATGCCGTGCTCCTGGTCGGTGGCGATGAGCACGGGCAGGCCCCGGGGCTGCTCCAGGGAGGCCTGCTGGATGCCGTTGGACAGGTCGGCGATCTGGTGCGGGTCCCGGGTGTTGTGGGCCCAGGTGAAGTAGATGATCCCGCCGACCCGGTACTTCGCGATCAGTTCGGCGGCCGTGCGGACGCCGATCTCCTGGAGGTTGGCGTCGATGTCGGCCTGGTCGGGGGCGGTGGCGGAGTGGCCGTAGACCCGCATCACGAAGAGCTGGCCGACCTTCTCCTCCAGGCTCATGCGGGAGACGAGGGCGCGGAGTCTGCGGTCGTTCGAGGCGGCGGCGTGGGCGGCGTGGGCGGGTACGGTCAGCGCGGCGGTGAGTCCCGCAGTGGCTGCGAGGACGGTCCGTCTGGACGGCCGTGCGGTGTTTCCCGTGCTTCCCGTGCTGCTGTCGTGCACGTGCGCTCCTTCCAGAGGAGAACCGCTGAAGGAAACTTCCGAGGAGTCACCAATATCCGGGAAGTTTCTTTCCGTCAAGACAATGCACAGTAAGCCAGAACGAGGCCGCCATCGGCGCATGGGAGGGGGGCGCGCCGATGGCGGTGGGCTGTCGGGCGTGGTGCGGCGGAGAGGGTGCGTCGGCGTTCGCGGCCAGCGGCGAGGGCCGACACCGCACCACGGGACTGTCCGGCAGCCTGAGCGTTGGACGGCCTTCGGCGGCAATGGGTTCCCGTGCGCCGGACTACTGTCCCGACGGGTCCAGACCGTGGACGTTCCGCCCCCGCGCCCGGCCGGCGGACCATCATGGCGGCCATGCCCGCTGTCGACATCCCCGGTTCCAAGTCCATCACCGCCCGCGCGCTCTTCCTCGCGGCCGCCGCCGACGGTGTCAGCACCCTCGTACGGCCCCTGCGCTCCGACGACACCGAGGGCTTCGCCGAGGGCCTGGTCCGGCTCGGCTACCGGGTGGGCCGCACCCCGGAGGTCTGGCAGGTGGACGGCCGCCCGCAGGGCCCGGCGCTCGCCGAGGCCTACGTCCACTGCCGCGACGGCGCCACCACCGCCCGCTTCCTGCCCACCCTGGCGGCCGCCGGCCACGGCACCTACCGCTTCGACGCCTCTCCGCAGATGCGCCGGCGCCCCCTCGGCCCACTCACGCGAGCGCTGCGCGACCTCGGTGTCGACCTGCGGCACGAGCAGGCCGAGGGCCACCACCCCCTGACGGTCCGGGCGGCCGGGGTCGAGGGCGGCGAGGTCGTGCTGGACGCGGGCGAGTCCTCGCAGTACCTGACCGCGCTGCTCCTGCTGGGCCCGCTGACCCGCACGGGACTGCGGATCCGGGTGACCGACCTGGTCTCGGCGCCGTACGTGGAGATCACGCTCGCGATGATGCGGGCCTTCGGGGTGGAGGCGGTCCGGGACGGCGACGTCTTCGAGGTCCCGGCCGGCGGGTACCGCGCCACCACCTACGCGGTGGAGCCGGACGCCTCGACCGCGAGCTACTTCTTCGCCGCGGCGGCCGTCACCCCGGGCCGTGAGGTGACCGTGCCCGGCCTCGGCTCCGCGGCGCTCCAGGGCGATCTGCGGTTCGTCGAGGTGCTGCGGCGGATGGGCGCGCACGTGGAGGTGGCCGAGGACCGGACGACCGTACGCGGCACGGGAGTTCTGCGCGGGCTCACCGTGAACATGCGGGACGTCTCCGACACCATGCCGACGCTCGCCGCGATCGCGCCGTTCGCCTCCGGACCCGTCCGCATCGAGGACGTCGCCAACACACGGGTGAAGGAGTGCGACCGGCTGGAGGCCTGTGCGGAGAACCTCCGCCGGCTCGGCGTGGACGTGGCGACCGGCCCCGACTGGATCGAGATCCGGCCCGGCGCGCCCCTGCCCGACGTCGGGATCAAGAGCTACGGCGACCACCGCATCGTGATGTCCTTCGCGGTGACCGGCCTGCGCACACCCGGTCTGTCGTACGACGACCCCGGCTGCGTGCGCAAGACGTTCCCGGGCTTCCACGAGGCGTTCGGGGCGCTGAGCGGGATCGGCTGAGCGGGATCAGCCGGCAGCGGCCGACCGGGCCGCCGCCCGGCTCAGTCGCTGCCCGGAGGGCGCCGAGCGCGTCTTCGGCACACCGCTCGGCATCCCCGCCGACGTCGTCCCGGGCGCCGCCCACCTCGACCTGGACGCCGGTTACGGCTCCTGGCCGGCCGTCCTCGACCGGTGCCTGGACGGCTCCGCACCCCTCACGGCGCGTCCGGCGAACCCGTGGCGCCGTCCCGCAGCTCGGGCGTCGTCGCCGCGACCGCCGCCACCGCCAGCACGCACATCAGTCCGCCGGTGACCAGGGCGGTGGCGCCGGAGGTCCAGCCGGCGACCAGGCCGCCCCGAATGTTGCCGAGGTTGGGTCCCGCCTGGCCGACGATCTGCTCGGCCGCCGTGACCCGGCCGAGCAGGGCGTCCGGGGTGCGGGTCTGCACGATCGTGGAGCGGGAGACCACCGAGGTGGAGTCCGCCGCCCCCGCGACGGCGAGCAGGGCGAGGCCGGTCCACGGGTCGGTCGACAGGCCGAAGCCGAGCAGGGCCGCGCCCCAGGTGGCGGACGTGCACAGCATCACCGTGCCCGGCCGGCCGAGCCGGGTCAGCGCGCCGGACAGGGCCGTCGCCGCGATGCCGCCCACCGCGAGTGCGGACAGGAACAGACCGAGGGTGCGCGGGTCGTCGCCGAAGCGCTCGGCGTTGACCAGCGGGAACAGACTGACCGGGAAGGACAGCACGGTCGCCGCCAGATCGGTGATCAGCGCGCCCCGCACCACCCGGTGCCCGGCCAGGAACCGCAGCCCGTCCAGCACCCCGTGCACACCCGCCCGTGACGGCGCGCCCTCCGGACGCAGCGCGGGCAGCCCGAAGGCGCCGTAGAAGGCGACACAGAAGCTGAGGGCGTCGAGCAGATAACAGGCGCCGACGCCCAGCCAGCCCAGCAGCACACCGGCCAGGGCGGGGCCGATCAGCATCATCGACTGGCCGGTGATCTGGTTCAGGGCGAGACCGGCGGCCACCTGGTCCTTGGGCAGCAGACGCGGTACGAACACCCCGGCCGCCGGGGCGCCGAGCGCGCCGAACGTCGACTGCACGGCGACCAGCGCGAGCACGCCCGCCACCGGGACTTGGCCCGTGAAGCCCTGCACGGCCAGCAGCAGGGAGCAGGCGGCCTGGCCCACGGTGGCCGTCAGGTAGATCCGGCGCCGGTCCGCGCGGTCCACCCGGGCCCCCGCGAACAGCCCGAACGCGATCAGCGGCAGCGCCTGCGCCAGCCCGACCGCGCCGGTCCACGCCGTGCTGTGGGTCATGTCCCACACCTGGTACATGACCGTCACCACGGTCATGAACCCGCCGAGCACGGACACGGTCCGCCCGATCAGCAGCCGCCGGAAGACGGGCGAGGCGCGCAGCGGCCGTACGTCGATGAGTGAGCGGGTGAGGCTCATGAGAGGGAACGGGGGCGGGGGAGGGCGCGCGGGGAGGGCTGCTGGATCACCGGGGGAGGCTAACCGGCCCCCTCGGCTCCGGCCAGCGAATTATCCGGCGCCCGCCCTGCGTGCTAGGCGGCCTCGCCGAGCAGTCGTACGAGATGGTCGCGGCCCGCGCCCAGCAGCTCCGGGAGCGGGGCGGCCCCCTCGTACCAGCGCTTCTCGTACTCCCAGCACAGCCAGCCGTCCCAGCCGTGCCGGCACAGGACGTCCACGCACTCGGTGAGCGGGAGGACGCCGGCGCCGAGCGGGAGCGGGGTGGTGTCCTCGGCCGAGGCGATGTCCTTGACCTGGACGTAGCCGAGGTGCGGGGCCAGGGCCGCGTAGCTGTCCGAGGGCTGCTCGCCGCCCAGCCAGGTGTGCATCACGTCCCACAGCGCGCCCACCTGCCGGTGGCCGACCGGGCCGAGGACGCGGATCACGTCGGCGCCGGTGGGGTGCGAGTCGTGGGTCTCCAGCAGGATCCGGACCCCGAGCGCGGCGGCGTCCTCGGCGGCGGTGCCCAGCCGCCGGGCGGCCACGGCGTCGGACTCCTCGTGGGGACGGTCCGGGTCGGCGCCGGGGAACACCCGCACGAAAGGGGCACCCAGGTCGTGCGCCAACTGCAGGAGTCGGCGGATCTCGTCGATGACGGGGGTGTCGTCACCCGGCGCGGCGACACGCGCGTACCCGGCGAGGCCGAGCAGCTCCACCCCGGCCGCCTTGAACAGCGCGGCCGTCTCGGCGCGCTCGGCGGTGGTGAGGTCCGGGTGCACCGGCTCCTCGGGATGGGCGCGCAGTTCGACGCCGTGATAGCCGTGCGTGGTCGCGAGCGCCAGGACCTCAGGCACGGGCAGGCCGGGGACACCAAGAGTGGAGAACGCCAGCTTCATGTCCCGGACCCTACTCGTCAGGTGCCCGATCCGTGCAGATCCAACCGCCAGTCCTGGCCGACCAGATCCTTGCCGAAGGAGCGGTGCGGCTTCTCGGCGACCAGCGCGAAGCCGTGCCGCTGGTAGAGGTGGCGGGCGCTGCTGAGCACGTCGTTGGTCCAGAGCACCAGGTCGCGGTAGCCGACCCCGCGCGCGAAGTCGACGACGGCCCGCACCAGCCGGTCGCCGATACCGTGCCCGCGCGCCTCGGGCTCGACGAGGAGCAGCCGCAGCCGGGCGGTGGCCGGGACATCGTCCCGCACGCACATCACACACCCCACCGGACGGCCCTCCAGCTCGGCGATCCACACCCGCTCCAGATGCGGGTCGTGGTCCTCGGCGAAGTCGGCGACGATCCTCGCCACCAGGCCTTCGTAGTCGGCGTTCCAGCCGTACTCGGCCGCGTAGAGGGCGGCGTTGCGCTGCACGATCCAGCCGAGGTCGCCGGGGCGTGGCTCGCGCAGCACGACCTCCCCGGGCGCCGGTGCCGGCCCGTCCCCGAGGATGCCCCGGATGGTCCGCATCGCCTCCGCCAGCCGTGGCCGGTCCTCGGTTGCCACGGTGTCCAGAAGCGCCCCGACCGTCTCCCGCGCCCGCTCGTCCAGCAGCCCGGCGGCGTCCCGCCCGCGTGCGGTGAGGGTGACGCTCCTGCGGCGCGGATCCGCCTCGGACGGCTTGCGCTCGACCAGCCCGGCCTCCTCGAACCTGTTCAGGATGCGGCTCAGATACCCCGCGTCCAGATCGAGCTGGGCGCGCAGGTCGGCCGCGTCCAGCTGCCTGGCGTGCGCGAGCTCGTACAGCACGCGGGACTCGGTGAGGGTGTACGGCGCGTACAGGTGACGGCCGTAGTCGAGGGCGCCGATGACGCCGGTGTAGAAGCGGTTGAAGGCACGGACGTCCTGGACCGTCATGATCGCCCCCGGATACTTGACTCAGTCAGAGATACCGCGCTTCCGAGACTAGGCCGGTACGGCGACGGCGTCGACCCCCGCGGCTCGCAGTCTCCGTGCGAGCAGCTCCGTCTCCGGACGCGTTCCGCCGTACTCCCCGGCCATCACCTGCTCCGCGAGCGCCCGGACCTCGGTCGGCCCGACGCCGAGTCGCTCCCGGAGCACCCGCACGACGGTCAGCCGCTGCGCCGAGTCCGCCAGCCGCAGATCGGTGCGCCCGTGCTCGGCGAGCATCCGCTCCCGCATCTCGTTCGGCAGCTCCCTCCCGCACACGGCCACCGCGTCCCCGCACGCCCCGCAGACCGTTTCGGTGTCCCAGCGCAGCGAGTCGTCGT